>JBBDYF010000125.1:0-4110 GCA_040901775.1 Pirellulaceae bacterium | reverse complement strand
TGGTCATTCTCCGCCGGACGGCTGCGATCGACTGGCAGGGTCTGGCCGCCTACGCGGCAATCTTGATTGCAACCGCAGTCCTTTCGCACGTGATAATTTTCGGCCGGCGGCGAGTGGCAGCCGCCCTCGCGCTGGTGGCCTTGATTGTGCTTGTCCCGTCGGCCACTTCCCTTATTCTGGCCAGCGAAGATTGGCTGCGGATCGGTGAGAGCGTCGGGGTCTATCTAATGATCGGATTGCGGGAACCAACCGATGTGCCGATCATTGCCACGCTCGTCGCGGAATACATCGCTGCACAGGTGGTCGTCTTGCTGCTGTTCCGCATGGCGATGTTGCCCGGGCGCATCGCCTGGCGCAACCTGACGGGGGCGGCCCTTGCGGTGATGGCCGTACCTGCCCTGGGAATGCTGGCAATCGTCTATGGGCAGATGCTATGGCTCCCCCCGCTGCCGCCGCCGCTGACGAGCGAATCGAATCACTATCAGCGGATCGTGGCGATCGCCGCCGGGGTATACGCCATTAGCCCCGATCCCGTGGCAATTGCCGACTTGCGCCGGGCAGATCCGCAGTCCCCCGCAGCCGACCGGATGGAGGCCTTGTATGCCGAGGTGCTGCCGCTGCTCGAAGCGCCCAACTTCGTCGAATTGCCGCCGCCGGATGAGACCAACGGCCATGGTTATTCAATGGCGCTCGACAGTATGCAGGCGAGTCGCGCACTCGCCCGAGGCATCCATGCCGAGGCGAAAGATGCGCTGGCCAAGGGGAAACTGGAGCGCGGCTCCGACTGGTCGCTGGCCAACATTCGGGTAGGAACGATGTTGAAGCGCGATGGAAGTACGGTTCACTTCCTCGTTGGAATTGCCCTTGAAGGGATGGGCTTGGCACCGCTGATCGCCCATCGCCATCAGCTTGACCCGGCGACGGCCCGCAAGGTCATCGCCGCGCTCGACCGCTCGCTGGCGGAACGGCAAACGATGGAAACGGTTCGCCTTCGGGACGCGGCGTATTGGGATCGGGCGGGCGGATGGGCCATTCGTTTTACAAGCGTGCTTACCAACCTGCGCAACGAGCCGACCGACCCCTCTGCCGAGTTGGCGGAGTGGCGGAGCATCACCGTGGCCCGCCTGCTGCAAACCGACCTGGCGATTCGCCTCTACCGGCACGACCAGGGGCGACCGCCCGATCGGCTCGACGACCTGGCCCCGCGGTATCTCTCGGCAGTGCCGCTCGACCCCTTTTCGGGCCAGCCGCTGGTCTATCGCCCCGGCACCTACAGCTTCGTGCTCTACAGCGTTGGCCAGGACGGCGTTGACAATGGCGGACATTTCGGCAACCAATCGCAATACCACGGCTCGGCGGGGCACGATCTCGACCTGGAGACGCTAACTCGCCCTTGAGCGTGTGGGATCGCAGCCTCGACACAGCCGACGCCTGTTCGACGAGCTCGATGCCCCACTAGCGAGCTGGTAATTTGTCTGGGGAGGGAACGGAAAGAGCAGATCGCGAGTGCTTTTTCGCTGGGCGGGCATGTCTTGTCGGTCCGGCTGGCAAAAGCGCGGAAAATTAAGTCCCGGCACGGCTTCCGCCCGTTGACGCTTTTGAGCAGCTTCGTTAATATCTGAGGTTTCCCCCTTGGGGAAACAGTTTCAGTAGAGAACAGTTTCCATTCCCTAGAGAATTGTCTCGGCCGTCCCGATTCCACTGCGAACTCGCAGCGCAGGGATCGGCAGGCGAGGAGTTTGCATAACGTGGCAGCGGCGAAAGAAGTCATTCGCATCCGAATGGAGGCCTACGACCACGCGATCCTGGACCAAAGCGCCCTGGAGATCGTGGATACGGCCAAGCGGACGCATAGCGAAGTTCACGGGCCGATTCCGCTGCCAACGCGGATCGAGCGGTACACGGTGTTGTCGGGTCCGTTCATCGACAAAAAGGCGCGCCAGCAGTTCGAGATTCGGACGCACAAGCGGCTGATCGACATCGTGCAGGCCACCGCCAAGACGATCGAAGCATTGAACAAGCTGAGCCTGCCGGCCGGCGTCGATATCAAGATCAAGGCGTCGAGCAGGTAGGGCGGATACAAGTAGGGCGGATAAAGAAGTAGTGCAGGGAAAAGCCAAGAGAGAATTCTTTTCGACCTTGGTTTTTTGGGGATTTAGGTTCTTGGGATTTAATCTCTGAGGCAACCTATCGACTGGAAGCTCGCCGGGTAATCCGCAAGTCGCAACTTGCGATGTTCCTGGCCGCAACCGATCACGGGAATATTACGATGACCAAGGGAATACTCGGCCGTAAGGTCGGGATGACGCAGATTTATGATGAGGCGGGAAATTGCATTCCCGTCACCGTCGTCGAGGCGGGCCCTTGTCGCGTGCTCCAGGTGCGTACGGCGGAGCGCGATGGCTACGAAGCGGTGCAGCTTGGCTTTCTCGATAAGCCCCGCCGCTTGGCCAGTCGGAGTGAACGTGGTCATGTTGCCAAGCTCGAAAGCAAGCGGAGCAAAAAGCTCGCTGCCGCGGGAGTTGCCGCTCCTGAAAAGGCGAATTCCGAGCCCAAGCGTTTCATTCGCGAACTGCGCGGCCCGGTCGGCGAGTCGCAAGTTGGCCAGGACGTAACGCTCGACGTGCTCGATGGAGTCAAGACGGTGGATATCACCGGCACTTCCAAGGGGCGCGGGTTCGCCGGGGTAATGAAGCGGCACAATTTTGCGGGCCAGCGAGCCACGCACGGCGTGAAGAAGGTGCATCGGCACATGGGCGGCACCGGCGCCCTGGCGGCCAATCGAGGCGGCGGCCGCATGAAGAAGGGCAAGAAAATGCCGGGCCACTACGGCCACGAGCAGGTGACGACCCGCAATATCCGCGTCGCCCGGCTCGACAAAGAGAGCAACCTGCTGCTCATCCACGGAGCGGTTCCGGGGCCGAACGGATCGTATGTGATCGTCCGCGTTACGAACGTGGTGCGGTAAAGTTTGCCCTCAAGTACCACGGGTCCTGCGTTTGGGAATCGAGTCATGGTCAGTCTCCCCATTTACAACAAGTCCGGCGCCGAGGTCGGCAAGTACGACATCGACCCGGCTCAGATCGCGCCTCGGGTCAGCCAGCAGTTGCTGCACGACGTGGTGGTGATGTACCAGGCCAATCAGCGACTGGGAACGCACCAGACCAAGACGCGCGGCGAAGTGCGCGGCACGACCAAGAAGATGTATCGCCAGAAGGGGACCGGCAACGCTCGGGCCGGTTCGCGTCGCTCGCCCGTTCGCCGCGGCGGCGGCCACGCGTTTGCCCTTCGCAACCGGGACTATTCCTACCGCTTGCCGCGCAAGGCGGTGCAGGCCGCCACGCGAATGGCCCTGGTCCGCAAGCTCGAATCGCAAGACATCGTGGTGATCGACGAGCTGTCGTTCGGGTCTCCCAAGACGAAAGAAATGGCCGGCATTTTGAAGGCCCTCGGCCTAGCGGGAAAGAGCACGCTGGTCACCACCGCCGCCCTGGACGCCAACGTCTATAAGAGCGCCCGCAACATCGACCGGGTGACGGTTTCGCCGGTGTCGGACTTGAATGCCCTGGCCGTGCTGACGCCGCGAAAAATCCTGGTCACCAAGGCCGCCCTGGACGCGATCAAAGAGCGCAGCAGCAAGTCGGCCGCGCCGGCGAATGAAGAAACTGCAAGGAATTGAGCCATGAATCACACGGAAACACCGGTTCTGGAACAGCCGCGACTGCGGTCGTACCAGGTGATCCTGCGCCCGCTGGTGACGGAAAAGGGGATGCACCGTTCGACGCGGAACAATCAGTACGCGTTCGAGGTGAACCCCGACGCGACGAAGCTGGACGTGCGGCGGGCCGTGGAGGATCTGTTCAGCGTGAAGGTGGAAAAGGTTCGGACGCAAAACCGCCGCGGCAAGCACCGCAAGCACAAGTTCAAGCAGGGCCAGACCAAAAGTTGGAAGCGGGCGATCGTCACCCTGAACGAGGAACACCGGATCGACTTCTTTTAGTAGCCCGGGCACTCCGTGACGGGTTTGCCGCGACAAAGTCGCGGACTACAGGAAAGACAAAAGCTATGGGCATCAGGCAATATAAAACCGTTACCGCGGGCCGCCCCGGC
>JBBDYF010000124.1:0-27745 GCA_040901775.1 Pirellulaceae bacterium | reverse complement strand
CCCCGCCCCCCGCCTCCCACTTGCGATTGAGATTTCAGACCGCCACTACACTATCCGACCAAGACCCAAAATCGTGGCGTAGTTTTGGACAGGTTCTAAGTCAAAACGCTTCTGCGAAGCGTCGCTAAGCAGATAAGAGCCGACCCTACTTCTTCTCGGTCTCGACGGGGCGGCGCGACAGCGAGCCGGTGCTCTTCGCGCGATGCAAGTAGGCGAACAGGTCGGCGATCTCGTCGAGCGACAGCGGATCGAGCAGGCCATTGGGCATCGCCGAGAGCTTGCTCGGCTTCGACTTGTCGATTTGGTCGTCGGTCAGGGTGACCTTCTCGCCACTGGGCTGCATGATGATCGTTTCGCCCGCCGGGCCGGGAACGACCAGCCCCGTGAACTGCTGGCCGTCGGTGGTGAGCACCTTCTTCGAGGCATACTGCGACGAGATCACGTGCGATGGAAAAACAATCGATTCGATCAGTTCTTTGCGGCTGAAGCGGTTGCTGACGGTCGAGAGGTCGGGGCCGAAGCTTTCTCCCTTGTTGTCGAAGCGGTGGCACTTGGCGCACTGGGCTTTGACGTATATCTCGGCCCCGCGGGCAGCCGAGCCACTCGTTTTGTCGCTCGTCAAATGGGCGATCAAATCCTCAACGGTGTACTTGGCGTCGTCGGAAATGACGGGGAGTTTTGGCTCCGGCTGGTTCGGGTAGGTTTCGGTGAACCACGCCTGCCAGGCCGCCAGTTGCTGCTCTTCGGGTTGATCGGTCGCCAGTTCCTGGCTGGTCCAATACGACAACAGAGCAATAGCCGCCTCGGCTGCGTCCGGCTTGTCGAAGTCCTTTTGTTTCATCTTCAGGCCGAGCAGAATCGCCTGGCGATACGGTTCGGACTCTTCCGGCGCCTGGGCGACATGCATCAGCTTGTTGCAGATTTCGCGGGCACCAGCCGCCTCGAGCACCGGCAAACTGCGGACGAGATAGACCCAGTTCGGTCCCTCGGGCTGTTGGGCGAGGCCCAGCGAGGCAGCCGGCCGGCGGTCGGGGGCTTCGTCCCAGATTTTGCGGAGGTAGGTCATCGACCGCTCGTCGCCGCTACGGGCGAGCACGGCGATAATGCCGACTTGCAGCCGCTGGATCGAGTCTCCTTCGAGCTCGGCGAGCTTGCCATCCAAATCTTCCAACGTGGCCAGGATTTCGGCGTCGAGATCCTTGGGCAGTTTATACAAGGCACCGAGTGCCGCATTGGGCCACTCGTCCCCTTTCGCCAGGACCAGCCGCGATTCTTCTTCGTTCAAGCCGCGGCAGAAGTCGCGGGTGGCATTGATGATATAGCGGGCATAGCTGCCACCACCCTTGCGTTTGTTGGCCTCTTCGTAGTAGCCCAGCAGCGTCAGCCGCTGGTCCGAGGTCCAGTCGGATTCGAGGAACCGGAGGTGCAGCGCGACGTGCAGCTTGTCGATGTCGGCCGCGCCGGACTTGAGATAGGCCAGGTAGCGATCGATGATCGACGACTCTTGCAGATAGACGAGCAGACGAGTCAGTTCGCGATTCATCAACGGGTCGCCCGCCGGAAATTCCTCGCCGAGCTGGCGCTTCAGGCCGGGGATTTCGTCGGGGGTCAGTTCGGCCCGAACGATGGCGACCTGCATGACGCGGAGCATGTCGATGAAGTTTTTGTCGCTGACGAATTTCTCCATCGACTTACTGGTTTGCTGCAAGACAGCCAGGGCGTTGTCGCGCGTCGGATGGGCAACCATCAGGGCGAGGCTGCCCTGGATCAGGACGCGCTGGTCGGTTGCATTCAGCACCTTTTCGCTCCACTCTTCGACTGGCATCCGCTCGAGCAGCCGGCGGGCGGCCCAGGCTTCGAACCGGTCGTCCGAGGCGAGGAGCTTGAGAATTTTGTCGAGCGGCGGTGCGTGGTCGGCCCGGGCGAGCGATTCGCAGGCCCGGCGGCGGACGGCGCGGTCGTTGTCGTCGAGCAGTTCGACCAGGCGGCTGCGAGTCTTTTCGTCGGTATGCAACCCCATCAGTTCGGCCGCTTTGGCGCGGACCAGTTCGTTGGGCTCGCGCGACAACTCGACCAGCAGGTCGGGCGCCGGCGGCGGGCCGTAGAGTTGCATCAGGTCGAGCGATTGTAGGCGGTAAGGCGCGGGGTTGGCGGCGCTGCGGGCGACGCCGATCAGGCTGCTGTCCCAGTTCGAACCCATTTGCTTGCGCAGGGCGGCGATGCTTTGCCGGCTGTAGCTGGCCTGCAGTTGGGGCGTGCGAATGGCGGCGGTCAGGCCGGTGCCGATGTCGGTCACGTCGGCGGGGACCTGTCCTTTCCAGACGACGCGGTAGATGCCGCCGCTGGTGCCGCGGCCCCCGGTCACGAAATAGAGCCAGCCGTCGGGGCCGACTTCCAGGTCGGTGACGTTGAGCGGGTTGCCTTCCAAAAAGACTTCGCTGCTGGCGGTGTAGCTGGCGCCATTGCGTTTGAGTTTGACCGCCAGGATGCGGCCCTGCGACCAATCGGCCGTGAAGATCGCGCCATGGTAACGAATCGGGAACATGTGGTGGTTGTAGGCGACGATGCCCGCCGGCGAGCCGCGGCCCGTTTCGAGCGTCGCGGGCAACGAATCGACGAAGTATTCCGGCCACTTCGACCAGCCGGATCGCCAGCCGTATTCGCCGCCGGGAATGACGTGGCACAGCCTCGTGGGGCGATACCAGGTCATGCCGTCGTCGGATTCCATGTCGGCATCGTGAATGAACAGCTCTCCTTCGCGGTTGAAGGCCATGTCGTAGGGGTTGCGCAGTCCGCCGGCGACCAGTTGCACGCCGCTTCCTTCGGTGTCGGTGCGAATGACCGTGCCGCCGGGGGCTTTGATGCCGACCGCATGTCCGCCCGGATCTTCGTACCGCGGGGTCAGTAGGTCTCCCTCGTAAAAGTCGCGGTGGGGGCTGCCGTCGTCCAGTTCGCCCTTCACTTGGGCGTGGTTGCCCAGCAGCACGTAGATCAGCCCATCGGGACCGAGCACCAGGCCGTGCGGGCCGTGCTCTTGCACTTCGCACTCGAAACGAACGAGCGTGCGGACGTCTTCCAACACACCGTCCCGGTTCTTATCGGCCAGGCGGTACAGTGCGAGCCCTTCCGGCCCGTCGCCGGTGACGAAAACTTCGCCGTTCAAGGCCAGAATGCCTTGGATATTCGTGACCTTATCGCAGTAGTTCCGCACCTTTTCGGGGATGCGGTCGTTATTGCCGTCGTAGATCAACAGCAGGCCGCCCCCTTCTTTGGCCGCCAGGATATGACCGAACTCGTTGAAGGTCATGGCGATCAACGAGCCCGTTTCGGCGCCGGTCAGAACCGACTGGACCTGAAATTGATCGTCGATCGTGAAGCGGCTGCCGCGGGCGACTTCCTGTTCAGGCTGTTCGGCCGGCGTTTCGGCTTGCGGATTGGCGGCCGGAGCGACGACGGTCAACTCGCCGAACGACTGGGCCACTTCCCAGCCGCGATCGTTGTAGAAAGCCGTGTTCCACAGCGGGAGGGGCGTCAGGGCCGTCTTCCAAGACGAGTCGGTCGAGTGCGATTGCCACTGGCCGCCGCGCTGCTTGGTCGTCACCCGCGCGGCGAGCGCCGCGGTCTTGCCATTGCGATTGCTCACTTTAATGGCAATGACATTGTTGCCGCCGGAAAGCTGCTGGCTGATGTCGTGTTCGATCAGCTTCTTCGAGGCGGTGCCCGACGCCACCTTGCGGCCGTTCACGTACAGGTCGTAGGTGTCGTCGGCGGCAAGGGCGACTTGTCCCGCTTCGGGCGAGTCGGCGGCAAAGACCTTGCGAAAATGGCAAGCGGCCCCGGTCGGAACGTTGTCGGGAGCGTGGTCGGGCGACCAGATCCACTGCGCTTCCTGAGCCGGCAAATCGAGCGCTGCGCAAAGCGAAAGCGCGATGCCGAGCACCTGGGAACCTATCCGGATCCATCCGTTCATGGCAACCTCGAGGGGTTGATCGTAATGGCGGAAAATCGTCCAGTTCCGCCGCGCGGACGCAAAGCGGGCCGCCGCATCTCGCGCTTCTCCAAAAGCAGCGGGAAGTTAACCAAGAGGACGAAAATTGGGCAATGGCGAAAATCGCTAGCCTGACAGAATCTGTCAGTGATAGTGCCGAAAGAGGGGGTGGGATGGGCAAAACTGTTGGCGGACTACTTGACGGTAGCAGAGCGGGAGCTAAAAATGGGCCATCGTTAACGAGAGCGAGTCTCAGTATCTCTTGCCTGTAGCCGCAGCCAACGCAAGATTCCCGCGATCTAGTTTGCCCAGCCCGCTTAACCGAGGAATCTCCCATGTTACGTTGCTCTGCGGCCCGTTGCGGCCGGCGTGCGTTTACCTTAGTTGAACTGTTGGTCGTCATTGCCATTATTGGCGTCCTCGTGGCTCTGCTCTTGCCCGCCGTGCAAGCGGCCCGCGAGGCGGCCCGCCGCAGCTCGTGCGGCAATAACTTGCGGCAAATCGGCTTGGGGTTGCAGAATTTCGAATCCACCTACAAGGAGTTTCCGTCGAGCCAGAAGCCCGCTTTGCCCAATGCGGCCGGACAGTTCGACGGCTGGTCGGTACAAGGGCAGATCCTGCCGTTTTTGGAACAGGGGAACCTGTACCAGGGGATCAATTTCGACCTCACCTACAACGGCCAGACGATTCAGATCGGCGCCACAGCGCAACGGATTTCTTCGATCCGGGTCACCACCTATCAATGCCCGTCCGAAATTAACAACCGAATTCGCTTAGACTCGGCAGGCGTGCCCGAACATTATCCGCTGACCTACGGTGCCAATCTGGGAACCTGGTTTGTGTTTAATCCGCAAACGAAAGAGGGGGGGCGCGGAACCTTCCAGCCGTTCAGGCCGCTCGCGCTCAGTGCGACGACCGACGGGCTGTCGAACACACTCTGTTTTGCCGAGGTTAAGGCGTTTAACCCGTACTATCGCAACGCGGGCAATTCGTCGCTCACCCAACCGATGCCCGCGCCAGCAGCCGTTTGCAGCTTGGGAGGTGACTTCAAGACGAACAGCGGCCATACCGAGTGGGTGGACGGCCGCGCTCACCAGAGCGGTTTTACGACCACGTTCGCGCCAAACACCAAGGTGCTGTGCAATGTCGGCGGGATCGAGTACGACGTGGACTGGAACAATCAGCAGGAAGGAAAATCGACGACGGTTCCCACCTTTGCAGCCGTCACTTCGCGCAGCTTTCATCCGGGCGGAGTGATGACGGCGTTCATGGACGGCTCGGTGCATTTCGTGTCCAACACGATCGATCTGGCGACCTGGCAGGGGATCTCGACCCGCGACCGGGGCGAAGTGGTGCAAGTTCCTTAAGGAAGGGGGCTGGGGACTCGGGGCTGGGGAAAGCGCTGCTGGGCAAGCCAGCAGTGGCATCCGACCTCCGACCTCCGACCTCCGACCTCTGGCTCCTGGCTCCTGGCACTCTGTCCCCTGTCCACCCGACCTGGCATGGGGAACCGGCCGTCGGCCCGCTAGAATCCAAGCTCTCGCCAGGGCGGGCGAATGGCTGGATATGACTCCGCCGCGCCCGCCCAGCGAAACCCTGCAAGGATTTGCCATGTCGCGGATGGTGTCGTTCTTGGTGCTCGTCGCGATCCTGATCGTGATCGCGGCGGTTTTTATCCGCGTCATGGCGGGATTCTTTGTGCCGATCTTTTTGGCGGCACTGCTGGGGGTTGTCGTCCAGCCGCTGTATCGCTGGATGCTGGATCGCTGCCGCGGCTACCGGTATGTCGCATCGACCATCACGACGACTGTCGTTTTGGTGGGCTTGCTGTTGCCGATCGGGCTGGTGATCACCACGGCGACGATGGAAGGGCTGTCGATTCTGGATCAGTTGCAGCTTGGCGATGTGCGCGTGAAGCTGGACGAGCTGCGCAGCCAGTTCGGATTCGCCATGCCCCGTAAGGGAGACTTGCAGCATATTGAGGCCCGGCTCGAGCGCTGGCGATTGCAGCAGCGCGAAGGGGTTTCGCCCGATGTGACGCTCGACAAGGTGGACAACCTGCTCAGCCGGGTCGATGAATTGGACAAGTGGCTGAGCGCGCAAAGGCCCGCCGGCCCTGCAGCCGATGCGGCAGCCCTCCGCGAGGCACTGGTCAACCTGCGGGATGCCAAACCCGACACCATTCAGCAAGACACCGCGCTAAGCGAGTCGGACGCCGAGTTCCGCGAGTTCAAGCGCAACCTGCTCGGCGGCACCTACCGCTCGTTCGTCACCGAACTGGCCAACCCGACCGACGAGCAGGTCGAGCAATTCCGCAGGGCCGCACTTTCGACCGGCGAGTCGGTCGTTTCGTTCGGCGGCGACACGCTGGTCAAGTTCGGCAAGGTGCTCTTCGGCGTGGTCATTATGGTGGTGACGCTTTTTTTTCTGTTGGCCGAAGGTTCGCGAATGCTCGACGCAATCGTCCGCATCTCGCCGCTCGAAGAGCACTATGTCCGCGAGCTGGTCTCGGAATTCGACCGAGCCTGCCGGGCGATCGTCTCGGCCACGCTGCTGTCGGCGCTGGCCCAGGGGCTGTTGGCGGGCATCGGCTTTTACTTTGCCGGACTGCAAAGCTCGGTCGCCTTGCTGATGTTGCTGACCATGGTGCTGGCCCTGGTGCCGTTTGCCGGTGCGGCGGCCGTCTGGATTCCGGTCTGTTTGTACCTCTATTTTTACGAAGGTCACGCCGGTCGAGCGATTGGCTTGGCCCTGTACAGCGGCATTATCGTTTCGGGGTCGGACAACGTCATCAAGCCATACGTCTTGCACGGGCAATCGAACCTGCATCCGCTGCTCGCCTTGCTGAGCGTGTTGGGGGGCCTGCAAGCGCTCGGCCCGATCGGCATCCTGGTGGGGCCAATGGTGGTGGTCTTCCTGCAGGTGCTGCTTAAGCTGGTGCAACGGGAAATGTCGTCGATTGAGAAAACGTCGTGGTTCAAATGGCCGGGACTCGCCGAGTTTGCCAAGGGAGCTCGGACGACCGTGGGACAGGAAGAAATGGTCGATGACGGCGTCTCGGAGAACGCCGCGGCTGCTAGCACACCCTCTCCTTCTGCTCCACCCAACGGCAACAGCACTGGCGAGACTCCCGGTAGCGGCAAGCCGCGGCACCCACCGGGAAAAAAGCGGAGAAAGTAACGCGAATCGCCGCCGTTTTCTATTTACCCGCGTTCGCCGAATCGACTACGATACCGCGGCCTGTAAGTTCGCGTCCTCGGGAAATCGCTATCCTGCGTTGTCTTCCCGCGGTGCGCCAGGGTAGGCGTTACGCGACCAGGTTTTGAATCCCTAACTCAACTTACTGCTTTCCACGCTGACGACGGGGAAAGCGCGGTTTCGTTAGGAGCTATTAAGGAGTTGGGGCGATGAACGGAATCGCGCTCGTGCTGGCCATCTCGACGCTGGGTGTCACCTACGACATCCAACAATCCGAAGATGGAAAACTGGAATACGTGATCCTGATCGAGCCGGAGTTGCTCCGGTCGCTGGCCGAAGGTCAGCAGATCCACAGCGACGTACCGCCCGAGGCGGGACAGGTCGAGCGCGTGCTGATCCGTGTGGGCACAGCGGCGCCCAAGCGCAACCAGACGCATCTTGCTGAGTTTCGACGGCTATTAGTGGCCGGCACTCG
The DNA here is from genome assembly GCA_040901775.1 of Pirellulaceae bacterium. GTDB lineage: Bacteria > Planctomycetota > Planctomycetia > Pirellulales > Pirellulaceae > CAYLLN01. Next base: position 20,084 of record JBBDYF010000124.1, on the reverse strand, counting down.
CTGGGCCTCGTCCGATCCCGCCCGCGCCGCGCCCGATGTTCCCCCCACGATCCTGTGGCCCGCCAAAACCAAGCCCGAGCTCAACTACAACGTGAGCTACGGCTGGCAACCCGACGAAGCGGGCAATCTGGCCTACTACGTGCAATTGAATCCGGCGCTGCTGCAAACGTTGGCCGTGGGCGACGAAATTCGGGCGGCGATCGACCCGGCGGCGGGCCGCGTGGGCCGGTTTGTCGTGCTCTCGGCCGACAAGTCGTTGCCGAAAATTCCCGCCCCTCCGCCTGTTCCGGCGAGCACGCAGTTGACAGCGCGGGGCGGAAATCGGCGTGGCTTCGACTCGGCCCCTCCAGCCGCCGCGCCGCCCCATTACGGCCAATCTCCGGCAGCCGACCCTCGTTCCACGCCGCTTTCGAGCACGCCCGATCTGGGCGCGACGACGGCCGGCGTCGATCAACCGTTGTATTCGCCGCGGGCCGGATCGCGGTTCAACGGGGGTGAGTCCGATCGTTTTGCGAACGATCAACGAGGCCAAGCGACCGCGCCGCTGCCGAACAACAACTATCCGCCGGGCTATGCTCCTCAGCCACCGGCTTACGATAGCCAGTTCGATCGAGCCCGCGCCATGATCGACGCGCCGCAAGCGGTCGATTACGGGCCGCAGCCGGGCTATGTGGCGCGGACTGGGGCCGAACAGCCTCAGTTGCCGCCGCGCAATGGCTACGCCCCGCAAGTGAACTACGCCCCGCAACCAGCGCTCGACGAACGGCTGGCGAGCGCGAACCGCACTTCCCCCATCGGCAACATGCCGCTGCCCGCGCCGCAGCTCAATGCAAATGGCACGAAACAACTGCCGGCGGATGGTGCGCAGCCCGAAAAGCCGTGGATGCCGCTGATGCTTACCTTCTTCGCCCTGTCGCTATCGATTGGCGCGAATCTCTATCTCGGCTGGACGGCCGCCGAGTTCTACAGTCGGTATCGTCTGGCCACGGAACGGCTCCGCTCGGCGGGACGAACTTAAGAGCCAAGTTGCAGCAATAGCCGCTTCAACAGTTCCATCGGAAGGCCAACGACGTTGCTCTCGCTTCCCTCGACGACGTGAACCCAGTCGAGCCCGTCTTGGTAGCCAAAGGCGCCGGCCTTCCCTTCCCAGGCGTTGGTGGCTAGGTAGGCGGCCAAGTCGTCATCGGAAATCGAGTCCATCACCAGCCGGGTGACATCGACCTCCAGCCGTCGCTGGTCGCCGGGGCGTCGCCATAGGCAAAGGCCGCTATACACATGATGCTCGCGGCCCCGCATCAGCTTTAGCATCTGCTGGGCGTGCTCGCGATCCTTCGGTTTGCCCAGGATCTGGCCGCCGCATTCGGCTACCGTATCGCAGCCGATGACAATGCCTGAATCGACGCGGGCGGCGACATCGGCCGCCTTTTGCCGGGCCAGCCGGGCGACCAGTTCCGGAGGCGTCTCGCGGCTGCAAATTCCGCACTCGGCCGATTCGTGCGGTGGGATCACGTCGAACGCATAGCCGGCCTCGGCCAGCAGTTCGCGGCGGCGGGGGGAACTGCTGGCGAGGATTAGTCGCGGCGCGGGTGGCTGGGTATTTCCATCGTTCATTGCCATATCCTACGTGCCGAGCCGAGCCGGTGGAAACGCCCATTTCGCCGGTCGTGTGTTCAAGTTAGTTTGGTGGCATGCCCAAGCTGCGCCTCGACGTTCTATACGAAGACAATCACTTGCTGGTCGTCAACAAGCCGGCGGGACTGGCCACGCAAGGGGTCGTCGAAGGGGCCCCGAGCGTGCTGACCGTCGCCAAGGGGTACCTGAAACAGAAGTACAAGAAGCCGGGCAATGTGTACTTGGGCGTCGTCAGCCGGCTGGATGCTGCGGTTAGCGGCGTGCTGGTGCTCGCTCGAACCAGCAAGGCGGCGGCTCGGCTGAGCGAGCAATTCCGCGAACGACAAGTGCAAAAGACATACTGGGCGGTCGTCGAGCAGGCTCCCGATCCCGCCGCGGGCGAGCTGGAAGACTGGGTGAAAAAGGACGAGCGAATGCAGCGGATGCTGGTGGTGACCAAGCATACCGCCGGCGCCCAGCGCGCCAGGTTGAGCTATCGCACGCTGCATCAAACGGCCCACGGATGCCTGGTCGAAGTTCGGCTCGAAACAGGTCGCAAGCATCAGATTCGCCTGCAACTGGCGGAACTCGGTTGTCCTATTCTGGGCGACCGCAAGTACGGCTGCCGCAAGCCCTTTGCCAGCGGCATCGCCCTGCACGCGCGGATGCTGGAGATTGCCCACCCCGTGAGCAAAGCGCCGCTCCGATTCGAGGCCCCGGTTCCCACGTCGATGGCGCCGTTCGTCGCGACCTAAAACTACTGTCGAGCGGGACGGCGTCAGCCCCCTGAGACCTGTCGGACCTTGGATAGCCGCGACCAGTGGTCGCGCTGGTCAGTCCGCCCTGGTTTACACCGCTTTCCGCCCATCCGGGCCGCCAAACCAACCCAAACCCTTGCCGCGGAACGACTTTCGCGCGGTGGACGCGATTTCCCGTTTCGCGTTCCCCTGCGCTGGCGAAAATGCCTGATTTTCCAGGCTGAAAGCATCCGCATGGTTTACAAAATCGCAGGAATCGGCCTTTGCCGTAAACCTGGTATCTCGCTCACCCGGAGTGCGGGGAATGTTTCAGCACCCCTGGCCTGCTGTTGCAGTATTGCAAAGTTAACTTGTCAAAGACCTGCGCCGCCTCGCGAATCCCCATAGCCGCGACCAGCGGTCGCGCTCCGTAGGGCAGGCGTCTCGCCTGCCGATCCTGCTAAGCTGCCCTGGGTCGCGAAACTCCCGCCTCTGGCCGAGAATCGCGGTCGTTTATAATTCTATACAGAATGGCATAACTGTCAACATAGTCACTACATCTTGTAGCGCCCGGCCCTCGACCTACCACCGGTGGTAGGATGGTCGCGTAAACGGGGCCCGCCATTGCGGGAGCAAAAAGGAGGTCAGACTTTTCGGGTCGGCCGACAAGCACGCCTGCCCGCCCATTTTTTAGAGTTGGCCGGCATCAAAAGTAGCCTGACCCTATTGGTCGATAGCGGCGGCAACCTCGCCAACCACAAGGCTTACGACTCGTTCGGCCGGGTGGCCAGCGAGTGGGATTCCGCAGCGGCCGTACCCGCGCACGAAGTGCCGTTTGTTGCTAAAACAGGGGCATGGACTTCGACGAACGACTCAAAGCCGCCATCCAACGCGGCCACCGCCGCGGCGACGACGCGGCTCATGAAGCGGCCGCCCAGGCCCTCTCGGAAGAGGATTTTCGCCGGCTGCATTCGCAGCACCGGCTGTCGCTATCCGAGCAGATCGAGACCTGCATCAAGAAGCTGCCGAACTTCTTTCCCGGCTTTCAGTACGAAACGATGTACGGCGATCGCGGCTGGGGCGGGGCCTGCTATCGCGAAGACCTGCGCCTGTCGCGCGGCCAGCGAACCAACGAGTACAGCCGGCTGGAGGTGACAGTGCGTCCCTACAGTTCGCTGCACGTGCTGGACCTGGCCGCCAAAGGGACGATTCGGAACAAAGAGATTTTCAGCCGCAATTATTTTGAGCCCCTGGCCGACGCCGACGTGCAAAAGTTTCACGATCTGATCGACGCCTGGGTGCTGGAATATGCCGAGATGTACGCGGCGCGGAACGATTGAGCGCTACGGAGCGGTTTTGACGTCGCTTTCAACGTCGGTCAGCACGTTGTCCGAAAACAGCACCTCGCTGGACGGCTGGTCCCCTTCTAGCTTAACCGCCTTAGTGGAGAGGCCGGAGAACACATTGCCGCTGATGGCAATGTCGCTGGTCCCCGCCAGCACGATGCCCGCCGCCGCGCGATCGTCCGCGGCCCGTTTGTCGGCCCCCTCGCCGATATAGCTGCTCGAAAAATTGTTGCCGGTCACGGTGATTCGGCCGCTGGCCGGGCCAATCCGCAGGGCGTCCTGCTTGACGATCGTGAAGGTATTCGCGCTGACGGTGCAGCCGTGGGCGTCGGCCAGGTCGATGCCTCCCAGCACTTCGTGGGCGATCACGTTCGACGAAAGGGTGATGCCGTAGCAATTGCGATCGAGAATGATCCCCTTGCCATTGCACTCTTCGATCATGTTGCCGCTGACGACCGAGCCGTAGGTGTTTTCGATCACCACCCCGTGCCGCAGGTGATCGTCCAGGTTGTTGCCGGTCATGCAGAGGTTGAAACTGTCGGAGCAGCGCAGGGCGTCTTGGTTTTCCTCAAAATGGTTGCCGACGACGACGATGTCGTGGCAGCCGATCAGGTTGAGCCCGGCGGCCTTGTTGTACGAGAATAGGCAGTCGCAGACGCGCGGGTCTTCGTAGCAATTGTCGAGCCGCACGCCGTCGCCACCGTGATAGCTAACTGTGATGCCGTGCAGGAAAATCTCGTCGATCCGGCGGGCGTGGATGCCGTGCCCGCTCTTTTCGTTCCCCGTCAAGCGAAAGTTCTCGAACTGCACGCGCCACAGGTTGGCCCGCGGATTCTCTGGCAGCTTGGGCGACTCGATCACGATCGCCGGCTCTCCCGCGGTGTTGACATTTTTAATGTGCGTGGCGGTGCCGCTGCCCGAGAGCAGCACGTCTTCCTGGGTGATGCGCAGCGGCTGGCTGATCTCGAAGGTTCCCGCCGGCAGGCGAATCACGCCCCCCGCCGGCGGCAGCGCGTCGATCGCGGCTTGCAGCGACGGGTAGGCGGCCGCGTCGATGGCGGGCCGAGCGCCGGGCAGTCCGGGCGGGGGAAGCTGCGAGTTGGATTTCTGCGCGAGACTGGCAACTAGCGCGGTGGCGGCGAGGCCAACGAGAACCAGCGGCAAACGTGACATGGTGCATCTCCAAGAGGACGGGCGGCCCCGGTGTCGATCAGGCGCGCCGCAAAAAAGGCCGAGCAGGGGAGCGAGGCACCGCGATTGTCGCATGCGGCGCGGGCAATCTCAAACTGGCTGAACCTAACTTCGGCCCCGTTTTCCCGGCACCGCTCGCGGTCGTACAATCGAGCCGTACAGAACTGCCTGCTCACCGGAGGAACTCCGCATGAACCTGCGCCCGCGAATGCCTTGCGCCGCACTCGTTGTCTGGTTGTCGCTCACGCTGGCCGCGGCAGCGGAGGACTGGCCGCAGTGGATGGGCCCCAATCGAGATGGCCAGTGGCGGGAAACGGGCATCTTAGAAACATTTCCCGATGGGCGTGCCAAGATTCTCTGGCGAACGCCGATTGCCGGCGGCTATGCGGGGCCGGCGGTCGCGGCGGGCAAGGTCTATGTCACCGACTATGTGCGGTCCACCGGCGAGGCCACCAACGACCCCGACGCGCGGGCCGAATCGAAAGGCCAGGAGCGAGTGCTCTGCCTGAATGCCGCCGACGGCAAGCCGCTGTGGAAGCACGAGTACGATTGCACGTACAAAATCTCGTATCCCGCCGGCCCGCGGGCGACGCCCACGGTCGCCGGCGGCAAAGTCTATACGCTGGGGGCCGAAGGAAAACTCCTGTGCCTCAGCGCCGATACCGGCAAAGTTGTCTGGCAGAAGGAACTGACGAAGGAGTACCAGATCGAGACGCCGATGTGGGGCTTTTGCGCTCATCCCTTGGTCGATGGCAACAAGCTGATTTGCCTGGTGGGCGGGGCGGGAAGCGTCGCCGTCGCCTTCGACAAAGAGTCGGGCAAAGAGCTGTGGAAGTCGCTTGCGGCGCCGGCACCCGGCTATTGTCCCCCCACGATCATCGAGGCGGGGGGCGCTCGCCAACTGTTGATCTGGCACACCAAGGCGCTGAATAGTCTGAACCCGGAAACGGGCGAGGTGTACTGGTCCGAACCGCTCGAAGCCGCCTACGGCATGCCTATTGCCGCGCCGCGGCAAGCGGGCGATTATCTGTTCGCCAGCGCGATTGGATCGGTCGCGGCGCTGTTCGAACTCGACCGGACCAAGCCGGCGGTCCAAGAAGTTTGGTTGGGCGAGCCGAACACGGCCGTCTATTGCGCCAACAGTACGCCGCTGATCGAAGCCGGGACGATCTATGGCAACGATTGCCAGGTGGGCAACTTGCGCGCGGTCGATCTGAAGACGGGCAAGCGGCTGTGGGAAACCTTTGTGCCGACCACCGGCGGCGAACGGCGGGCCAGCCACGGGACCGCCTTTCTGACAAAAAATGGCGACCGCTACTTCCTGTTCAGCGAAACGGGCGATCTGATCATCGCCCGCCTCACGCCGCAGGGCTACGACGAGATTAGCCGGGCCCACGTCATCGAGCCGACGGGCGAAGCGTTCGGCCGCCAGGTTGTTTGGAGCCACCCGGCCTATGCCGGGCGGTGCGCCTTCGTGCGGAACGACAAGGAGATCGTCTGCGTTTCGCTGGCCAAGTAAGCTCGGGGCGCTATCGGCCCAGTTGGATCGAAAACCCGCGACCGCCAAACGTGATGCCGCCCGAACTGGCCGGCACGCTTCGGCCGCGATCGAAGCCCCGGGCATCCAGATCGTGGATGCGGTCTTCGAGCTGGTGGGCCAGGCTGTCCATCCGTTCGACATGCCGCCGAAAGTGGCGAAAGCCGTGCAGGTGCTCGTCCACATGATGCACCAATTGCTGCAAGGCGTGCATGTCGCGATCGAGTTGCCGCGGGCTGCCGTAACGATGGGCCGTATCGTGAATGCGGCTGGCCAGGCGGTACACGTCGGCCACTTCGTTGCGGGCGATGCGCAGTTCGTGGTCGTGCGATGCGCCGCTGCGCAGTTCGTGATAGAGCGTCTGGCTCTCGATCTGAATGCTGCGGGCCAAGCGGTCGATCCGGTCGTAGTTGCGGCGGTTGTCGTGGTCGTGATCCGCTTTCGCCGGCTGGATGGCGAACAGGCTGGCAGCGGCAACAGCCGACAGTGCAGCGGTGCGAAGGAAAGTGTGCATGGCAATCGTCCCTGGGTCATGTGGGTTTGGCCGGCCACTAAATCGTTGGCCGAATACCAGGGCAATAAAGCAGTCGCCGTGCCAAGGGGCTGAATTTAGCCGCGACAAGTTCTATAAAGTGCTTTGTGAATAGGACTTAGATCGCGTCACAGGGACTTCTGGCTCTCCCAGAAATCCGCTGCCATCTGACATCGAACGGATGTCACATTAGAATCATCGTGATAACATTGGCCGAGCGGAGCTTCAGCCAAGAAAACAGCACGACCACGGGCGTGGACCCGTGGTCGCGGTTGAGCTTTCAATTCGATCGGGAAAGCGATCAGTCCCACCACCACTGGCCGTTGGCCAGATGGTCGAGCTTGATCTGCTCGCGGGTCTGCTTCACTTCCCCTTTTTCGTCTTTCAGCAAGTGGGCCGCTTGCAACGCTTGGGTCGGTTCGACGTGAACGCCGCCCCCGACCGGCGTCATCAGGCGGTTCCCCTTCCAGATGGCGGTGCAGGCGGTCTCAACCGTTTTCGGCGTCTCGTAGGTCTCGATCGAGTAGGCGCCTTCGTCGAGCAGCGTCTCGGCCTGCCAGCTTGCCTGGGCGTAATAGTCCTGCTTCTGAATGTAGGCGGCAGCGATCGACATGTCGATCAAGTTCTTCATCTGGGCATACACCGGGTTGCGAGCGGCGATTTGCGGATAGAGCGCGGTGAACGATTGGCAGAAGGCCTCGCTCGCCTTGTTGGTGCCCCCCGCCGCGGCCCGCGTGCCATCGGCCCGCACCACTTCGTTCTCGCCGACCAGCTTGACCCCTTGGCCGACCAGTTCCATCGCCAGGTCGTCTTCGCTCACGCGAACGCAGTCGTAATCGGGCATGAAGTACCAGCGCTGCATGGCATTGCGCGAAACATCGGTCGGATTGGCCCGGCCCACGTAAGTAATCATCCGCACCGGCGGCGGCTCGATGCCGATGCCGATCAGCTTCATCCGGTAGTCGGCTTCGACCAGCACCTGGGCGAAGTGCGAGCGGGGCGAGATGCCGGCAACGCTGACGTTGTGCAAGCCGAGCTGCTCTTTCAGCCCAGCCACGATCAGGTTGGCATCGCTGGGACGGGCCCGTGGGGCGATGGAAGCAAACCACTGGGCCATCCGTTTCAGGCCTTCCGGGTTCGGATCGATCGATACGCTGATGACGTGCGTCTGTTCGCCGGCCGGCGGATAGGCCCGCAAGGCCGTGACCAAGTCTTGCAGTTCGAGAATCGCCCGGCCCGAGGCCATGCCCACCGTCCGGCCCGAGCCATCCATCATAAAGCCTTCAGCCGGTCCCGCGACAACAACGTCCTTCGTTTCCGGGTAATAGAAGACATATTGCAGGCGGGTCAGGCCGGCCAGGAATTGCATTTCAGCGGTTGGCTCTTCACCGGCAGCAATTTTCGCCGCCAGGGCCGCTTCCAACCGATTGAGCGAAATCTTGCGCAGCTCCGACGGCTTCACCAGTTCGGCGCCCAGTTTGGCGCGGGCCTCGGCAACGCGAGTCTTGGCCAGCGCGCCGGTGCGATCGGCGAACTGCTTAATACGCAGCACCCCTTCCGGACTGACGATGACACCGGCAGGCACGTTGCCATTGTTGTTGTTGCCGCCGCCGTTGTTGTTGTTGTTGCCGCCGTTGTTATTTTGCGCGAAGGCAGGGACTGCCCAAACGCCCGCCAACGCCAACAGGCCAACGGTCAGCCACTTGGAAATACTTCCGCTGCGCATGGGTCTTACCTCTTCGACTTCGTCGCCCCCGACCAGTTTGTATTCGAGCGCCAAGCGGCTGCCCAGATTCGGAGCCAAAGCCGGTTGTCGTTCATCCCTCGGCGATGCACGGAGCTTGCGCCGCGTACGATCCGCCACGTATTTGCTTATCGGCTTCCTCGAACGGGATCGAGAAGCTGGGTCGTCTGCCGGACGCTCCCGCGCCGCACCGAACCGATTCGAGCGCGGGAACGCTGCTTGGCAAAGTTGTCAGGCACCAGGCAAATTGCCGGAGGAAATCCGAACGCGCGATTTCTGGACCGGGAATCGGCCTATTGCCACTTCCATGATGTTAATTACGCAGTTTACACAAAGCAAGGAAACGCGCCAGGAATGTCGCGCGAATTGTCACCGGCTCGTTTGTCTCTCTAACCTGCATTTCACCGCGCGGGTAGATTCGAGCCCAGCCGGCGGCAGAGGCGTTTCGCTGATCGTTGATGCCTTTTTTTCGCGGCGATGGTTTCGCTAATAAACTGCAACTCCTTGCTAGTGGGTCACTTACGACACGATAAGCGATTCGCCAATAGCGTTTCGTTGATATTGCCGATAAGCGAAACGAACCGTTTCCGCCACCTTGAATCGCGCCCGACAACCATTCGCCAAGGAACCACCGACGCGATTTCCTGAACGAGATTATAGGCAGCCGCGGAATCACTGTCAATATGTCCACATTGACTATTCCACGGTTAGCTCCGCTTTTTGTTGGCGGCCAACACCTGCAGCATGCCGCGGCAAAAGTCGGGCAGATCGTCCGGCTTGCGGCTGCTGACGAAGTGTCGATCGACGACCGCGGCGGCGTCTTCCCAGATGGCGCCGGCGTTCACCAGGTCGTCCTTGATGCCGGGCGACCCGGTGACGCGCACTCCCCGATAGACGCCGGCCGAAATCGGAATCCAGCCGCCGTGGCAAATGGCGGCGACCAGTTTGCCCGCGTCGGCAAAGTCGCGGACCAGTTGCAGCACGTCGGGATCGCGGCGCAGCTTGTCGGGCATGAAGCCGCCGGGGACGACCAGACCCTGAAAATCGTCGGCTCGCATTCGGGAGATGGCCGCCTCGGAAACGCAGGGATAACCGTTCTTGCCGGCGTACTCTTGCTTGGCTTTTTGCCCGGCGAGCGTCACTTCGGCCCCCGCTTCGATTAAGCGAAGCTTCGGATACCAGAGTTCCAAGTCTTCGTAAAGATCGCCGACAAACATCAGGATGCGGCGGTCGGCCAGCGGACGATCGTCAGTCATGGCGGGGACTCCAAAGCGAGGCACGGGATCAGCCGCCGTTCTTTGTAGCGGTTTTGGTTGCAGGACGCGACGGGCGGAAAACCGTTCCACGCGAGTGCGAACCCCATCGGGAGACTCGCGCCTTCCGCTCGCCAGGTGAGCCTGGGCCGCTTGTCCGCCGCGGATCGGAGTCGTAGATTGCGCACGCAACATCCACCTTTCCTTCGCTCGCCGAGTTGTCGCTATGTCCAACGGTCCCGCGGAATCCTTGCCCTCCACGGCTGCTCGCAAATGGCAGCCGCTTAATTCGCGGCAGCGACGGGTGTTTGGCGTGCTGGTGGAAAAAGCGAAGACCACCCCCGACGCCTATCCGCTGACCGTCAACGGCCTGGTCAGCGGTTCCAATCAGAAGAGCAACCGCGAGCCGCAGATGACTTTGTCGGCAGAGGATGTCGAGCAGATTCTGGACGAGCTGCGGGCCTTCGGAGCCGTGACCGAAGTGCAAGGGAGCGGCCGGGTGCCCAAGTATCGCCACCATGCCTACGAGTGGTTGGGGGTCGAAAAGAGCGAGCTGGCCGTCATGACCGAGCTATTGCTCCGCGGCGAACAGACGCTGGGCGAACTGCGCGGCCGGGCCGCCCGCATGGAGCCGATTGCCGACCTGGCCGCTTTGAAACCCGTGGTCGATGCGCTGCTGGCCAAGGGACTGCTGGTCGAGTTGTCGGCGGCGGGCCGGGGGCAAATCGTCAGCCACAATCTCTATACAGAGCGCGAGCTGAACGAACTGAAAGCGCAGTTTGCCGGCTACGTCGCTCCGCCGGCTGCGAATGCCGGCGATGCGCCGGCCGCCGCCGCCAGTGCCTGGGGAACGGCCACTCCGGCGCAGCCCGCTGCGGCCGCTCGCACGACGGCCGCGGCGAGCGGCGTCTCGGCCGACGAGTTTGCGGAGTTGACGGTCGAGGTGGCCGAACTGCGGGCCGAGCTGGCCCGCCTGCGAGAAACCGTGGGCAACCTCGAGTCGAAGCTGCAATCGGTGCTGGGATAAGCCGCCGTTCGGCCGTTGCTGTAGCGAAGCGTGGCTACTTGCCGTCGAACCGCCGATTGAAGATTTCGGCGTCGAACGGATCCCCCGTCGCTCCCTGGGGCGAGTCGGCAGCAGCATTACTTGCGGCGACTTGCGCCGGTTGCGAGAGCGGCGGCTCGCCCGCGGCAGAAATCGTGGCGGGAACCGTGGCCCCTGAAACCGTGGCCTCGGGAGCCACTACCGTCAGCTTGACCCACCAGATCAGCTCTGCCAGTTGCCGCTGCGTCTGTTTGTCGAACACCGCCGTCAGGGCCGTGCCGTGCCGCCGTTGAGGCTCGACCAGCAACGGGCTGGCATCGGGATTCGAGTGATCGAGTTGCGCCAGCGTGGCATACAGATTGCGCTGCGTGAAGCGCTGGCTGGCTGCTTGTCCCGTCGGGGGCCGCAGCAAGCGATACTCTCCTTTGCTGTTCGATCCATGACAGGCGTTCGCTCCGCAGCGATTCAGAAGCAACGGCTGTACCACCGCGGAAAACCGTTCGAGGCTGCCGGGCGGAAGGGCGCGGATCGTCTTTTCCATTTGGGCGGTGTCGATCGCGGTTGGCGCGGGCTTCGCTTTGGCCACCGCTGGCGGCGGCGCCGCGGTTGCCAACTTCAGCCGTCGCTCGAGCTGGGCGATTCGCGGGTTTTTCGAGTCGATGCGCACCGCCTGGGCCAATTGCTCGCCACATTGAGGATGCAAGTCGTGCTGGAGGCACCACTCGGCCAGGTCGAGATTCGGCTCGGCCCCCCGACCAACCATTCCATGTCGTTTCAGCTCGTAGGCAGCGTCGAGCGAGGCAACCTGGGCCTCGACTTCTATCCGCGGGAGGCGAATCTCGCCCGTTTCTCCCAGCGTGACGATGAAATAGTCACCCGCCTGGGTGATGTGCCCTTCCAGGATGTGGCCGTTGCGCAGCAAGAGCAGCCCCGCCCGCGGCGCGAGGGGGGAGTCGCCCGCAGCAGCCAGGGCCAGGCCCAGTAAACCGGCCAATGCCAAAATCACGCGAGAAAAAGCCATAGCGGCGGACAATACCGCTGGCCGGAAGGTCGGTCAATGGCACCCGTGACAAACCCTGGAGTTCGGCCCGGTAAGCCCGTAGAATACCTTGTAGCGGCTTGAGATAGGAGCCACGGATTGTCACAGCCCGGCATTCCCGGAACCAGTTTCGGCCGGAAGGAGAGAGGAGAGAGAACCGCGGATGGCGCTGATTGTCGCGGATGGGCAAGAGTTTTGAACAGAAGCAAACGAAGGGAACAAAGAGGAAGAGGAGTAGGAAGAGGAGGAAGGATCGGATCGGCAAATGCCGCCCTTCGTTTTCTTCGTTGGTGCGAGAGCCTCATTTTTTTGTGCTTCCTTGCGTTTTTCGTGGCCCTGAGAATCTTCGCGGCTTGCAAAGAAATTCAACGTTTGTAGTACGGATTCGGCAGTGAGAATCTCACCGCATCCGCGCTGTTCGCGATATCCGCGCTTATGAGCAACATCCGTGTTTCATCCGTGTTCCGTCCGTGGCTACTCCTTTCCCTTGGTTGCGGCCTGAGGCCCCGATATGCCTTCCCCCCTCGTGTTGACGTAGAAGGCGAGAGTTGTGTTAAGGATTGTCAGCCACTCTTGGAAAGGACTCTGCCATGCCGGCCACCCCTCCCGCGGCTGATGGATTCGTCGAACGGGTCGAGCTCTCGGGCCACATCATCGACAGTCTCTTGCTTCCCAAAGTGCTCGACCTGATTACGGCGGGCGGGGGCGCGTTCCGGATCGAAGAGATCACCATCGGCCAGGCCCGCAACGATCCCAGCTTCGCCCTGATCGAAGTGCGCGCCAGCACGGCCGAGCGGCTGTCGCAAATTCTGGCGATTATTGCCGACCATGGCGCTACGCCCATCCACAGCCAAGACGCCCGCCTGGTTGCCGCCGACATTTCCGGAGCATTTCCCGAAGGTTTTTACAGTAGCACCAACCAGCGGACCGAGGTCCGCCTCGCCGGCCAGTGGGTCCAGGTCGGTCTGCAAGAGATGGATTGCGGCATCGTCGTCAACCCGACGGCCAATACGGCCACCTGCCGGGCGATGACCGAAGTGCAGGCGGGCGAGCAATATGTCGTGGGACACGCCGGCGTGCGGGTCCATCCCGAAGCGCGGCAGGCCCACTCGCACGGTTTCGAATTTATGAACAGCCCCGTCTCGACCGAGAAGCCGAAGGGGGTCGCCATTCGGCAGGTGGCCCAAGAACTGGTCCGCTGCCGCCGCGACGGCGGCAAGGCGCTGCTCGTCGGCGGCCCGGCCATCGTTCACACTGGCAGCGTGGAACATTTGTCGCTGTTGATTCGCCAGGGCTACATCCACCGCCTGTTCGCCGGCAACGCCCTGGCCACGCACGACATCGAACAAGCCCTGTTCGGCACCAGCCTAGGGGTGCGACTGGATAGCGGCGACATCATCGAAGCGGGGCACGAACACCACCTGCGGGCGATCAACCGCATTCGCCGGCTGGGAGGGATTCGCCCGGCGGTCGAAGGCGGCGTGCTGAAAAGCGGCGTGATGTACGAGTGCGTGCATAACAATGTCGAGTTCCTGCTAGCCGGCAGCATTCGCGACGACGGCCCGCTCCCCGAGGTGATTACCGACACCCTCGTCGCCCAAACCCGCATGCGCGAGCAAATCCGCGACGTCACGTTCTGTCTGATGGTCGCCACCACGCTGCATTCGATCGCCGTGGGAAACCTGCTGCCGGCTTGGGTCAAGGTGGTGTGCGTCGATATCAACCCCAGCACCGTTATCAAGCTGGCCGACCGGGGGAGCTTTCAGACGGTCGGCCTGGTGACCGATGTGGAACCTTTCTTCCGCGCCCTGGTAAGCGAGGTCGGGCTGCTCGAAAGGGGTAGTTAGAATAGCCGCTGGCCAGGTTCGGTCAGAGAGAGAACTGCGAATGGCGCGGTTCGCGGATGGACGAGGATTTTGAACAGAAGCTAACGAAGGGAACAAAGCGGAGTAATGCGGAGTAAAGCGGAGTAAGGATCGGATCGGCAAATCCCACCCTTCGTTTCCTTGGTTGCCTTCTGTTCAAATTGGTCCGGCCTCCGATTCGTAGGATTCGTTTGATTCGTGGTTTCCTTTCGTTCCGGCTGCCGCCTGCCTTACTTTTCAGCAGGTTTCGCTTATCGGCTGGGCGGATGGCGTGGCAACGGCTCCCTTCCGGCGCAGCTTTCGACGGATACAACACCAAAAACATGCGGCAAATGCAGGGTATTCTCGCATTGCCGGCACGGCCGCGCCTCTTCGGCATAGCGGTTGCATTGGGTCTGGCGTTCACAGGCGGCCGGGGGGAGTGCCCTGGCAATTCACTTCCCAGGAGTCCTCTCCCCCATGATCAAGATTGAAGCCATTGTCCGGCACCACAAAGTCGATGCCATCAAGGATGCCCTCGTCGGCCAAGGCTTTCACGGCATGACCGTGACCGAAGTTCGCGGCTTCGGCCGGCAAAAAGGTCAAAAAGAGACCTACCGCGGAGCCGAGTACAAGATCGATTTCGTCCCCAAGATCAAGCTGGAAATCGTTGTCGGCAAGGACGTGGGCGATCAGGTGATCGCCACCATCATCAAGGCCGCCCAGACCGGCCAGATCGGCGACGGCAAGATTTTTGTTTCCGAGATCGCCAACACCATCCGCATCCGAACCGGCGAAACGGATGCCGCCGCTTTATAGTTGCCCCGTTACCAGAAGGACTCGCCCATGCTCGCCGCCCAGGCCGCGCCGCTGTCCGATGCGCTGCTGCAGCGCCAAATCGCCAGCCAATTGGCCGAATCGAACCGCCAGGGACTAAGATCCTTGGCGGTGAACGTGGTCGGCGGAAACGTCACGCTGCGGGGTTCGGTCGCCTCGTTCTACGAAAAGCAGTTGGCCATTCAAGCCTGCCGCGTGCTGGCCGGGATCGACCGGCTGATCGACGCGGTTGAGGTGGCCGGGGCGAACTAGTGCTTCGTCAAGTCTTTATAATTGGGGGAATCGGGTGCCACGTCCCACGCTTGCGTGGGCGTGTCGTCGTGCGGTTCTCACGCCCACGGCTTCGAGGTCATATCGAGGTTAAGCACAAATTCCGCTCTGGCAATAGCTGAAAGCAGCACTCGTGGCTTCGCCGCGTTTGACGGCGCTACACAGTTGGGTGAGAATCGCTCGGTCTGGAATCGACGCGCTGTTTTCTCTCCTTCGCTTTTAGCTTACAGCAATGAAGCACCTCAACTTCACCGTCGCACTTTGCCTGGCCGGCAGCTTAAGCCTGCTTTTGCATCCATCTGTCGCCCACTCCGCCGAACCTGCCGGCCGGCCCAACGTCGTGCTGATCCTGGCCGACGACCTCGGCTGGGGAGACCTGGGCTGCTATGGCCACGAAAAGTTCAAAACGCCGCATCTTAACCGAATGGCTGCCGAGGGGGCTCGGCTGACGAGCTTCTACGCCAGTTGTCCGTTTTGCGCTCCGACGCGGGCTTCGCTGCTGACCGGGCGGTATCCGTTTCGCAACGGGATGACTGACAATCCCGCCCCCGACGCCGGCAAAAACGACGTGGGCATCGCCGACAGCGAACTGCTGCTGGGCGAGTTGTTTCAACAGGCGGGCTACGCCACCGCCTGCTACGGCAAGTGGCACCTGGGGCACAAGCCCGAGTTCTTTCCGACCCGCCACGGCTTCGACGAATACTTTGGCATCTTGTACTCGAACGACATGCGGCCGGTCGAACTGCGGCACAACGAAGCAAAACACGAATACCCGGTCGATCAGCGGACGCTCACCGCGCGCTATACCGAGCGAGCGCTCGCCTTCCTCGACAAAAACCGCGAGCGACCCTTCTTCCTGTACCTGCCGCACGCCATGCCTCACAAACCGCTCGCGGCGTCGGAAGAGTTCTATAAGAAGAGCGGCGCTGGCCTCTACGGTGACGTGATCGCCGAGCTCGACGATTCGATCGGCCAAGTGCTCGCCCACCTGAAAAAGCTGAACCTCGACGAGCAAACGCTGGTCATCTTTACCAGCGACAACGGCCCCTGGTACGGCGGCTCGACGGGCGGCTTGCGCGGCATGAAGGGGCAGAACTGGGAAGGTGGAATTCGCGTGCCGTTGGTCGCCCGCTGGCCAGGCAAGATTCCGCCGGGACGCCAGAGCGACGAGCCGGCGATCGTGATGGACCTGTTCGCCACGACGCTCGTGGCCGTTGGCATTCCGCTGCCCACCGATCGCACGATCGACGGGCGCGATATTCTGCCCTTGTTGACTTCCGACGCCAAATCGCCGCACGACGCCTTGTTCAGCGTGCAGGGAAAGAACCTGCGCACGATTCGCGTCGGCCCCTGGAAGCTGCACCCCAAAGGAACGCCCCGCCCCGACAACCGCCAAGCCGGTTGGGTCGATCCGCGGGCACCCGACGGCACGACCATTCTCGCACCCAACGAACAGTACCAGCCGACGGACTTTCCGGGCGCGAAAACGGGGGATACATCGACCGGCCCGGCGCTGTTCAACCTCGCTTCCGATCCGGCGGAGCAGCGGAACGTCGCTGCCGAGCACCCCGAGATTGTCGCACGATTGAGCCAGCGATTTGCCGAAATGGGCCTTCAGTCCCCGTAAGGAAACAGCGGGAACCTCAGCCCCCGGCAGAACATCTCCGGCCCGAGCATGGACGGCCCGTTAACTCCCGCCTACACTCGACGGTTGGTAGGGCGGGGCTTTGCCCGCCCCCGCGAAAACAGCGCGACCACTGGTCGCGGCTATGCACCCGATTCACCTGATCTCCAGCCCCAGCCCTTCCTGTGCCTACACTCGAGTCGATCCGCCGCAAGGTTGAAGCGGGCGAGCGATTGTCGCTCGACGACGGCCTGCTGCTCTACGAGCCGACGACCCCCCTGCACGAGGTTGGTGCCCTGGCGAACCTGGTTCGCGAGCGGCTCAACGGCAACCGGGCGTATTACAACATCAATACGCACCTCAATGCCACCAACATCTGCGTCTATCGCTGCACGTTCTGCGCGTTCCGCAGCGACCTGCGCGAGGCCAAGGGCTACGCCATGTCGGACGAGCAGATCCTCGCCCGCGGGCAAGAAGCGGTCGCTGCCGGCTGCACCGAGATGCACATCGTCGGCGGCCTGCATCACCAGAAAAAATACGAGTGGTACGTCCACCTGGTCCGCATCCTGCACGACGCCTATCCCGACTTGCACCTCAAAGCCTGGACCGGCGTCGAGATCAACTGGTTTGAGTTCCTCGCTAAAAAGTCGGTTCGCGAAATCCTGGAAGATCTGATCGACGCCGGCCTGGGCTCGATGCCCGGCGGCGGGGCCGAGATTTTCCATCCCGAAGTCCGCGGCAAAATCTGCGAGCACAAATCAGACGCCGGCAAGTGGCTCGACATTCACCGCACGGCCCACAGCCTGGGGCTGAAGACGAACTGCACCATGCTCTACGGCCACATCGAAAACGCCTACCACCGGATCGACCACCTGCTCCGCCTCCGCGAACTGCAAGACGAAACCGCCGGCTTTCAAACCTTCATCCCGCTCGCCTTCCATCCCGAAAACACCGGCCTGGCGCATCTCAAAAAACAGTCGGCCCTGATGGACCTGCGGACCATGGCGATCGCCCGCCTGATGCTCGACAACATCCCGCACATCAAGGCGTACTGGATCATGCTGGGCATCGGCACCGCCCAGGCGGCGCTGGCCTACGGAGCGGACGACCTCGACGGCACGGTGCGGCACGAACTGATCTACCACGACGCCGGCGCCACGACCCCCGAACTGCTCACCACCGAGCAGATTCGCCGGCTGATCGCCGAAGCGGGGCGCGAGCCGGTCGAGCGCGACACGCTCTATCGCCGCATCGAGCGCGACCCAGCGTCCCCGGCCCGCTGGTCGGTCGGCGCCAAGATTTGCCTCGGCGCGTAGAGAACGCCCTGGCGTGGCGTTCCCTCCGTGTAAAGGTATCAATAGTTGCTTTCGGGACCATCTACCCGTCCTCCGTCCTCGAAAAATCGCTAAATGCCGATTTTTATTGCGAAAAGCGACTCTTTTGCACTGTTTGCATTAGTTTCGTGGTCGAAAAATATTTGCTTCCTCTACGGAAAATAAGATTGACGGCGGATTTATTTTCAATATATTCGACGGAATGGTCGCATCCGGGGTGAGCTTGGGGCTGTATCGCCGGGAAAGATCGCTGGGAGATAGCCGCGGGACCCATCCTCTTATTTGTTCCCTTTTTTTTGGGAGATGGTCGCATGAAACGCAGCAGACTCGGTTTTACGCTCGTCGAACTGCTGGTGGTGATCGCCATCATCGGCGTGCTGGTGGCGCTCCTTTTGCCCGCGGTGCAAGCCGCCCGCGAAGCCGCCCGTCGCACCCAGTGCAACAACAATCTGAAACAACTGACGATTGCGCTGCACAACTATCACGACACGTATCTGTACTTCGTCTATCGCCGTGGCGGCACGCAACTGCCCGACACGAACCCGGGTTCGAACCGGGGCCGCCGGAGCGGGTTCATTTCGCTGCTCCCGTTCTTCGAACAGAAGCCGATGTACGACAACATCATGGCCGGCGATCCGAGCGTCGGCATCCCGCCCCAAGGGGGAACGGCGTGGGGCAATTGGGTGCCAGACGGCGGAGTGCATAACGGCTGGGACGACTCGCCCGATGTGCTGCTCTGCCCGTCGGACAATGGCTATACCAGCAAGAACGACAATATCAACAGCTATGCCTTCAGTAGCGGCGATCAGGTGCAGGGCGCAACCAGCGGGATCGACAACCAATTGCGCGGTCCGTTTGGACTCGCCTCGAGGTGCTACGGTATGCACAGCATCACCGACGGAACGAGCAACACGGTCGCCTTCAGCGAGCGCATCTGTCACGTCAATGTTTTGCCAAACAACAAGTACAACGCCGAGTCGCCGGGCAGCGTCGGCCTCAAGGAGATCGAGCATGTGCTCGGCGTCGCGAGCCGCGTGTCGGGACTCGTGAACAATCCCAGTCTGTGCCGCACCGTGACCGATGGAACGTTCTTTGTCAGCGGCACCCCCGTCTCCAGCCGGTTTGGCCGTCACTGGTCGGACGGGCAAGCCGCCTACGTCGGCTTCAACACTGTGTTGCCTCCCAACTCGCCGGCCTGCTCCGACGGCGGCAACTGGGGCGATCAGAACCACATGGTCATTCCGCCCGCCAGCCGGCATCCCGGCGGCGTGAACGTGTCGTTCTGCGACGGCTCGGTGCGGTTTATCGGCAACTCGATCAACACCGGCAACCTGGCGGTGCCTCAGCCAGCGGCGGGCGCGTCGAACTACGGCGTGTGGGGCGCGATGGGATCCAAGAGCGGCGGGGACACGGTAACCCAGTAATCGTTGGCATGCAGTTTCAACCGCACGGCCTGGATTTTCCGGGCCGTGCCTTTGTTTCAGAGAAAACTTTTGGTCAAAAACTCAAGCGGGGAAACTTATGCGGATCATTCGTGACGGCGGTTGTGGCGTGCTGGTAATGGCGCTGGGGTTGGTTCTGGGCTGCGGAGAGGGGACGGGAGTCTCGACGGTCGCCGTGACGGGAACGGTCACGCACAAAGGAGCGCCCCTCGCAGGGGCGGTCGTCTCGTTCGTGCCTGTCGGTGGCGTAACCGAGGAGAAGCGCAGCGCGGTGGGAGTTACGGATGCCGCGGGAAAATACAGCTTGACGACGCAGGCCAAAGACGACGGAGCGGTTCCCGGCGAGTACCAGGTCTCGATCACCAGGTACGAAGGCCCGCCCCCCGTGGCTGGCGGCGGCGAAGAGGCCGGCCCCGACGGCGAAATGCCCGCCAGCTACGGCGGAGAGGCTCCGGAAACGCCACCGGCGCAGAACCTATTGCCCGCCAAATATGCCAGTCCCGACACCTCGGGCCTGACGGCGACGGTGGCGGGCGGCGAGCCGGCTCCGCACGACTTTGACCTGGAAGGCTAATCGCCGACTACCGTTTGCTCGGGACGGTTTGGTTCCACCAGACCGTCAGGTAATGTTTTTCCTTGCGGCCCTCGGCCACGTTCGGTCCCGAACCGACGACGAAATCGAGGTCGCCGTCGGCGTC
>JBBDYF010000123.1:2096-27901 GCA_040901775.1 Pirellulaceae bacterium | reverse complement strand
TTGCCGGCGACCGCTTCGGCAAGCTGCTCGACCATGCTGTCCGCTTCGCCCCGAAAGATCAGCCGGATGAGCGCTGCATACGGCGGATACAAGTGCTCTTGGCGGGCTGGCAACTCGGCGGCGGCGAAGCGGGCGTAGTCGTGCGCGATCGCCGCCTGAATGGCATAGTGGTCGGGCGAGAACGTCTGCACCAGCACGCGACCCCCCTTGTCGCCGCGCCCGGTGCGACCGGCGACTTGCGTGACCAGTTGAAACGTCCGCTCGGCCGCGCGCAGGTCGGCAAAGTGCAGCGTCGTATCGGCGTTGATCACGCCGACCAGCGTCACGTTGGGAAAGTCGAGCCCCTTGGCGATCATCTGCGTCCCCAGCAGGATCTTCACCTCGCCGCTGCGAAAGCGGGCGAGCGCCGCTTCGTGGCTGCCGGGGCGCTGCATCGTGTCGCTATCCATTCGCACCACGCCGACACCGGGAAAGCGGGCCTTGACCTCGCCCTCCAGGCGTTCGGTGCCGAAGCCCGCGTAGCGAATGCCGTCGAACGAACAGTCCGGGCAGCGCACGGGTGCCGGCGTTTCGTGGTCGCAGTAGTGGCAGACAACCTTCTCTTCCTGGCGATGGTGGGTGAGCGACAGGTCGCAGTTGGGGCACTTGGCCACGTAGCCGCAGGCCGGGCACTGGATGTGCGTGCTGTAACCGCGGCGATTGAGCAGCAGGATGATTTGCCCCTCTTCGGCCAGCGCCACGTCGATTGCCCGGTGCAACGAACGGCTGACCGCCCCCCGGCTGGCGCGGTTCTGAAACTCGGTTCGCAAGTCGATCGTCGCCACCGCCGGCAGCGGACGATCGTTGACGCGGCGGGGCATGTCGATCAGAACGAAGGGGCTGGGGGCTGGGGGTTGGGGGCTCGAAGCTTTCCAAGTTCCAGGTTCCAAGTTCAAAGTCGGGACAGATTCGTCAACCTTGAACTTGGAACCTTGAACCTTGAACTCAGTGCCCTTCGCCGCGTGCCAGCTTTCGAGCGACGGCGTGGCGCTCCCCAGCACCAGCGGCACACTTTCCATCGCCGCCCGTCGCAGGGCAACGTCGCGGGCATGATAGCGCGGCTGTTCGCCCTGCTTGAACGAGGCGTCGTGCTCTTCGTCGATCACGATCAGCCCCAGGTTCGGAGTCGGAGCGAACACCGCGCTACGGGCTCCGACAATTACCTGCATCTTTCCCTGGGCGATCTGCTGCCAGTGCCAGTGCCGCTCGGCATCTGACAGGTGCGAGTGCAGCACCGCGACCCCCGAAAACCGCGAGCGAAACCGTTCCCGCGTTTGCGGCGTCAGGCTGATCTCCGGCACCAGGACGATCGCCTGGCGGCCGTACTGGATCACCTCGGCGATCGCCCGGATATAAACCTCGGTCTTGCCGCTGCCCGTGACGCCGTGCATCAACACCGCCAGGTGCCGGCGATCTCGCAGGGCCGCCAGAATGGTGTCGAGCGCCGCCTGCTGATCGGCGTTCAAGCGCAGGTGCTCTTCGCGGGGGGTGACCGGCTCTTCCACTTCCAACTGCTGGACGCGGCAAACTTCCGCCTGAACCAGCTTTTTCTTGCGCAGTTCGCCGATGGGCCCCAGCGTACACTTGGCCGCCTGCGCGAGTTCCGGCGGCGTCAGCGGGCGCGGCGATGCGGAGAGCACGCGCAGCGCATCGAGCTGCTTCGTGCCGAGCTTCAGCTCGCCGGCCGCCAGTTGCGCTTTTACCGAATCCGGCACCCGGAGGAACGTCATTTCGCGCGTCCCCGCCTGACCCCGCACGCCGGCCGGCACGATGGTCTGCAGCACCTGCCCGAGCGGACATAGGTAGTAGTCGCTCATCCAATGAGCCAGCCGCAAGAGCGGTTGGGCGATCAGCGGCTGGGGATCGAGCAGGCTGGCAATCGGCTTGAGCCGGCGCGTGCCGGCGCGCTTGGCGCCGATGGCCGTGCAGTAGCCGACGACTAGGCGATTTCCCCTGCCCAGTGGAACCCGCACCCGTTGCCCCGGCAGCAGTTTGGCCGCCAGCGCAGGCGGCACCAGGTAGTCGAACGGCCCATGCGGCGGTTCAAAAAAGGCGACTTCGGCCGTCAATTGCTCATCGGCTGCGTCCATGTCCCAGGGATCGGGCGCGGCGTCGAACAGGGTGGACTGGCGGGAAGACATTGAAAACCGACCGGACGGCATTAAGGCGCCAACTTGACGTGGGAGTAGCTACGAATCTTTCCATCCAGGCTGACCAAAGGGCAATCATATCACACGCGCAGTAGCTACAAGAATTCGGTCGGCGGGATCCCTGTGAAAACTGCCTGGCAGGTTGACCGAATCCGTGGCAATTTCGGGGCTGAGATCGAGCCGCCGAATGCCCCGCGCTCCAAGCGCCCGATGTAACCAGTCCAGACAAGCGATCGGCAGAACCAGACGGCCGCGCGACACTAACATCGCGATTTCCCAGATCGAGATTGCGCTGACGCCTAAGCCGCTGGACTGCTCGGAAAGAATGAACCGTTTATAGGCTAACGGCAATTGCGGGTCGTTGTGTACCCACCAAATCCAGATGTGGGTATCAAGGACGATCATTCATCGCATCCCAATCTTCTGGGGGCGTGGCGGACTCGTAGGGGCAGAGATAAACAATCGGCAGCCCTTCAAGAGGATGAGACTCGGAGGCCTGGCCCGGCGACGACCGCAACTGGATCGAGACGTTGACCACGTCGCCTTCCCGAAAGGGAAGAGCGGACAACGTCAATTCGCCATCCTTTCCGACAGAAGCTTCAATCTGCAGCGGTCGCATTAGTACCTCACCATTGCGGGCAATCTCCCACGTGGCACGTTGACTCCCACTTTATACAATTATACCTCCAGTGGGCTCCGTGTCGCTGCCGGCGCGATCCATTCTTCATCTTGCCGCGTCCCTACTCTGGCGATGCGGAACGCGAGTGGATCGGGCGCGGCGTCGAACAGG
Source organism: Pirellulaceae bacterium (assembly GCA_040901775.1). Taxonomy (GTDB): domain Bacteria; phylum Planctomycetota; class Planctomycetia; order Pirellulales; family Pirellulaceae; genus CAYLLN01. Next base: position 24,922 of record JBBDYF010000123.1, on the reverse strand, counting down.
GTGGACTGACGGGAAAACATGCCTCGATTCTACAAGCAAAGCCGGTGGATCAGTACAGCGACCAAGAACTGCGACCCGCTAGGGTTCATCGCTTTGCGAGTACTTTCCACGTAAGTAAGCAAATCAGGAAAAACTTCTTTTCGTTTGAGGCGGAGAGATCCGCAAAGTCTTCAATGGCAGCCTCAATTTGCTCGACGAGCGCAAGCACGTCCGAGCGGACGAATCGTTCGCTGCGGTCGTAGTCGGCCAAGTGACGCATTTCCTGCGCGTCGGCGAAAGCCCGAGCGACGGCTTTGACCTCCGACGGAATTGCGAAGCTAGCCGGGAGCCCTTTGGCGACGGCGGCTTTTAGCTGGCTCCCGGCGAAGGAGGTACATGCCTCCTTCATCGTCGCATGCTCGAATGCCCTGCCAAGAATGTGGCGATAGGGACTCTGCGCGTGCTGAGTGCCAACGAGCGACCGGCAGCATTCGTCCACAAGACAATGGAATAGTCCGTAGTAGGCCGATGACACAGCGCGGCGCAAGTTGGCCTGTTTCGGCTTTTTGGCGTCCAGCATCGCCAAATTACGAGCCAGGCTGAGGAGATCGACATGCAAGGCACTATTCCTCGTCGGTCGCGGCAACTCGCTCGCTCGGCTTCGCCAGGGAGATGTAGGGAAATTCCCGAATGCCCTTGCTCAAGAGAGCATCATGAATAGCCCCCTTGAGGGCGATGACGGCTCGTCCAGGCAATTGATCGACGTCGGTGTTTTCATCCAGAATCACCCAGATCCGCAGTGCATCCTGGCCCGCTGAATCCACGTACTCTTCCGCTTCGATGCCAACGACGGGCGGGCTCGGCGGCAGGCCGATATTACGGAAGTCAAGTGCCGCTTGGGCTTGTTCGGCGACCGCCATGAGCGACTTTCCAGCAAGAGGGTTTAGACATCAGAATTATAGCAGACTCGTTGGGGGTTGTTGAGATTAACTAGGGCGCCTCCTCGTTTCCCTTCAGCCACCGCTCGTGCTCGGCGACCAGCCGGGAGACAAGATCGGGATGCTGGCCCGCCAGGTTGTTGGTCTCGCCCGGATCGTCGGCCAGGTGGAACAGTTCCCACTCTCCTTTGGGGAGCGAGACGATTTTCCAATTGCCTTCTCGAACCGCGCGTCCCCCTTCGTGCTCGAAAAAGAGCCGTTCGTGGCCGCTGTGTTCCTCTCCCCGCAACACGGGCGTCAGGCTTTTGCCGTCCATCGCAAATTCGCCGGCGACGGGAATGCTTGCCAGCTCCAAGAAGGTGGGTGACAGGTCGATGACGTGCCCCACGTCGCGCACGATGCCGCCCCGCCGGGCCTTCAGTCCCGCCGGCCAATGCACGATGCAAGGGGTGCGGCAACCTCCTTCGTAACTCTCCTTCTTCCAATACCGAAGCGGCGTGTTCGCGGCGCTGGCCCACGCCGCGCCGATGCCGGTATAGCTTTCGTCAGTGCCGAGCTGGCCGCGGTGCCGCGGCTGCTGCAGCTCGGCATCGCGGAGCATCGCCCGGCCGTCGCGCGTTTTCGCCGGGCGGTCGTAACCGGGGGGACCGGGAATCTCTGGCGATGCGCCGTTATCGGATAGGAACACGATCGCCGTATTGTCGAGTTGGCCGGACTCTTGCAGGGCGGCCACGATCCGGCCGACTCCCTGGTCGAGCCGATCGACCATCGCCGCATGGACCTGCATCTTGGCGGAAAGATAATCGCGTTGGTCGGCCGTTCGTTCGTCCCATGCTGGACCGCGCACGATGGTCTCGCCCCGCGGCGCGCTCGCGGGAAAGATCCCCAACTCGACCTGCCGCCCAAAGCGATCTTTCCGCAGGGCATCCCAGCCGGCGTCGTACCGGTGCTTGTATTTGGCGATGTCCTCCGGGCGGGCGTGCAACGGCCAGTGCGGCGCGGTGTGCGCGACATACAGGAAGAACGGCTCTTCGGCCCCCGCGAACTCGCGAAGATATTCAATGGCCGAGTCGGTGATGGCGTCGGTCAGGTAAAAGTCTTTTGGCACTTTTCGCACCGGCTCGGCCCCGTCGGTCAGGCTGAACGGATCGAAGTGGTTGACCACCCCCCAGATCACGCCGAAGTAGCGGTCGAACCCGCGCCGGGTCGGGTAGGTGGCTGGATCGGCAAACGGAATTCCGAGGCCGAGCTCGTGGTTCATCCAGGCGATTCGCCGCTCTTCGTCGAGCGTCGTGGGCAACGCCGAGAGATGCCACTTACCGCTCATCGCCGTCTGGTAGCCGGCGCCTTTCAGACGCTCTGCAATCGTCGGCGCGGCGGCGGACAATGTGCGGCCGTTCTTTGCCAGCCCGACCCGGTGAGCATACGCGCCGGTCAACAGGCTGGCCCGCGTCGGGCAGCAGCGGGCGCAGTTATAGAACTGGCTGAAGCGAATTCCGCCCGCCGCCAGCCGGTCGAGATGCGGCGTGGCGATCTCGCCCCCATAGCAGCCGGGATCGGAGTATCCCAGGTCATCGGCCAGGATGACGAGGATGTTGGGCCGGCCATCCGCGGCCAAGAGCGGGGCGGCAAGCCAACCGAAAACGATCGCGACTAGCGCTGCGAACCGCTTCATGGGAGCGATTTCCTCCAAGCCAGCGCCAGCTCGCCGAGGCGGCTGGCAACGTCGGGATGCTCTTCAGACACGTTCTTCGTTTCGCGCGGATCGGCAGCCAGGTCGTACAACTCGGCACCTTCGCCCGAGGCTTGAACCAGCAGCTTCCATTTTCCTTCGCGAATGGCGACGTTGGGACTCCGATCGCGACCTTTCGGATAACCGAACGACTGGTCGTTGCGGCCGTACTCCCAGTACAACGGCCTGGTCCGGGCGACGGATTGCCCCCACATCGCGGCGCTCAGGTCTTCGCCATCGAAGGCCGTTTCTTCCGGCAAGGGCGCTGCCGCCAACTTGCAGAGCGTGGGGAATAGATCGACGGCGCTCAGCACCGTGGTCTCGTCAGTCCGCCCGGCCGGCACCTGGCCCGGCCAGCGGGCGATGAACGGGAGCCGAATGCCCCCTTCGTACAGGCTTAGCTTGCTGCCCCGCAAATCGCCGTTGCGCTTGCCGCCAAACGTGGGGAGCGCGCCGTTGTCGCTGGCGAAAATGACGAGCGTCTCGTCGTCGAGTCCCGACTCTTTGAGCCCCGCCAGCAAGCGGCCCACCTGGCGATCGACCTCGGCCAGCACGGCCCAGAGCTTGCGATGTTGCTCCGGACCCGCCGGCTGGTCGGCAAGCTGGCCGTCGCTGGGAACCCAAGGCGTGTGCGGATCGTCGAGCCACAGGTTCACATAGCAAGGCCGGTCTTTGTGACGGCGCAAGAAATCGAGCGTCCGATCGACAAAGAAGCCGGTTCGGTCCCAGCGTTTGACCTTGTCCTCGGGCGACCAGATCCAATCGGTAGCGGTAATGTCGGGATGCGGCTGCGGACTTTCGTAGGTGCCGGCATGTTCGTCGAATCCGTACTGGGAAAACTTGGGAGCCTCGACGACGTCGCGTCCCCCTCCCAAATGCCACTTGCCGATGTGCGCCGTGGCGTAGCCGGCCGCTTGCAGCGTGCGGGCCAACGAGGGGGCGCTGTGATCGAGAAAGTCGGCCTGCTCGCAGTCGCGATTTCCCTGGCGCTTTTGCAGAAAACTGGTGATCTTCCAGCGAGCCGGAAACATGCCGGTGGTCAGCGCCGCCCGCGAAGGAGAGCAGATCGGCGAGCCGCTGTAATACTGGGTAAAGCGCGTCCCCTCGCTCGCCAGCCGGTCGATCTGGGGCGTGGCGACGTCGCGATTGCCGTAGCAGGCAAGGTCGGCGTAGCCCAGATCGTCGGCAAGAATGAACACGATGTGGGGCCGCGGCCGATCCGCGACAGCCGTTTGCGTCGCCAGCGCGGCAAACAGCAGGATTGGCAACCAAAGTCGATGCATCGCACGTCCTTTCAGCAGCCAGCATTGCATGCTGCGTAAATCGCGGGATTATTCGGAGCGAGGTGGCAGCGGGTCCGCGTAGTCGGGGATTTTGAAACCCACCGCCTTGGCCTGCCGGTCGAACTCGGCTTGCAGGCTGGTGCGGAGGTCTTTGCCCGCGGGACTGGTCGCCAGGTTCTTCGTCTCGTAGGGGTCGGCGGCCAAGTCGAATAGTTCGGTCCAGTCGTCGTGGCCGGGATACTTGATCAGCTTCGCCGTCTCGGTGCGAACGGCGAGCACGGTGGGAATCGCGAAGTTCCGCTCGAAAAAGTACTCGTAGAAAAAGGCCTTGCGCCAACTGGCAGTCTCCGGATCGCCCGCGAGCAGCGGGCGCCAACTGCGCCCCTGCATTTCGGCCGGAACGTCGACGCCCGCCAGGTCGAGCAGAGTCGGGGCCAGGTCGATGTTCAGGGCCATTTTGTCGATCGATTTGCCGCGTCCCTGCTCGCCCAACTGCGGCCAGCGGACGAGCAGCGGAATCCGCAGCGATTCGTCGTAGGCCGAGCGCTTGTCTCCCAGGTTGTGTTCGCCCAGGTAGAAGCCGTTGTCGCTGGAAAAGATGACCACCGTGTTCTCGGTCAGCTTCAACTCATCGAGCGCGGCGAGCACGCGGCCCACGTTCTCGTCCACCGCCGACAAGCAGCCGAAGTAGCCGCGCAGCTTGTTCGCGCCGTCCTGCAAGCCAGCTTTCCGCTTTTTAGCGGTGGACTTTTTTTTCTGGGGCCGGCCGCCGTCGAACTTGCCGGAATAGATGGCGTCCACCTCGGTGTTGGGCGTTGGCCGGGCGACCTGCCCCGCGTACTTTTCAGCCAGGCGCTGAGGGGGCTGAAACGGGCCGTGGGCCGCTTTCAGTCCCAGGGCCAAGGCGAACGGCTGGCCCCGGTGCGACTTGAGGAACTCGATGGCGAAATCGGTCGAAACGTCGTCCACCCAGCCGGTGGTGGGCGTGGCTTGGCCATCGATCTGGAAGGGGCAATTCTCGTATCTCCCCTGGCCGACGAAGCTGGCCGAATAGTCAAAGCCGGGCCGCTGGCCCGCTTGTTGGCCCATGTGCCACTTGCCGACGTAGCCCGTGTGGTAGCCGGCCTTTTGCAGCAAGCTGGCCCAGGTCGTCGCGTCGATCGGAAACGGAGTGCGGTTGTTGGCGATGCCGTTCTGGTGGTTGTACCTGCCGGTCAAAAAGGCCGCCCGGCTGGGCGCGCAAAGCGAGTTGACGACAAAGGCGTTGCGAAAGCGAATCCCTTCGGCCGCCAGCCGATCGAGGTGGGGCGTTTCGAACCAGGGAAAGCGGGCGGTCGTTCCCTGCTCGCGCTGGACGACGCCCAAGGCATCCCAACGTTGATCGTCGGTATGGATGAAGACGAAATTCGGCCGCTCGGCGGCGGCAGCGGGCAAGCCGGCGAACGCCAAGAGCGTGCAAAACACCCCGGCGAGCAAACGCATTGCCTGCTGCATGGAAACCTCATTTTGTCGCAGTTGAACGAATAATCCGTGCCGGCGATTGTACGATCCGCGGGTCGCCAAAGATAGGCGCGCTGTAGTTTTGTCTTTTCGACGCCGCCTCAGCCTACGGCTCGTAGGCCTCGGCAAACGGGCTGCGCCCCTTGGGCATGTACTTGCACATCCCGATGCCCACCAGATAGAGCAGGCAGAGCGGCCCGGCCATCAGCGTCATGCTGATCGGCTCGGCCGGCGTCAGGATCATGGCAACGATGAAGATTACCAGCACTGCGATCCGCCACTGGGCGATGTAGGTTTCCAAAGTTATCAGGCCAACCCGGTTGACGAACAGCATAACCAGCGGCAGTTGAAACCCCACGCCAAAACCGATCGGCAGGATCAGCACAAAGCCGAGCCACTCGCCGATGCGAGGCTCGAACTCGGCGTTCATGCCCCGATTGAACGTGAACAGGAAATCGAGGACCGGTTCGAACACGAACAGGAAGGCCAGCGAAGCCCCCGCGGCGAACAAGAGGAGGCTTAGCGGCAGGTAGATATAGACGTGGTTCTTCTCGTGCGGGTACAGGCCGGCCGCCACGAACATCCAGATTTGATAAAAGATGTAGGGGCTGGCCAGGGTCAGGCCGGTCATCAGGGCCGCCTTCATCCAGATCATGAACGGCTCTTGGGCGTTAAGCGTTTGAAACTTGATTTTCACGGGCTGCCAGGTGAAAAGCTGCAACAGGTTCACGCGGGCCGGTTTCAGGCTGCCGGGGAACATGTCGGCGATCAGCAGCTTGTTGAGCCGGCGCGATTGCTCGGGATCGAACTTCTTGGCGAGCGCGGTGCGGATGGCGAGCGCGGTGGCCGCGTCCGGCCCGGCTTCGGTTGTTAGTTCGGCCGACTCGTGCCAGCCGCGCTGCCCCGCGACGTCGTTGAGAATCGTCAACAGCTGCGCGACCTGCGCGCGCGACAATTCGGCCTGGGCCGTCGCCAGGCCGGAAACCGTCTGCTGCTGGTTGGGCTCGAGCAGGTTCCAAAGCTGTTTTTCGCGCGAGGCCGACCGGGCTTTTGCCGCGCGGTGTAGTTCGCCGGCAATCGTCTTGGCGCCCCCCGGCAGCAGATCGCCGGCGGTCATCCAATACGTCGAAATCTCCAAGCCGGAGAATCGTTCGGGATACGTCAGGCGAAGCGTCTCGGCCAGGCGGCTGGCGTCGATCTGTAGCGGTGCCGGGACGAGCTTCTCGTCGAGAATGATGCGGCGAATCTCGTAGGTCAGTTCTCCGTAGTCGCCCACGACATCGACCAGGGCGTTCTCGATGTAGTAGCGCTCCATGGCCTGCTCGAGCGGGCTTTGAAAGAACCGCACGACCGAGTTGGCAATCAGAAAGCCGACGACGCACCCCACGCCGATTCCGACGACCGAGCGGAACAAGCAGACCCGCAGTTCCTCGAGGTGATCGCCGAAGGACATCGTGGAACCTTCAAACAAATCGTCGTTCGACTTTCTGGCCATCGGAGTGGTTCCTGGGCGGAGAAACGGGGACACGAATCGGAGGGTGCGAAACGAAGCGAGCGCCAGAAAAATCCGGGCGAGGCGGGCCGCGCGGACTTTCGCCACTGGCGGCGACATCGGCCCGGCAAGGCGCCGAACCGGAAACGTACGGTAGGAAGCTGCCGTACCAGCGTTGGTGGCCGCGATGAGAGCCGCTGGCCGCGGTCCATTCTACTTGCCCGCCCCCGGCGCGGCAACGGCGGGAATGACGCCCAAGCCAAACCGTCAAACCCGCTCGCCCGAAGCTCGTTGCGTTTGGTATTTTGTCCCTGGCTTGGTTCTGGGTTGGTTTTCGACCTTCCTGCTTGTGATTCGAGATTGATCCGCCATGTTGCTTCCTCTGTATCCACTTCGATTTCAACCCCTCCTCAAGCGCTACCTGTGGGGTGGCCGCCGCTTGGGCACGACGCTCGGCAAGCCGCTGGGCGAGGGGAGCGACTATGCGGAAAGCTGGGAAATTGCCGACCACGACGCCGACCAGTCGATCGTTGCCGAGGGGCCGCTGGCTGGCGCGACGCTTGCAGAGTTAGTTTCACGGCGCGCCGGCGAGTTGCTGGGAAGGCATGCCCTCCAGGGCGGAAATCGCTTCCCGCTGCTCTTCAAATACCTCGATTGCCAGCGCGACCTGTCGGTGCAGGTCCATCCGGACGATGCGGCGGCAGCCTTGCTCGATCCGCCCGACCTGGGAAAAACCGAGGCCTGGCTCATTCTCGACGCGCCTGCCGGCAGCCGACTCTATGCGGGACTGCGGCCCGGCGTGGATCGCGAGTTCCTTCGGCGAGAAGTCGCGGCCGGCCAGACCGAGCGCTGCCTGCACTCGTTCGAGCCGCGGGCCGGCGATTGCATCTTCATCCCGGCGGGCACCGTGCATGCCCTGGGTGCCGGACTGCTGGTGGCCGAGATCCAGCAGGCGAGCGATACGACCTATCGGCTGTTCGACTGGAATCGCGCCGGGCCCGACGGGCAGCCGCGCACGCTGCACGTCGAACAGGCGTTGGATGCCATCGACTACGCGGCCGTGGCGGTGACGCCCCGCTGGCCGCAACCGACCGAGCAGCCGCTGGTCGAGCGGCTGGTGGCGTGCGACAAATTTGTGCTCGACCGCTGGCGACCGGACGGGCCGCAACCGCTAGGGGGAGACGAGCGGTTCCACATATTGAGCGTGCTGACAGGCGAGCTGACGGTGGCCAGCGGTGAGCTTCCGCCGGTCCCGCTGCGGCGCGGAGAGACGCTGCTCTTGCCCGCCAGTTTGCCGGCCGCGACGATTGCTCCGCGCGGCGCTTGCACCTTGCTCGACATGTACTTGCCGTGATGCAGGCCGCTGCTAGCACGCCCAAGGCGGCATAATCGGAGCGATCCGCACCGGTTTTCTCGCGGAATCGTAATGCAGCGGGCGCTGCCAGCGGGTCGATGCTGGTAGAGACTGCTGACAGAAAAAGTGGGAAATCGACTTGGGCGGGCCGGGAGGGCCGGCCTATACTCCGCGGTCGCACGCGGTAGGCAGCGCCCTCGTGGCGCTGCGCCCCGTGGGGGCCTTTCGCGTTTGCAAGGATGTGATTCATGACGCTTCGCCTGTCGCTGATCGCCCTCGTGCTTGGTGTCGGCGGCTGCGCGGGCTCGCGCTACAACTTCTTCACTCCGGGCACCGTCCAGCAGCAGCAACTGCGAGCGACCGTTCACGACCCGTATTCCGACCAGGAGGCGGGCCCCGAAGTTGTCGGCGGCCGCCCCCGCGACTATGCCCAGCCCTTGCCCGAGCCGGTTCGCAACCGGATCTACACCGACAGTTGGTGGGGCCGGTAGTCGGTAAACTCTGCCGGTTGCGCACGCCTTGTCTTCGGCAATCTCGGCCCGATGCGTTGCGCCGTGCCGATTCTGCGCCGTTCTGAGTGCCAGGCAGCCGCGCCAGTCCCGGTCCTGCGCGCTGCAGTTGTCGCGACAACTAAGACGGGAAAAACCCGCACGACCGCACCCCCCAACGGCAGAGTGAAGGCGGCGGCACGCGCCACACGATTAACCATTGCGGGCGGAGTTTCAGGCAAATCGCATTCAGCGTGCAGTTTGGTTGCCATGCGAACATCAACTACAAACCGGGCGACAAGTACCTTGCTGGTTCTCGTTACGACGGTTACGGCTGTCACCAGCGGCACGGGCTGCGCCACACTCGAACGATGGAGCAGTGCGGTAATCGTACGTGCCCAGCAATCGCACCAATTTGCAGATATCCGAACAGAAACGCGGCAGGAACTCTCGCAGCAACTGATGGAAGAGCGCCGCCTGGCGGCCGAGCGCGAGGTGGAACAAGCCCGCATTGCTGCCGAACGGATGCGATTGGAAACGGAGTTCTGCGCCGCAAACCAGGAGCAGTTGCGCGAACAACTCAAGAGCAACATTCGTGAGGAGGTCGAATCCAAGGTTGCCTTCAACGTCCGTCAAGGATTGGAAGTAGGCGAATTGGAAGTGGATGAGGAGGAACTTCGTGAATTGCTCAAAGAGCGCGACCAGCCGCCGCCAGTTCCTCCGCGTGCCCCAGTGACCGAGAAATGCAAGTCCTGCGATGCCCCGTGCGGCTGCGAGCCGGGCCTCCTTCGTCGGCACTGCCATCGCTGTCGCCACAAGCCCTGCGAGGCGGAGAAAACTTGCGGCGGTCCAGAAACGCTTGCGCTGCTCGAGAAACAGCCGTTCCGCCAACCGTTGAGACCGACCGAAATCCCGCTTAAACTTCCGGTGCGATTGTCGTTCGGGATGCAGCAACCGGTACTAGAAAGCGCGCGTATTCGGCGCCAACCGATCGTGGATCAGCCGCGCGACCAGTTCCGCGAAGGCCCGTGCCCCAAACCTTGCACCGACCCGGCGAACCCCTACGGGCAGGGCTTGCCATCGACAGGTTCGCTGCAACCCGCTGCGCCCATTCAGGCTCCCCCGCAACCGTTGCCACCGGTGGACTACCCTCAGAAGCCGGAGGTCGATCCCTCGGGCGAGGCGCGCGGAAGGAGTCCATTCTCAGCCCACGGCTTCAAACTTGGCATGCGCGCTTTTGGGCGATTGCAGTGAGACAAGGGGACCGCGCTGGCAGTCTGGGATGAGCAGGTAAATTGTGCGGCCTTGTTGATTGACACAGCGCCGCCATTGGCTACACTCCTTAGCTAGAGGGGGTTTATGGAACCCCAAGGCCACAGCATTCTTTTCAAAGCCGTGGCCTTTGCTCGGAACGATCGGGGGAGCAAATACCGTGGCTCGTCTTTCACACCGTTTGGTGCTTTGGATTCCGGTCTGTGTGGTGATTGGCTTGAGTGGCGTTAGACGGGATCTCGTCTCGGCGCAAGATCAACCCGACGTGCCCCCCTCAACGAGAGCTACCTCTTCCCTGCCAGCCGACGCTCCGGATGATATTGGAAAGCTGACTAAAGCCATTGAGGGTTTGACAACGGAGCTCAGTCGCGTCGGGCAGAGAGTCGAGGGTCTCGAAGGGGTGGTCGGCGGTCAAAACAACCTCATCAATGATTTGCAGCGAGATGTTCAGGCGCTGAAAAAAAATCCCAGTATCTCCGGCTCAACCCGGGCCGCAGTGATTGACACCCCGCCCGCACCCACCAATTTAGATGGCACCGCCCGCGAGCTTCCGGAGCCGCCGACTGTTCCAGGAACTTTTTGGACGGTCGAAGCCTCGCAGCGGCTTGGCATTTATCGCTTCGAGCCGAGGATCAAGGAGGCGACCCAGATGATTTCGGAGTTATTCGGCCTGGCGGCGAACGAGGCGGCTGCGGCCACGACACCCGAGGAGTTGGAGGTGGTGCCCGGTAAGTTCCGGCAACTATTCATTGAAAAGCTGGAGGCCAGCGGTCGCACGGAATTGACCGTTCACACATGGGGCAATGCGGTTGATGCTTGGCTTTCGCACATCAACGAGAAACTGAAGACCGCAGCAGATTTCGAGGCGTATCGAACATTTCTGGTCGAAGCGCTGCGCGACGGGCAGAAGAACGCCGTGGCCTGGGGCGTGGCGATCGATAAGGCGCACGACGATGCCAGGGGCGGCGCCATCGAAGCTGCCGCCTCGGGAATGACAGCCGCCGGCAGCGGCTCGGCTGGCGGCTACCTTCCACCGTTGGCGGCCTTCCATAACGCCCGGCATCTGCGCAAGGTAAATCGCCTGAAAGGGCGCATCTACATGTACGGTCGGCGTTGACACGATCGCTACATCATTCAACCATGCCTCGCTAAGGATCGCTGCTATGGCTCAGGACTTCAAATCGCTGGCGCGATTGGTGCTAAAAGACATCGTAGACAGCGGCTTGGCCGAGAAGTTTCGTCCCACGCTCGACCAACTCGAAAAAGGCCTGAAACGCCTCGGCGACGACAACTTCCTGACCGCTGAAGGCGTGAGCGGAAAAAAAGGGCGGCCACTGCTCACCGCGATACGAACTGCGGTCGAAGTCGCTCAGAAGCAATCGGGCGGTTTACTCACAGTGGATCAACTGTTTGGGATGCAGACAATTAGTTGGCTGGAATTTGGCACTCGTTGCCTTGGGCGCGCGCTGCAAGAGTGGAAGACCGACAAAAAATATCGCGACGAAAACAGTATTGCCGCCGATGTGGATTTTCGAAAACTTGAGATCCGCTACTTCATCGACAGGTTGCCGCTCATCGCCTCTAGTAACCCCAGGCGATTACTCGAACAAGCCTGGCAGTCGTGGATGCTGGTGTGCGGTTTGGTCGCCACGGAATGCGACAGCGAGGATGTCGCCAACGTCGTAGTCACAACCCAGCAAATCGACGGCCCGTCGAACGTGCTGGCGGATGCCCATGTCGGTCCACCGGAACGGGTGCGCCTTGAGTTGCGTTTCGACAAAGACGAAATTTTTGACGAATTCCGGTTCGAGGCGACGGCCTGCCACGAGATCGGTCACCTGCTGGGACTAAGTCACACTCCGACGCCGGGGCAGCTCATGAACTCCTCGCTCGGAATCTTGAAAGCGCCTCAGGCGGAAGATGGGCAGCGGGCGGCGGCGATTTGGGGTGTGGCTCCTTCTCCTATTCCAGTCTTCGGGCCGGTCGTTTTGGCACCCGTTCCGCGCCGTCGCGCCGATGGTACGTCGTTTTGATTTCGGACATAGTAGGGTCAGCAAAGGTGTCGCTCTATTTCGTCTTCACCTTGACCTTCACCGGCACCTCCCACACCGGTCCCTGCGCCTGCACCTGGGCGTACTTTTTGACGAGCAGCGCGGCAAGCTCCTTGAGCTTGTCGGGCTCTTGCTCGGTCAGGTTGGTTGCTTGCGCTAGGTCGTCCTTCAGATTGTACAGCTCGAATTCCACCAGCTTGGACGATTTGATGATCTGGCTGTCGCCGGCCCGCACGCCGCCGCCGGGGCCGAGTTCTTTAGCGTTTGCGTCCCAGTGGCCGAGGATCATGTAGTCGCCCACGCGCAGCGCCGCTTTGGGCGCGGTGAGCGAGCGGAAGTAGTGCCAGTACAACGGCGTCGTTCGCTCGACCGGCTGGCCCGCCAACAGGGGCGTGATGCTGACGCCGTCCAGCACCTGGTCCTCGGCCAGCTTGATGTCGGCCAGTTCGCAAAACGTCGGCAACAGATCGAGGCTGCACATCGGCTGGCTGACGGTTTGGCCCGCCTCGACCCGAACCGGATACCGCAAAATCCCAGGCACGCGGATTCCCCCTTCGTACAGGTGCAGCTTCATCCCCTTCAGCGGGCCAGGCGAGCCGTGCGAGCGCCATGCATTGGGATAGCGGTTGAGCGTTTCGGGCCCGTTGTCGGACGTAAAGAAGACCAGAGTTCGCTCGGTCAGCTTCAACTCGTCGAGCGTGGCGAGCAGCCTGCCGACCGCCCGATCCATGTTGGCGACGTTCGCATAGTACAGGGCTTCACCCTCTTTGGTGGCGGCAGGATACTGGGCGACCAGGTCCGGCGGCGAGGCGATCGGTTCGTGCGGCTCGTGGAAGCAGACAAACTGGAAGAATGGCTTGCTCTTGTCGCGCAGCTCTTTCAGCCAGCGGATCGCCTCGTTCGCCACCAACTCGCACGAGTAGCCTTCCTGGGGACCGACCGGCGTGCCGTTGCGGACGAAGTTCGTCGGGTTCTCGTGCGACGGCCCGGCGTTGTTCTGCGTGCTCATCCAGTGTTCGAACCCGTGGTCACCCGGCTGCGGCTGCTCGGGCGAATTGAACTTGCCGTTCAAATGCCACTTACCGACGTGGCAGGTCGCATAGCCCGACTTCTTCAACAGCGAGGCGATCGTCGGCACGTCCTGTTTCAGATGCATCGGGTGATTGGCCGGAATCCAGTCGTAGATGCCCAGGCGGCTGGGCGTTTGTCCCGTCATCAAGCCGGCCCGCGACGAACTGCAAACCGGCGCGGCGGCGTAGCAGTCGGTCAGCCGTATGCCTTCGCTGGCCAGCTTGTCGAGGTGGGGCGTTTTGATCGCGGGATGCCCATAACAACCCAGGTCGCCATAACCCAGGTCGTCGCACAGAATGACCAGGAAATTGGGCCGCTCGGCAGAACGGGCCGTGGTTCCCACGCTCGCCGACAGGAGCAGCGTGATGCCAAGCACCAGAGCCGCACATTGGATCGACCAACCTTTGAAGCCTGACATGGGGTGCCTCTCTCGAAAAAAAATCAGACGCTCTGGCTTTCGTCCGTGGCCTGCTTTTCCTTCACGTTCTCTACCTCGTCGTCTTCGTCTCCGCCGTCATCATCATCGTCATCGCCGGGGTCGCCATCCGCCGTGCCGTGCAATTGCCGGGCGAATTCGCGCAGGAACTCCGCCTCGGCGTCGGTAATCTGGCCGTTGACGATCAGCGAATGTTCGTGCGTTTTTGCCTTTCCTTTGCGACTGCTGGTGATCGTCACACCGGTCAACGAAACGAAGTTGCCGTGCTGGCACTGCGGGCAACTCGACAAGTCGAGCCGCACGTGGGGCGACGCGTTGGCATCGGTCGGTTCGAACACCGCCAGCGCCGGCAGATCGCCCGCCATGACTTCCTGCCACGTTGGCTCGTTGCCGTCGGCCGCCAGCCGCAGCAGGCTGGGCGTGGGGTGGGTCCACTCCAGGCATGTTTCGCAGAACGGTCGCGCCGCGTCGGCGCGGGCCGCGCCGCTCGCCAAGAAAAGGACGACGACTGCTTCGACGATCCAAATCGCCACGAGCAGCCAGCCGGTGACTTGGCGCCTTCCACGCAGGGCCCAAGAACCGTTGACGAACAGGTCTTCGCCTTGCCGCAGCAATCCTTGGGGCGTCCAGGCCGAGCCGGCGACTCCCCAGCCGTGGCGGGCCACGTCGTACGTGCCCCAATAGATCCACATTCCCAGGGCGGCGCAGAGAAGTGCCACAACCGTGACGAACAGCGGACTGCGAATTTTGCCTCGATTGGCCATCCAGGCGATGATCCCACCCAGCGAGAAGGCGTAGACCAACATGAGCAAGCAGCGCACCAGGCCGATGTTCAGCCAGTACGATGCGAAGGCGTAGATCACCCCGCCGATGGCAGCCGTCGCCAGGCCCGCCAAAACCGTATGGATGGCGGCCGGCGGCGGAACGATTCCGGAGTGCGAATATTTTTGCATGGCGGGTTGGACTGCCTCACTCGTTGGCGGTGGCCCTTCGTTTCTCTTTGCTCGGCTGCTTGCCGCCGGCCGGCGGTGGCCGCTCGGGAAATTTCCAGTTGGCGGCGGGAACGTAGGCCGCTTGCATGTGAGCCGTCAGTTGGGCGACCAGGTCGGGATGTTCGGCCGCCACGTCGCGCGCTTCGCCTAAGTCTTGCGACAAGTCGTACAGACGCACCGGCGAATGGTACGGCTGCTGCACGGCCTTCCATTTTCCCATCCGGGCGGCCTGCGCTCCACCTTTTTCGTAAAAAGCCCAATACAAATAATTGTGCTGCTGTTGCTCGGCGGGTTGGCCCCGCAGCGTGGCAGTGATCGACAAGCCGTCGAGATCGGGCGGCAACGCCGCTGCGGGCGCGGCTGCCAGTTCCGCCAGCGTGGGCAAGAGGTCGGTAAAGCTGCCGACGTGATTGCTGACGCCCGGCTCGATCCTTCCCGGCCAACGGGCGATGAAGGGGACGCGGATTCCCCCTTCGGTCAATTCGCGCTTGATGCCGCGCAAGGGGCCGTTCGAATCGTTGAAGTCGGGGTCGTTCCCTCCTTCGCGATGCGGACCGTTATCGGACGTGAACAGCACCAGGGTCTTTTCGTCGAGGCCCAGCCGCCGGAGCTGCGCCAGCAAGCGGCCGATGTCGGCATCCATCCGCGAGATCATCGCGGCGTGCGCCTTTTGCTGCGGGGGCCAATCGGTGCCGGCATATTCGCCCAGATCGGGCACTTCCATGCCTTGCTTGCCCGCTTCGTTGTTGGCGTGCGGAATGGTGAGCGCCAGGTACAGAAAGAACGGGCGGTCCTTGTTTGCTTCGATCCAATTGGTCGCCTCGGCCGCGATGAGGTCGTGGCTGTAATCAACCTTTTTGGTGGCGACCCCGTCGCCAAAATCGCCGTCGCCGGGAACGATGTTCGCCAGCGGCACCCGCGCTTCGCCCCGAAACAAATACGCCGGATAGTAGTTGTGGGCGTGGTGTTGGTTCAAATAGCCGAAAAAGTGGTCGAAGCCTTGCCGCGTGGGGATGCCCGCGGTTCCCTCTTCGCCCAGGCCCCACTTGCCGCACAGGGCGGTGGCGTAGCCGGACTGCTTCAGCACTTCGGCGACGGTCACGTCCTCGTCGCGCAGGCATTGAATCGTGCGGTTCCGCGAGCCGGCGTTGCCCCGCACATAACAGTGCCCCATGTGGTAGCCCGTCATCAGCACGCACCGCGACGGGGCGCAAACGGTGCAGCCGGCGTAAAAGTCGGTAAATCGCAGCCCCTCGGCGGCGAGGCGATCGATGTGGGGTGTTTTGATCCGCTGCTGGCCGTAGCAGCCGACATCGCCGTAGCCGAGGTCGTCGGCCACGATCAGCACGATATTGGGCAGGGCGGCAGCGGCAGACTCCGTCAACAAAAGTGTTGCCAGTAGGGCGAGAGTCACGCACGAGGCCGGATAGATCGCTCTCATTGGTTCGCCTCCGCCCGCTTGGATTTTCGCTTGCCGCCCTTTTTGGCTTTCGCCTTTCCCTTGACCTGCGTCGGAGAGACTTCGCCGGGCTTCTTTTTGGCGGGCATTGGGGCGGCGACCGACTCGCGCCAGGCCAGCAGCTTGTCGTGCAGCGCTGTGGCTCTTTCCGGCTGCTCCTTGGCGAGGTCTCGCTGCTGGCCGATGTCGTCCCGCAGATTATACAGCTCGATGTGGCCATCCTCGAAGAATTCGAGCAGTTTCCAGTCGCCGCTGCGAATCGCGCCGGCCGGCTTTGTTCGCCAGTCGTCCTTTCCCGCGCCGAGATAGCCGGGGAAATGCCAGTAGATGGCGTCGCGGGCCAGCTTCGCGCGGCCGTCGGACTTGAGCAGGCCGAGGCAGCTTGCGCCGTCGAGCGGATAATTGAAAGGCCGCTCTGCGCCGGCCAGTTCCAACAAGGTTGGATAGAGATCGACGCTCAGGATCGGTTCGCGGCAAACCGCGCCCGGCTGGATCGTCCCTTTCCAGTAGAAAAGGCAGGGAACGCGAACGCCCCCTTCGTACAACATCCCCTTGCCGCCGCGCAAGGGGGCGTTGTCGGTAATGCCCCCCGCCTTGGCAATACCAGCCGCCTGGTAGCCGCCGACGCCCCCGTTGTCGGACGAGAAGATGACGAGCGTGTTCTCAGTCAGCTTCAGTTCGTCGAGCTTGGCCAGGATTCGGCCGACGCTCTCATCGACGCTGGCAATCATCGCCGCGTACGTTGGATCGCGGTGCCCGCCCGCCGCGGCTTTATCCTTGAATCTGGCAATCAACTCCGGCTTGGCCTGGTACGGGGAGTGGACGCCAAAGTGCGGCAGGTACAGAAAGAACGGCTCGGCCCGGTGCCGTTCCAAAAAATCGACCGCCTTGTCGGTCAGGAAGTCGGCCAGGTAAGTTCCCTCGGGCACTTCGACCCGCGGGTCGGATTTGAAGTTGAAATGTTGTCCGGCGCTCGCAATCGCTTCATCGAAGCCCTGCTGCCGCGGATGGTGCTGGTCGCCGTTGCCCAGGTGCCACTTGCCGAACATGCCGGTTATGTAGCCCGCCTTTTTCAGCGATTCGGCCACGGTGATTTTTTCCACAGGCAGGCTCACCACATTCTCGACCGGCACGAGGGGCCGCGAATTGGTGTCGAAGCGGGCCGGCGAGCCGACGGTATAGACGCCCGTGCGCGGCGCGTACTGCCCGCTCAGCAGGGCGGCCCGCGTCGGCTGGCAGTTCGGCCCGCAGCTATAGCCGTCGGTGAAGCGCATCCCCTGGGCCGCCAGCCGGTCGATGTTCGGCGTTTCGTAATACTTCGACCCCTGGCAGCCAAGATCGGTCCAGCCCAAATCGTCGGCCAGGATGAAGACGATGTTCGGAGGCCGGCCATCGGCGGCGAAGAGCGTCGCCGGCCAACTCGACAGCAAACAGGCCGCGACAACCGCGAGCGAGTGAAACACGATGCGCATGGCAAGAGGCTCCTGAGGCAGTGAACGGCTGGGACTGGTTGGTATCTCTTACTCGACTTGGGCTTTCTTTCTCTTCCCTTTCCCTTTTCCCTTGCGGTCGGCTTTGGCGGGCGGAGTCACTTCGCCGGCTGCCGGGCCGCCGCCGAACTGGGCCCAGTACAACTCGTGGTAGGGATTGTATTTCGGCCCGATGGCGTCTTCGTTCACCAGCAGCGGCGTCACTTCTTTCCACCACTCGTCGAGTTCCCGCTTCAGCTTGGTCACGACTTCGGGATGCTGGTCGCTGACGTTCGTCTTCTCGCCCGGATCGGCCGCCAGGTCGAACAGTTCCCACTTTTCGCCTTGCCGGGGGGCGTTGACGAGCGAGAAGCGGGCGCTACGAATGCTGCACGCGGCGTATTTGGCCTGGGCCGCTTTCCCCTTCTCCCAGCGGCCAACGTGGGTGACGAGCGTCCGGTCGGGCCAGGCGGCTTGCTCGTCTTTCAAGAGCGGCAGGAGCGATCGCCCTTCGACTTGGCCGGCAAATTCTGCGGGGACTTTCGCGCCGGTGATCTCGGCGAACGTGGGGAAAATGTCGAGGTGCGCGGTAAGCCGCGGCACGTCGCGCCCGCCCGCGAATGCCGCGGGCCAGCGCCACAGGGCGGGCACGCGCGTGCCGCCTTGATAGGGCGTCCCTTTGCCGGCCCGCATCCCGGCGTTGAAGGTTTGCACGCCGGTCGCCGAGCCGTTGTCGGTCATGAAGATGACCAGCGTGTCGTTCTCGATGCCCCAGGCTTTCAGCTTGTCCGTCAGGCGGCCAAAGTTGTCGTCGATGTTGGCAATCATGCCGTAGAACTTGGCGACGTTCGGCGGCACTTTGCCGGTGTACTTCGCCTCGTACTCGGGCGGGCAATCCAGCGGCGAGTGCGGGCAGTTGGGGGTGATGTAGGCGAAGAAGGGGCGGTTCGCCTGCCGCTGGGCGTCGATCCACTGGATGGCTTGGCTAAAGAAAACGTCGGTGCAATACCCCTTCGTCTTTTCAAACGTGCCGTTGTGCAGGATGGCCGGGTCGAAGTACTTGTTGTTCGGCGCGTCGCCGCAACTGCCGGGATAGGTCTGCCCGATGCCCCCCGCGCCGTGGATGAACACCTCGTCGAAGCCGCGCCGGTTTGGCTGGTAGGCCGCTTCGTCTCCCAGGTGCCACTTGCCGAAAATGCCGGTCGTGTAGCCGGCCGACTTCAACAATTGGGCCACGGTAAACGCTTGCAGCGTCATCCTCTCGCGCTCGTGGATGGTATGGGTCACGCCGTTTTTGAACTCGTGGCGTCCGGTCATGATGGCCGAGCGCGTCGGCGCGCAGGTCGGGCTGACGTGGAAATCGGTCAGCCGAACCGCCTGCTTGTAAAACGCGTCGATGTGCGGCGTTTGCAAAATCGGGTTGCCGTGGCAGGCGAGGTCGCCATAGCCCTGATCGTCGGGCATGACCAGCACGATATTGGGCCGCTCAGCGGCGGCGACCGCGCTGGCGCTCAGCACGGCAAACCACAGACAGTACACCATTCGCATGAAGGAATCCCCAATTCAACGACCGGCCCGAATGGGCGACAAGGAAGCGATCCGCACCGCCAATGTACTACCGGCCCAGCGCGGGCCGCAATCACAATGACGAAATGTCGGGAAGCAGCGGCCGCCGATTGCAGCCGGTCATTGTTTCCGACGGCGGGCCGACCTTAGGATGACGCGCGGGCAGTGCTTTCTATTGAGTCCACTCACCAGGAATCCCGTCATGTCCCCCTTCTCTCGCCGCCATTTTCTGCAAACCACCCTGGCAGCCGCGCTACTCGCCGCGCCGGCCTTCGCCCAGGACAAAAAGAACCAGGACAAAAAGAACCAGGGCAAAAAGAACCAGGACCAAAAGAAAAAGAAGCGGGCCGAGCGGCCCGAGTTCCAGCCGGTCGAAGATGTCGCCGGTTTGCCGCGGGTGCTGCTGATTGGCGACTCGATCTCGATCGGCTATCACCTGGCCGTCCGCGAAGCGCTGGCGGGGAAGGCGAACGTCCATCGCCCGCCCACCAACTGCGGCCCCACCACCACCGGCGTCGAACAGATCGACACCTGGCTGGGCGAGGGCAAGTGGGACGTGATTCATTTCAACTTCGGCCTGCACGACCTCAAGTACGTCAACGACCAAGGCCAGAACGTCGATCCGAGCAAAGGGCATCCGCAGGTCAGCCTGGCCAATTATGAGAAGAACCTGGAATCGCTGGTCGCACGGCTGAAAAAGACCGGCGCCAAGCTGATCTTTGCGACCACCACGCCCGTGCCCGAAGGTTCGTCGGCCCGCCGGTTCGGGGACGAACGGAAGTACAACGACGCGGCCCTCGCCGTCATGAAACAACACGGCGTCGCCATCGACGACCTGCACGCACTGGCCTTGCCCAAGCTGAAAGAGATTCAGTTGCCCGCTAATGTCCACTTCAAGCCGGCAGGTTCAAAACTGCTCGGACAGCAAGTCGCCGAAGAGATCAGCAAAGCGCTCGGCTCATAGTCGCCAAGTTGGCGTCGTCCGGCACAAAATCTGCATGTGATGCGCCACTCTTTATCGAAAGGAGTTGGCCCATGCTCAAAACGTTGCGGCAGACCTTCACAAAATTCTCAGAGGACGAGTGCCCCCGCTTGGCAGCAGCTCTGGCGTACTACGCCATCTTCTCGCTGCCGGCGCTGTTGGTGCTGGTCGTCGCCATCGCCAGCTTCTTTGCCGATCGCGAGCAGGTGACGGGCGGGCTGACGTCGTTTTTCGAGGACTCGCTGGGCAAGACCGGGGCGCAGCAAATGGAGACCATGCTCGTCCAGTCGAACCAGCGCGGGCAGGGCCTGTGGGGAACGATCGTGGGCTTTGTGATGTTGGGCGTGGGCGCTTCGGGCGTGTTGTTGGAACTGCAAACGGCGCTCAACCGGGCCTGGGGCGTCGAGCCCGATCCGAAGCAAGGGGGCGTGAAAACATTCATTTTCAAGCGGGGCCTGTCGTTGGCGATGGTCATGGGCATTGCCTTTCTGCTCTTGGTCTCGCTGGTGTTTAGTTGGCTGCTGGGCGAGTTCGGCAGCATCGTGCATCAGTGGGTGCCCGCCGCGCTTTCCGGCGGCGTGCTGAACGTGCTCGACGTGTTGGCATCGCTGACGATCATTGCCCTGCTGTTCGCCGCGATGCTCAAGTTCCTGCCCGACGTGCAACTCGCCTGGCGCGACGTCTGGGCCGGGGCGGTCCTTTCGACCGTGTTGTTTGCCCTGGGAAAATATGCCCTCTCCACCTACCTGAGCTGGTCCGACGTAACGAGCGCCTACGGAGCGGCCGGCTCGCTGGCACTCGTGCTGCTCTGGATCTACTACTCGGCGATGATCTTTTTCCTCGGGGCCGAGTTCACGCAAGTGCTGACCACCAACCGCGGAAAACGGGTCGCTCCCGAGGCCGGCGCGACCGCCAGTGCCGCGGCCAAAGCGACTTGAAACAACCCAGTGCTACGGCTTGCGAACGTCGAGGCAGATAATTTCCTTATCATCGCGCAGGTACAGCAGTCCGCCGGCCAGCGCCGGCGCTTGCCGCGTCGAACCGAGTACCGCGGCGCGCGCCAGTTCCTCGAACCCCTTGGGCGATGCCCGCACGACGACTAGCTCCCCCTCCATCGTCGAGATCCAAAGCTTGCCGTCGGCGGCGATCAGGTTCCCTTTGCCGAACCGGGGCTCCTGCCAAACTCGCTCGCCGGTCGCCGCCTTGATGCAGGTCAGATGGGTGACCGGCCCCGCGCTGCCCACGTTGTCGAAGCCGTACAAGTGGCCGTCCAGCAGGATCGACGTTTGCCATTCGTTGCGGAGCGTGCTCTTGTTCCCCTCGCTCGACCAGACTTCGCTTACGTCGAATGTTTCGCCTTGCGGCTTGATCTCCAAGAGCGCGCTACCGTGGTTCTCGCCCGCCGAGACGAACACCTTGCCCTCCACCCCCACGGGCGTGGCGATGTTGCAGTCGTAGTCGGTGACGTAGGGATGCCGCCACAACAGCTTGCCGGTCCGCGGCGCGAGGCCGACGACCGAGCCGCCGGTAAACGCCACGATCTGCGGCTGGCCGGCCACGCTCAGCAGGGCAGGGGACGAGTAACCGGCCGGGTCGCTGGCAGCAGTCCAAACCTGCTTGCCGGTTTTGGCATCGAAGGCGGCCACCGCGGCAGCCGGCGCGCCGAGCGTCACAATCACCTGGCCATCGACCACCAGCGGCGAGCAGGCCATGCCGTAGTCGGCCGGCTTCGCCTTGAGTTGCTCCAAACACTTTTGCGACCACTGCAGCTTGCCATCGTGCAGGTTGACCGCCGCCAGGATTCCCTCGCCCGTCAGCGCGAAGACCCGCTCGCCGGCGATGGTGGGCGTCGCCCGTGGGCCGTCCCCCATTTGATTTTTGTACTCCGCAGCGAGCGGCGTCTGCCACAGCGGCTTGCCGGTTTGGGCATCGAGGGCGATCGCCCATTGCTGGCCGTCGCGCTGGACGAGTGTCAGCAGCTTGCCCCCGGCGATCGCCAAGCCGGACATTCCGACGCCCCCCTTTGCCCGCCATAATTCTTTAGGGCCGTCCGACGGAAAGGCATCGACCAGTCCGGTCTCGGCTGAGATGCCGCTCCGCTGCGGACCCAAAAACTGGGGCCAATCGGCGGCGCGAGCGGGTGCCGCGACCGCGGCCAACAGCATAGCTACGGCAAGGATTCGCCAGCACAACGTCATGAGAATTCCCTTTCCAGATAGTCCCGTGCGCGACCGGCGATGCATCCGGTTCGCTCTAGCTTGCTTATGGTAGTCGATGGTAGCTCTCGCTGGGTTCGGCTCCACTCAGCCACTTTCCCGGCCACCCCCCGCGCCCCTTCCGGGCACCCCCATTACGCTGATCGTTTTTGCCTTTTTTTACATCTCCCATTTTACTTATCACTTCGCAACTAGTTGCGGCATCGGGACTTACGGAATATAAGCGAAACTCCGACGCGGGTTTTGCTGATCGCTCCGATCAACGCCACGAGCCAATTCTTCCCTGCCCAATGTCAGTTCCACGCGCCCCATGCAACTTGATCCTGCATAGCCGCGACCAGTGGTCGC
Organism: Pirellulaceae bacterium; assembly: GCA_040901775.1. Lineage (GTDB taxonomy): Bacteria > Planctomycetota > Planctomycetia > Pirellulales > Pirellulaceae > CAYLLN01. Next base: position 2,294 of record JBBDYF010000123.1, on the reverse strand, counting down.
GCACTGCGAAGCATCGCCCTCCCGCAAGTCCCGCCCGGCGGCCGGAACCAGCAGAGATCGGCCGCGCCATTGTAACACCCTAGCGCACGAACTTTTAAGCACCTCTTCACTACTTCCTGCGCACACTCCGCTCGTGTCGTCGCAAGTTGTTTTGGCCATTCAACTTCCGGCCCGCCCCTCCCGACGCTTCTCAACGCC
>JBBDYF010000123.1:0-2086 GCA_040901775.1 Pirellulaceae bacterium | reverse complement strand
GACAAAAATTGGTGATGGCGCTTTTTAGCCATTTTTCCCGTGAACCCCGCCAGTCAGACCTGGATGGCGCTATTTGAGGCAGATTTTTTCCAGACGGCTGAATTACCACAATCTCGTCATCGTCCGCCGAAACGGCGACCTCGACTCGGCGATTCTCCGTTTTCCGGCCATCGCCTCATCCTCGGTGACCGGCTGGCCGTCCAGATACCACCATCTTCGGCCATCTGGCCGGATGTTGGCTGGTCCGCCCACGCGATGGCGCTCGCCACTCCGCCACCACTCCTGGCCTCCCTCCGCCCATTCGACAGCCGGGCCAGCGTCTCTATGGGGCTGGCCATCCAGATACCAGAACCGCGTGCCATCTGGGAATTCGACAGCCGGGCCGTCTGGCCGGTGAAGTTGTCCCCGGTCGTTTCTGTATTGCCGAACGCCCTCGCGGTCGATGGAGAGTCGAATTTCTGAACCTTCTAAACGAATCATCTCTCATTTATTTGCGCCCAATGAGAGACTTCTAAAAGGGCTTGCCAAAAACGGCGGCGGCACGCTCTGTTACGAAATGCCCGCACCGGGCGAGGAGGATTGGATGATTATTCATTGGCGAATTCACTACTTGGACAAGACTGACGAGCAGCGGCGATCCAGAGAACGGCAGTATCGGGATCGCGATTTGTTCCTTGACACCGCCCCGCTCGATGCGGTCACGAAGGCGGCGGTTGAGTTCATTGTGCAAGCAAAGAAGCACGGGGCAGATCGCGAGATTCTAAAATACCGCCACCTCTTTCAGGAGCGGGACGAGAAAGAAATCTACACCCCCACGATGACTCGTTCGCCAGCCAATGTTTTCCTTCACGACTACACCGAAGATGAGACTGGCAAGGAATTGTCCAATCGTGAAATCGCCGTGTTGCTCACAGGCAGCCCTGACTACGTGATTATTCCGAACGGGGCAGAATCACATGATGTCGAGTTCATGTTGTCCGAACGCAAGCCACTGCCGGTGGCAGAGGTGACGCTGACAACGGAACAGGTTAAGTTGCTGGGCTACTTCTGCCGCGATCTCCGAGAATTGGTTGGCACTGCCTTTTTCAAGGAGCCAAGTCCGGCAACACTTAAATCCGGTGGATCGCTGCCGCTGGGTGAGTCGCGGATCGAGACGGCAGTGACAGATGAAGAAATTCGCTCCTATTTGACGATCCTTCGTCGCCTCTACATGCAGAACGAGCCAGCAAACTTTGTGAAGTCTGCCACCCTCTTCGCCACGGCACTGGGCGACAACCCTTACGGAAGGTGGGTGCTGGGCGCGGCCAAGTCCTATGAGGCCAAACTGGCTAAGAAGCCCTCGATGTGCTTCGGCCCATTCAAGTTCAATCTCACTCGGAAGAGGCTTATCGACGTTTTTCTCTACACTCAGTACGCACATCAGCCGGATGACATTCACAAGGAGACCAGTCAGCAGCGAGAACGCCAGTTCGCAGAATGTCTGAAAGAAGTAGGCGATAGCCACGCCGTATTGACTTGGCTATTCCTTTCCGAACTGTCGCAAATGGGCGGTGAGATCAATAGTGCTGGAAAAATCGTTTCGCATTGGTTCGACCTTTACTGCCAGCACCACAGCCTAACGCCAGACGTTCTCAAATCGTTGCTCCATGAACATCCCGGTATCGGGACGCTCGAAAAGGAGGCCGACCGGAGGGAGCGAATCCTGGGCGAAAAGGCTCAAGAAGTCGCCACGGAACTGTGGAAACAGGCCGGATCACCGCCGAACGGCGCGGTTCACTATCTCCATCTGGCTCACGAGCAACTGACGGCAGCACTTCGTCCAGAAGTGAAGGAGTCACGCTAACGATGCCAGCAAATCGACGGCAATTATACGAATACAAGGGCGACCGCTGTGGATACTGCGGTCGCCCGGTTCAGGAGATGATCGAGGAGTTCGGCGGGTTTGAGCGAATTTTCGAGTTCAACCACATTGAGCCGGCGAAGAAACACCCCGATTATGACAACCTGATTCGGCGCACGATTTCGACCGAGCAACTGGATGAAATCGACAAGTGCGTTTTACTCTGCCGTGTGTGCCACGGAATTG
>JBBDYF010000122.1:0-4169 GCA_040901775.1 Pirellulaceae bacterium | reverse complement strand
GCCCACTTCGCCCGAACCACCGCGCCAACACTAGCCGGGGCGTGAACGGTTACGCGGGTGGGAAAGTGCCTGTGCGGTCGGCAGGGGTAATCTATCGCCTGCCAGGGCGATTTGACAGGCGATCGAGCGGCCCGCACCGCGCGCCAGATCGCGATCGGGCGGCTCGTAAGGAAGCCCGCCCGCGCCAGTGAACATCGGAACAGAATTTGCACTCCATGATCCATCCGCGCGCGGACTGCCAGTTTGACGGTAAGCTGCGACGGCCGGCTCTTTGAAAATCTGGTTGCAGAGGATCGTCCAAAAGAAGCGCCCAGTGGATTGCTGCGTGCGTTGGCGGCCAAGATCCAAAGGGGACTTTCGCCCCCTTGGACAGCGTGCGGCGAGGGGGGAGAAATCTCTAAACTCCCTCATCCGATCAGTCGAATGGGCGGCGGTTTCGCTGATCGCGAAATGGGACGTAACTGGCGGCTGCGAAACCAGTTGCGAAACCAGGCGGTTCGACCGGTGGAGCCTGGGGCGCGAAAAAAACTAGGCTCGATCAGTCGCCGGGACAGCCGGGCAAGGGCCTGCTCGCGGCCAATGCGCATTGAGCCAGCCGCGAACGATTGCAGAAGGTTACAGCTCAATCTGCCGGAAGACGGGCAGGTGCCGGTAATAGACCTCGAGCGTGCAGATCGAGAGGGCGGTGACGTAGATTCGCCCGCCCGCGCCGGCGTGATCGCCGCGGGGCGCCCAACTGCCGGCGATGTGTCCCTGGGTCTCTTGCGTGCTGCAAAGCACGTCGCGCATCTGCAGGTTCCACGCTTCCCACTCCGGGCCGCCGTAGTGGTGCATCACCTGCGTGCCGTAATACCAGTAATAGATGTTGGGATGTTGCACTTCCGGCAAATGCTCGGCTGCCAGCCACTCAACCCCCTGGACCAGCCCCGGCCGATCTTTCGTCCAGCCGAGATACATCCGGCAGAGCAGGGCTTCGGCGGTCATCACCTCGGTCGGGCCGCCGCGGGCCTGGTACGAATACTTCGATCCGTCGTCGTGCTGCACGCTGTCGAGAAACAGGTCGGCCATGCCCCAGGTTTCGTCGGGCACGGTCAGGTTGGCCGAGCGAGCCGATTGCAGGGCCATCAGTTGCCAGCCGACGACGCTGGTATCGCCCGTCTGCGAGCGGGGCGAGGGCTGATAACGCCAGCCGCCATCGCGATATTGGGCCTTGACGATAAAGTCGATCGCTTTTTGGGCGGGAAGGCGCAGTTGCTCGTCGCCGGTCATGGCGAAGGCCTCGCACAGCACGATGGCCGCCTGACCGTGGGTGTACATCCCCTCGTTGCCGGTGGACCCTGCCCGCAGGTCGCCGTCCTCCTTTTGGTTCTCGATCAGCCACCGCAGGCCGCGGCCGACGGTTCCTTTGTATTTGCCCGCCAGGTGCGTTTGCCCCGCGCCCAGATAGGGAAGCATGGCCAGGGCGGTGCCGGGTGCTTTGCCGTCGAACGCGCCGTCGCCGCGGCAGTTGCAATCGCCCGCGTGACGAAAGCCGGAAAGGCTCCACGAGCCGTCTTTGTTCTGGTGATTGGCGAGCCACCGCAAGCCGCGGGCGACGGCGGCCTCGGTCAGCGTGGTCCCCCCTTCGCGCTCGACCATTTCGACCCGCAGCCGGGGATCGCGGGCCAGCAGGGCCTGCTCGTAGCCGTCGGCGCGGCCCACCTTTTGTTTGACCAATTCGAAATCGGGCAAATTCGGAGCGTCGTTGTCGAGCCGCAACTCGCGGGCGTCTTGAGCGGCGGCGAGCAGCGCCTCGCGCTTACGATCGTCCAACAGGTCGGCCTTGTTCGACAGGGGCAGGTCGAACTGGGCCAGATCTTCGGGCGGAATGTGGATCGGGTCGTCACCCTCTTTCACCACGCGACGGGTCATCGTCGAAAGGGTGATGAACGGATCTTCTTCCGGCTCGATCGCGGTGGTCAGCAGGGCCAGCAAGGTGAGCAGCACTAGGTGGATCAACATGCTGATCAGCCAGGCGGGCGTTTCGTTGACGAAGCGGCGAATCCAGGGCTCGCGGCGCAGGGCTTGCTGGGCGGCTGCCGCTCGCCGGGCCACCGAAGGCTGCGGCGGCGGCGCAGGCCGCTCGCTACGCGCCGCGGGGGCGGGGGGCGGCGCGGCAGGCACGGCGACGAGCGGTTTTTTGAATCGGGGCGCTGGGGGTTCGGGAGGGCGGGCCGCAGGAGCGACAGTCGCTGGCACGGGCGGTTCGCGCTCGGCGAGCAGGCGCTGCACCTCGCGCTCTTGCTCTTGCGACAGCTCGATCGACGCGCCGCAGCGCCAGCAGTCGGCAACCATCAGCCAGATGCGGATCGACATCGGTGCCTGGCAGTCGGGGCAGGCACAAAAGATGGAATCCCCTGCGAGCCAGATTTCGCCCGCGGCTCGTCCTTTCGCCAGTTGCCGTAGCGGCGAGTGGTTCCCGCTGGCAGCCACAACGGGCAAGGCGAGCGGCTCGGCCAGCGGGGGCAAAGGACCGTCGCCGGCCAGGTCGATCGCGGGGATGTGGGGCGTGGGACTGGTCGCTAGCGAAGCGACGCCGGGCTGCGGCGCTTCGAGCGGCAAGAAGTCGAAGCCGAATTCGTGTGGCCCGAAACTGTGGGCAAGCTCGGAATCTCGCTGCGCCGTGGCCATGCCGTTTGGGTTTGCCGGGAAGAGGGGCGTCGCTCGGGCGACCGATTCGGGGCGCGGTGCCACCGTGCCCAACCGCAGGTGCGGCAGCGCGTGGCGTGGGTGTTTCCAGTTTCGGGAGTTTTCCCAGCTTCCTAGTCTAATCCAGCGGAGCGCCGGCCAACAGCGAAGCGCCCCCGAGGGCAACTTGACCGTTTTCGGCAGCGGGACGTACGATGCACCGTTTGCCTGCACCCGTCCCGCTCCCGCGACCTGCTAGATGGTCCGCGGGCGCCCACCTGTTACGTGGTAGAGTTTCGACCGCACAAAAACCTGCTAAGATTCAACTTTTACGCCTCCCCACTTGGCCAGTTTCCCGATGCAGACCACGTTGCCTACCCTGGAGGAGTGTCGCGGCATTCCGCCATATCTGCGCTCGAAACAGATCCAGCCGCTTTTTGTTTGCGGCGATACGATGGCGCTCCTTAGCAGCTTTCCCGATGAATCGGTGGACTTTGTGATGACGTCTCCGCCGTACTGGGGCCAACGGCTTTATTCAACGGCGGGGATTGGCCTGGAAGAACACTGGCGAGATTACGTTGCGAAGCTAGCAGCAGTCTTTGAGGAAGTGAAACGCGTCCTAAGTCCTACTGGTTCCTTTTGGCTCAACATCGGTGACACCTACGATTCGAAGCGGCTTCTCGGCATTCCGTGGAGGGTCGCTTTCGAACTTACCGACAAGCAAGGTTGGATACTCAGAAACGACGTGATCTGGAATAAAGTGAAGGGGGGTCCAGACAACGCGACAGATAAGCTGGGAAACGTCCACGAATATGTCTTTCACTTCGTTAAGCAGCCGAAAGGTTACTTTTACGACGTAGATGCGATTCGGTCTGATCCCAAAAAAAGCAGGGTCGAAAACGGCGCCGTCATCTCGGCCACTGGCGTCAGTGGAATTCGGTATAAACGACAAATCGAGCTGTCGCCGCATCTATCGGAACAAGAGAAGAAGAACGCATACGGTGCTTTGGGAGAGATACTTCAGTCGATGGCGGCCGGTAAGCTCGGAGATTTCCGCATGATTATCCGAGGGCAGCAGCGTGCTACGCACTCGGATTCGGAAAGAGTGTCCGGCCGCGCGCGCGAACTCAAGGAGCGTGGATTCTACTTTTTGAAGTACCACCCAAACGGCAGTAAGCCAAGGGACGTGTGGGATATACTTCCCGAAGACACGCAGAAGCGCACGGGGCATTTCGCACCCTATCCAGAAGACTTGTGCAAAATTCCCTTGCTGGCCACCTGTCCCGACGGCGGAATTGCGCTCGATCCATTTTGCGGAACGGGCACGACAAACTTAGTTGCCTTTCATTTAGGAAGGAAATCCATCGGCTTAGATATATCCCCAGATTATATCGCACACGCCAGTGAGAGATGTAAGTTCCTCTTGTAAAGATCTAGAACTTGATTGTCGCTAAGATATGAGTGTAACTGACAACAAAGTGCTTGAACTGTTCGGCCATTCG
>JBBDYF010000121.1:0-4177 GCA_040901775.1 Pirellulaceae bacterium | reverse complement strand
TCCTCCTCTTTGTTCCCTTCGTTTGCTTCTGTTCAAAATCCTTCCGCATCCGCGTAATCCGCGTCATCCGCGGTTTGCCTTTCTTTTCCACCCAGCCGCCTGCTGCCTGGGATCGGAATTGCCAAGAAATTTTCTAATAGTTATTCCGGTTATTATTTCCCGGCAACGACATTCTTCTTGATTTGCGGATTACATTTCGATAGCTTTTAAGGTCGTGAGGGAATCTTCCGAGGATTCCCGACGTGGCTTGATTCTTCCTTTTTAACTTTGGGGTGATCCATGGCGCGAAAATTTTCGCCGAACAAGAGTCCTGGACGAGGCTTCACTTGGGGGCGAGCTTTCACCTTGGTGGAGTTGCTCGTCGTCATTGCCATCATTGGCGTGTTGGTGGCGTTGTTGCTGCCTGCCGTGCAGGCGGCCCGCGAGGCGGCCCGCAGGTCGCAATGTGCAAACAATCTCAAACAGCTTGGGATCGCCCTGCACAACTATCACGACACGTTCAAGACGTTCCCGCCCATGGCCAGCGGAACGGACAATCCCGGTGCCAACTGGGACAACAGTTGGGACAGCAACCAGCAGCGACACAGCACGTTCTACTACCTGCTGCCGTTCATCGAGCAGAAGCCGCTGCACGACCAGATCGGAGCGGGCAGGCAAGAACCGGGCATGGGGGGCATCGTGCCGCAAGGCCCGCACTCGCTGCGGCCGTATAGCGCTTACGCGGTCAAGATTCCGGGCTACCTGTGCCCCTCGGATACGCAAGCCGACCGCGGCGGCTGGGATCGGGCCACCGCCGCCATCAGCTACGCGGTCAACTGCGGCGATTCGACCGTCGGCCCCAACGAGTGGGGCGACAACCAGAGCATCGCGAATGCCGAGTCTCCGCGGGGGGTGTTCGGGTTGCACCGAGGGAATACCTTTGCAGACATTAAGGACGGATCGAGCAACACCCTGGCGTTCAGCGAGAACACGACCTATTCGTCGGCGGGGCACGGCAAGATCCACGGCCACTACGTCATAGTTAGCCGCGGTGCGTTTCGGGCCAGTCCCATTATTTGCATGCAGGCCAAGGGGCAAAACGGCATGCTGGTGGGCACTCTGCCCGATTCGCACCACCGCGATGGCGAGTCCTGGGCCTCGGGGTATCCGATGATCTGCGGCTTCACGACGATTCTGCCCCCCAACGCTCCTTCCTGCGCCGAGATCAAGGGCGAGTGGGCGGAGGGGATCTATGCACCCGACAGCTACCATCCCGGCGGCGTGAATGCGGCCATGTGCGACGCTTCGGTTCGTTTCGTCCCGGAAACCATCAATACCGGCAACCTGGCGCTGCCCGTGCTCCAAAAACCGCAATTTGGCGGTCTGAGCCCGTACGGCGTGTGGGGAGCGATGGGCTCGAAGGATGGAAGCGAATCGCTTCAGCAGTAATTGGGTCTTAGGATTAAATCGTAGTTTGCAGCCGGGGAGCATTGGCTGCCCCGGCGCGGTGGGTGGTTTTAGGTTTGGGTGCCACGCCCCTCTTGCGCGTGGTCGCCCGGCGAACGGTGGGGTCCTCAATCCGTAATACAAACGCTGAATTTCTTCGCGCGCCGCGAAGATTTTCATGGCCACGAAAAACACAAAGACCCACGAAAACGTATGCAGACCACGGTCGCTACCGGCGTCCTTCCTTGTGCCAGTTCGTGGTTTTTGTGGGCACTGCCGGCTGCGGCCTTCGATTCGTGGTTGTTGCCTGGTTCCGGCTTCGCCGCGCTGTTAATCCGTGTTTCGTCCGCGTCTTCGCCGGGCTGGGTTTCTTCCGCGGCTCCTGCTTCCCACTTTCGCATTTTCACCGCGGCAGCGTCGCCGGTTTTTCCAAGACCCATTCCCAACCGACCGGCTGGGTCCAGGCTTGCTGCTTTTGGCCGGCAAACGAAGGATCGACCGGCGGCTTGCTGCTGGTGACGATCGCCCGCACGTACAGTTCCTGGCCGGTCAGCTTGTACTTCGCGGTCGGCCCTTCCGCCGTCGCCAGCACCTGGCCGATCTCTTGCGAATACTTGCGGCTGACCCGCAATGGCTTGCCGTTCTTATCGACGGGGGGTTTGCCGTTTGTATCGAGCGTCGGCTCCGACGTGTCGTCGAAGCCGCGGAGCGTGCCGACAAACTGGGTGGTGAAGGTCGCGTCGCCGTCGGGCTGGATCGTGAGTTCGAGCGTCTTGCCTTGCGCGTCGTAGCGCACATCGGCCAGGGTGACGCCGCTCGACGCGTAGCTCTCGCCCGCCTTGATTGCCCGGATGAGGTGCTCGGGGGTCAGATGCGTCGCCCGGACCATTTGCCAGCCGCGGAACGGCCGCGAGCCGTTCACTTTGTCGTGGTAGTGGTGGCTGTCGTCTGTCGCCACGCCATACAGAGGCGGCGCATCCAGGTGCGCCAGGCGAATCGTGTTGGCGATGTCCCACAGCCGATCGACGCTCGGCCGGTGCTCGTCGCCCGGCTGGTTGACGCCGGGGTGGCCGTTATAAACCTCGAAAAATCGTTCGGTTACCACGTGGGCCAGGTCTTCGGCGGTGATCGCCCAGCCGAAATTCGGATGGTTCAGATGAGCCAGGATTTCGCGGCCGGCGACTTTCGCCTGTTCTTCCACCTGACGGATGTTGTTGGCGATCGCCTCGCGGACGGTCGCCCCCGACAGCGGCTGAATCGCCTCTTTCAGGTTCGCGGCGTTCATGTGGACCGGCACCCCTTCGGCCCGGTCGCTGATCTCCTCGGCCGGAATGAGCAGGAACTTGCCCCGCTCTTCGATCAAGGCCCGGTACTCCTCGAACGGCTTGAGCCGGACCTCGCGGGCTTCGGCCGGGCCGCGCGTTTCGACCCAGTTTTTGCCGTAGCGATCGAGGTACTTTTGGACGACGCCGTCGCCGCCGCGCTTGGCGATGTCGGCCTCTTTCATCCAGCGGATTCCCTGGCTCAGCACGTTGTGATCGGTCAGGGCGAGAAAGTGGTAATCGCGCGTGCGGTAGCGCTCGGCGATCATTTCGGGGAAATCGTCGCCGTCGCTCCAGAGCGAATGCGTGTGCAGATTCCCTTTCCACCAGCGGGGCGCCGGATCAGCGGGAATCGCCTCGTCGGCGGGGAGGGCCGAGACAGCGACGGCCAGCAACAAGACAATCGCCAGACCATACCGGCACATCGGGGCGAGTTTGCAAATCATGGGGAGCCGACCTTCGAGCGGCGGATCGTTCGAGCAACGAGAGAAAACCGTATGGCACGAACTTATCGCACGCCGGGGCGGTTCTCAACTATCTTTTCCGCGGAACGCAATCCCGTGTCACAAACCGCCCTCCCGTGGGAAATGAAGTTACCGAGGTTGTTTTTTGTCGGTTCCTTCGCGAGCGCTAGCGCTCGACCACCACGACCCGCAGATCGCAGACATTGGTGTGCGTCGGGCCGGTCTTGATCAGGCCCCCCAGCGGCTCAAAAAAGTGATAGGCGTCGTTTCGGCGCAGGAAGTCTTCCGGCTCGAGCCCCGCCGCCGACATGCGGCGCAGCACTTCGTCGTCGAATAGCGCCCCGGCGGCATCGGTGGGGCCATCTTCGCCGTCGGTCCCGCCCGCAAGCAAGGCGAAGCGCAGAGCTTCGCTGGGGTTACTTCCCGCAGATCGCTCATCGCGCAAATACTCGGCCAGCGCGGCCAGGACTAACTGCTGATTCCGGCCCCCTTTGCCGCGCCGCTCGGTGGGAACCAGGCGAACGACCGGCTCGCCGCCGGTAATCAGGCAATCGGGCCCGGCCCCGCCGCGCATCTGCCGGGCCATCCGCGCCAAGTGAATGCCAATCTCTTCAGCCGGCCCTTCCAGCGTAGTTGCGGCGGTCATGGCCGGCGAATAACCGCGCAGTACCGCCTCCTGCCCCGCCGCATCGACCGCCAGGGCCAGGTTGCCGATCACCACGTTGGTCACATCGCACGCAGTAGATCCGCTCTCCTCTTTCGCAGCAACCTTCCGCTCCAAGTATTCAAAAACAACGGGCGACGCCCCGCACCCGCGAGCGCCAAATCGGTCGAGAATCTTCACGGCGTCCTGAGCCGTCGTTCGGTTGGCAACCGTGGGTCCCGAGGCGATCGCGTCGAGCGGATCGCCCAAGACGTCGGAGATAATCAGCGCGATCATTCGCCCGGCTCTACAATCCCGCGCGA
>JBBDYF010000120.1:0-28121 GCA_040901775.1 Pirellulaceae bacterium | reverse complement strand
GGGGCTCAAGAGCGGCAAACTGGGGGGCGTGGCGCTGGATGTTTTCGTCGAGGAACCTTGCACCAACAGCCCGCTGTTCGGCATGCCCAACGTCCTGTGTACGCCGCATCTGGGGGCGAGCACCGAAGAGGCCCAGACGCAAGTCGCCATCGAAGCGGTCGAACTGCTGGTCAACTATTTTACCAAGGGAGAAGTCCGCCACGCCGTGAACATGGCGGCGCTCGACCCCAAAACGCTCGACGCCCTGCGCGGCTACTTGGACCTGGCGCATCGGCTGGGGCTGTTGATGGCGCAGTGGCATCCGAGCGGCGCCTCGGCCTGCCACCTGACCTATCGCGGCGAACTGACGCAAAAGAACACAAAGCTAGTTACCGCGGCGTTCTGTGCCGGGCTGCTCGAGCGGGCCTTGGAAGAGGACGTCAACATCGTCAATGCCGAGTTGCTGCTCCGCGAACGGGGGATCAAGCTGACCGAAGAATCGCGCAGCGAGCCGGGGGCGTTCAGCTCGTCCTTGTCGGTCGAAGTCGCCGGCGGCAATCAGACGTTCGAGGCGGGCGCCACGCTGTTTGGCAACAACATGCCGCGGCTGATTCGGCTGGGTCAGTCGCGGCTGGAGGCGTATCTCGACGGCAACTTGCTGGTGTTCACGCACCACGACGTGCCGGGAATCATCGGCGCGGTGGGGACCATTTTCGGCAAGCACCGGGTAAACATCGCCCAGATGTCGGTCGGCCGTGCGGCCCCCGGCGGCGAAGCGATCGGCGTTTTGAATCTCGACAGCTTGCCGCCGCAGGCCGCGCTCGACGAAGTCGCGGCGCATCCCGATATTCAAAGCGTGCGGGTGATCGAACTGCCCGCGGCGGGTCAATTGCCAACCTGGTTGCAGGCGTAGGGCAAGTTGGCAGCTTGCCGCCGGGGGCGAAGGTTTGCGCTACTCCGCTTCCGTGATTCAACTATCCGTGTTTGAACGGACGCCCGCATTGTGGGCAAGCAATGGCTAGCGGTGAAAGCCGCTGCCCGCAATCCGGACAGGGGCTCAAATCGGGGTTTATTCGACCCGTTGCACTCTGCGATCGGACAATGGATAGTAGCGCAAACACGGGGGCTACCAGGATGAACAATACGAGCACAATGAGGATCACTTCCCACGTTCCAATTCCGAACATAAGGACGCCTTCATTTGCAATGTAATTTCGGGTTAGGCAGCATCCGTCGCAGCATAGACCTTCCCGTGCTGCTTTACCAGTCCAAATCTCCCTGCTCGGCGCGCGCTTTCACTTCCTTGAGCAACTTGACCGTCTCGGCTTCGTAGCAAGGTTCGCTCGGATCTTCTGCTGGAACCACCAATTCGACTTCAACGGCGATTACGTATCGAAGCGTGTGGATCCACTTCGTCCGTCGGACGCGTTGGCCGAGTACTCGCATCGTTCACCTAATCGAAAAAATGCACGGTTACCAGCTTGGCAACTTTGCTCTGGCTCAATACGTCCACACGGCCTTGAACTCGGTACCATCGGGCATCGAAGATTCCCACTGTACTTCACAGGAGTCCTTCCTAAGAGTAAACAACGACCGTTCATCGTGCTACAAGGAGCCACCTATGTTCGGCATCGGCCAGTGGGAAATGGTGCTGTTGGGCCTCTGCTGCGCCGTGCCGTTCGTGATCGGGGGCGCGGTAGTCTTGGTGCTGCTGGCCACCCGCAATCGCCATCGCGACCGGGAATAGTTCGACGCGCCTTGCAATCGATCGCGCTAGCCGATTCCCGCCCCGTTCCAACCGGCAAAGGTGCGGACGGATCGGGCGATGATCTCTCGGTAATCGCCCGCTTCGATCTCTTCGCCCATCAGTTCAATCTCGTACCAGCCTTCGTAGCCGGCGGCGGTCAGTGCGCCAACGATGCCGCGCAGCGGAAAGCTCCCGTCTCCCAGGGCGCAGCGATCGGGCTCGCCCCGCGGCGGCCGGCGGCCATCGCCCAGTTGCACCAGCGCCAGGTGGGGCGCAAGGAGTGGAATTCGCTCCAAGAGCGAGCCGTCGTGGCCCCAGTGGTAGGTGTCGAGCGCGATTTTCAGCGAGCCAGACTGGTATTTTTCCACCAGCGCCAGCGTTTCGTCCAAACAATGCAGAAACGTCCAATCCGCGCCGCAGTCGCCGTGGGTCGGCTCGATGGCGAGCACGAGTCCCTGTTCTTCGGCCAGCGGGAGCAGTTTTTCGAGCGCCTGGCGGAACAACCGCCGGGCGTGATTCAGTGTATGCACGCCGCGGGCGCCGCTATGCACGATCAGACAGCCGGCTTGCAAAAGCGCGGCCGTTTGCAGGGCCTGGCGGGCATCGTGCAGGCTTTCCGCGTGCGACCGGCCATCGCTGCCGGTGAAGCCGCCGGCCCATTGCAGGCTGGAGACGGCCAAGCCGGCATCGGCCAGCAGCTCGGCTCCCTGCTCTTCGCCAAAGTCGTTCAGCTTGTGCCGCCAGACCCCGATGGCGCCGGCGCCGGCCGCCGCGAATTGTTCGACATCCTTTTCGAACGACCAGCGCAGCGTCGTCAGCTCGCTGATTGCCAAGCGGGCCATTCCAGCATTCTCCCCATCCCCCGCAGCCGAACCGTGGCCGCAAGCAAGCGGCACAGTATGCCCAAAGCGGCGCGGGGTGTAAAGCAAGCGCGAACCTCGCCGCGGCAAGCCGCGTCCTGGGTGCTGGCAGCCATCTGCCGGCAGGCCATCCGCTCGACCCAACGGCGCTCGACCCAGCGGCGCTCTACCCAGCGGCCCGGCGCGGTGCTATATTTTTTGAGGATCAACGTGGGGGGCGTAGCTCAATTGGGAGAGCGCAGCGTTCGCAATGCTGAGGTTGGCGGTTCGATCCCGCTCGCCTCCACTCGAAGCCACCGTGCTCTCGGCGGTGGCTTTTTTCGTGCGCTTGCGGCCAGCGCAGCAGCCCGGCCGACCGTCACAAGCTCCAGGGCACATGTCCGTATCGGGACAAAACTTTCGCCCGATCTTGGTTGACCGGCTCCGGCCAACCATCCACAATAGCTATCGCATCGAGAGTCGTTGATCGCTCAGCTTCGGGGCGCATCAATGCCTGTCACTTTTGCCGCAAGACTCGCTCCAGGGCGCTTGCGGTCCCGCCGATTCCCACCCCGCCAAGGATTGCCCGATGACGCGCGTGGCCTCTTGCTTGCGTGCCGCTGCGCCGCTGCTGGTCGTCGCGCTTGGGCTTGGCACCCAGTCACCCGCCCATGCCCAGCCGACGCTGGCGTTTGCCAGTCCCGGCGCGGTGGTGCCCGGCAAAACGACCGAGCTAACGCTACACGGCGGCAAGCTCGACCAGCCGGTGGGAATCTGGTCGAGCTTTCCGGCCCAGATCGAGCTCGTCCCCGGCGATGCCAATCAAAAGGACAAAACCACGCTGCTGGCCAAGATCACGCTGGCCGCCGGCGCCCCGTGCGGCATTGGCGGGATTGCCATTTCGACGGCGGCCGGGGCAAGCGACGTGCTGCTGGTGATGATCGACGAGTTGCCGAGCCTGGCCGACAACGGCAACAACCACACGCCGGCAACGGCCCAGGAACTGCCGCTTCCCGTGGCGGTCGATGGCGCGTGCGACGGCACGACGTTCGACTATTACCGCTTCGCCGCCAAGGCGGGCCAGCGGATCACCTGCGAAGTGGTGGCCACGCGCCTGGGCTGGGATTTCGATCCCGTCGTTCGCGTGCTCGATGCCGCCGGCAACGAACTGCTGCGGGGCGACGACGACCCGGCGACCGGCGCCGACGCTCGGTTCGTATTCGTATCCCCGGCGGACGGACAATTCGTTCTCGAACTGGGCGACAATCGCTACAAGCCGGGCGGGCGCTATCGGCTGCGGATCGGCGATTTTCCGCTCGTCACGACGCCGCTGCCGCTGACGGTCACACGCGGCGCTGCGACCCCCTTGGGCTTCACCGGCCCGCTGACCGAGGGCATCGCCCCGCTGACAATTCTGGCCCCGGCAGGCAGCGACCTGGCGATTCCCCTCTCGGTGCGCGGATCGTCGGGTCAGCCGGGCTGGACGACGCTCCGCTCGACGGACTTGCCGATCTACCAAGAATCAGCCGCAAGCAAGCCTGGCGAGGCGACTCCGGCCGCGATCCCCGGTGTTTTTGCCGGCCGGCTGGAAGCGGACCAGCCGCGCGACCTGTTTCAATTCGCTGGCGTCAAGGGAACCCCCGTCGCCTTCCACAGCGTGACGCGCAGCGCCGGCTCGGGAGCGATCTTGATGCTCCGGCTGCTGAACGCAGCCGGCACGCAAGTGGCACAAAGCCCGATCGGCGATACCGATGAGCCGGTGCTTACCGCGACGCTGCCCGAAGACGGCGCGTACCGGCTTTCGATCGAAGAGTTGGCTCTTCGCGGCGGTCCCGATTATTCGTACGCCGCCATCGCCCGAACCGGTCCGCACTTTACGCTGTCGCTTAAGAACGATGCCAACAGTCGTATTCGTCACGCGCTCCCCGCCGGCGTCGGTGCGTTTCATTTGGATGTCCAGTGCCAGCGATTCGGCTACGACGGCCCGATCGCGCTGGGCGTGGATTCGCCGCGCTCGGGGTGGCAGCTTTTCCAAAACGTCATTCCCGCGAAGGCCAACGAAGTGCGACTGTACGTCGTCGCGCCGTTGGATCTGGCCGCCGGCGAACTGGCCGCGCTAAGAATCGTGGGCCGACCCGATGGGACTGGAACCTCGCCCTCCTACACCGCGATGAAGACCACTGGGCAATTGCGGGCCGCCCGGCCGCAGCAGCCGTATCCCCCCGCCTGGCTCGACGGCTTGCTGCTCGTGTCGGGCTTGTCCAGCCAGCCTTCGTTTTACAATCTGGCGACCGATCGAACCGAAGTACACTTTCTGCAACAAGTGGGCGAGACGAAGCTCACGCTTACCTTCGACCGCACCGACCCCAACTTCAAGGATGTCCCGCTGAGCGTGCTGCCGCTGGGGCTGCCGGCGGGAATCGCCGCCGAGGTGAAGCGGAGCGGCAACGGTCCCAAGGAGACCTACGAGATCGTTCTGAAGGGGCCCCAGGACTTGGCTGAGGGGCAACATGCGTTCCGCTACTTTGCCTTTACCGAAATGGGGACGAATGGGCGGGCGGTACAATCGGGCGACATTCGCTTGAACGTCGTCACGCCGCTTGCCATTACGGTCGCGCCGGCCGGCCCGCTGGTCGTCGGCCAGAAACAGAAGGTCAAGCTCACGCTCACCCGCCGGGGCGACGACCGCCAGCCGGTCGATTTGAAGTTCAAAGCGTTTCCGCCCGGCGTCACCGGCCCCGAGAAGACGACGCTTACCGCCGACCAGCAGGAGATTGAGATCGAACTGGCCGCCGCGGCCGATGCTCCGCCGGTCAAGTTCGAGCAGTTGGTGGCGGTGGCGAGCGGCAAGGTTGCGGGGGTGGATGTATCGGTCGAAAGCGCCCCCGTGGCGTTGGAAATAAAAGCTCCGTAGTGGAAAGGTATCCCAATGAACGAGAGTTTTGCAGCCACGGAGGAAACACCGATGAAACACAGACAAATCCAAAAACCGCTGCGCAGCCGTGAGACAACCCTGTCTCTGATTCGTGTTCGATCCGTGTTTCATCCGTGGCTGCTATTCCTGGCTTCGTTGGCGGTCGTCACGAGCGCACGGGGCGATGAACCGGGGCTGGAGCCGATCGACGTTGGCCAGCCGACCCGGCTCGAGGTCTTTCCCCCCGCGGTGAAACTTGCCGGCCCGCGGAGCCAGATGCACCTGGTCGTCACGGGCCACTACGCCGATGGCAGCGTGCAAGACCTGACGCGGGTCGCCCAGTTCGCCACCAGTAGCGCCGCCGTGGCGACGGTCGAGCTTGGCGTCGCGCTGCCGCATCAGGATGGCGGGGCTGAGATTGTAGTTGCCGCCGGTGGCCAGGAGGCAAAACTGCCGGTCGAGGCTTCATCTTTCGGCACGCCGCGGCCCATTTCATTCGAGTGGGAGACGCTGGCTGCCCTTTCCAAGCAAAGCTGCAACAGCGGGGCTTGCCACGGCTCGCCCAGCGGCAAGGGGGGCTTTCGGCTGTCGCTGCGGGCGTTCGACGCGGCGTTTGACGCCCTGACGCTCATTCGCGAAGACTTGGGCCGCCGCACCAACCCGCTCGATCCCGACGAAAGCCTGCTGCTCGCCAAGCCGATGATGAAGCTGCCGCACGGCGGCGGCCTGAAACTGAAGAAGAGCGACGCCGCCTACGCCGTGCTGCGGCAGTGGATTGCCGAAGGGTGCCAGGCCGATCCCGACGGAGCCGTGCGATGCGTCAAAATCGAGGTCTATCCGCCGTCGGGCCGCGTTCTCAAGCGTCCCGCCCACACGCAGCAGCTTTGCGTCTTGGGGCACTTTTCGGATGGTTCGGTGCGCGACGTGACCGACCTGGCGTATTGCACTAGCTCCGACAACCAAGTGGCCGACGTGACTCCTGACGGCCTGGTGATCGGCCACGATCGGGGCGAAGCGGCGATCATCGTCAAATACATGGAGCACGTCGAGTCGTGCTTTTTGACGTTCGTCAAAGACATTCCCGGCTTCGTCTGGAACGACCCGCCGACCGCCAACTACGTGGACGAGCACGTCCACGCCAAGCTCCGCCAGTTGCAGTATGTGCCGTCGGGCCTCTGCAGCGACGAAGAGTTCCTCCGCCGCGTTCATCTGGATGTGGTCGGCCAGTTGCCCACGATCGAGGCCACTCAGGCATTCCTGGCGGATGCCTCTGCGGACAAGCGTTCGCGCCTGATCGCCGAACTGCTCGAGCGGCCCGAGCACGCTAAGTTTTGGGCCCTCAAATGGGGCGACCTGCTCCGCCTGACCAGCACGCAGATCGGCGGCAGCGGAGTCTATAAATACCATCGTTGGCTCGAGCGGGCGTTCGAGACGAACATGCCTTACGACCAGTTCGCTGCCGAACTGATCTCGGCCAGCGGCAGCACCCTCGACAACCCGGCCGCCAACTTTTATCGCACGGCGACCGACACGCTCGACAGTGTTGAATCGGTGTCGCAAGTCTTTCTGGGCGCGCGGCTGCAATGCGCCAAATGCCACAATCATCCGTTCGAGCGCTGGACCCAAGACAACTATTACGGCATGGCGGCCTTCTTCAACCGGGTGCAGCGGAAGAAATCGCCGCGGGCCGACGAGCTGCTCGTCTATATGGCCGACAGCGGCGAGGTGACCCAGCCCCGCACGGGCAAGCAGATGAAGCCCTGGCTTCCCGGCAAAGGCGAAATCGACCCGCCCGCCGGGGCCGACCGCCGCGATCCGTTCGTCGCCTGGCTAACGGCGAAGGACAACGCCCTGGTCGCCAAGGTCGAGGCCAACCGCCTCTGGAGCCAAGTGCTGGGCCGCGGCATCGTCGATCCGCCAGACGACTTTCGCGATTCTAATCCCCCCAGCAACGCCGCCTTGTTGGACGCCTTGGCGAAGGACTTTGCCGAGCATGGCTTCGACCGTAAGCACCTGCTGCGGGTGATTCTGAACAGCCGCACTTATCAGGCCGACTTCCGGGCCAACGACCTGAACAAGGACGACGCCAAGTACTTTTCGCACTACCAGCCGCGGCTGCTCTCGGCCGAGCAGCTTTTAGATGCAATCTGCGCGACGACCGACCTGCCCGAGGCCTTCGCGGGCCTCCCCGCCGGAACGAAGGCGACGCAGCTTCCCGCCCCCGACCTGGCCAAGCACGAATTCCTGAAGATCTTTGGACAACCCGAGCGGCAAACGGTCTGCGCGTGCGAGCGGGCCGGCGATTCCAACCTGGGCATGGCGATTCAGTTCTTCAATGGCCCGCTGATTTACGGCAAGCTGCGCGACGCGAACAACCGCTTTCGCAAGCTGCTCGCCGCCGGCAAGCCGAACGAAGAGATCATCACCGAGCTGTACCTGGCGGCCGTCTGCCGCAAACCGGCAGACAAAGAGATGCAGGCGAGCCTGGCCCACATCGCGGCCAAGGGGGACCAGGTGGTCGCCCTGGAAGACATCGCCTGGGCCATTCTCAACACTAACGAATTTTTGTTTCAACACTGATCGTGGGGCAGGCGTCTCGCGCCTGCCAGACTCATGACCGCTCGCCTTTCGCTGCTCGCTTTATTGCTGCTGCCCGTGCTCGCCGCGGCCGAGCCGGTTAGCTTTAAGCGGGACGTTGCGCCCGTGCTCTTGAACAACTGCCTCGCCTGCCACGGGCCGAAGAAGGCGGAAGGGGGCTACCGCATCGACACGTTCGAGCGGGCCGTCGCCCCCGGCGATTCCACGCAGCCCGGCTTCCTGCCGAAGGATCACGAGGGGAGCGAAGCGCTGCGCCGCATCCTTTCGACCGACACGGCCGAGCGAATGCCGCTCGATGGCGATCCGCTGCCGCCCGAGCAGGCGGACGTGCTCAAGCGGTGGATCGACGAGGGACTGGCGTTCGACGGGCCCGACCCTAAGGCTGCGCTGGCGTCGTACATTCCTGCCCCGACCCACCCCGCCGCTCCCGAGGCGTATCGCGTCCCGCTGCCGATCACGGCTCTGGAATTCAGCCCCGACGGCTCGCAGCTTTTCGTCGGCGGCTATCACGAAGTCACCGTGTGGAACCCGGCCGACGGCAAGCTGATCCGCCGCCTGGCGAACGTCGGCCAGCGCAGTTATGCGATTCGTTTCAGTCCCGACGGGCAGTTGTTGGCCGTCGCCTGCGGCGCGCCGGGCCGGCTGGGCGAGGTGCGGCTGTTCAAGCCCGAGACGGGCGAAATGGTCCGCGTGCTGGGGATGTCCAGCGACGTGGTCTTCGATTGCGCTTTCAGTCCCCAGGGAGACCGCCTGGCGACCGCGGCTGCCGACGGAGCGGTGCGAATCTTTGCTGTGGCCGACGGCGCCGAGCAAGCGGTGATTACCAGCCATAGCGACTGGGTGTTTGCCGTGGCGTGGAAGTCCGACGGTTCGCAGCTTGCCACCGCCAGCCGGGATAAAACGGCCAAAGTGTTCGACGCCAAGACGGGCGACCTGCTGATTACGTATTCGGGCCACAACCAGCCGGTGCGGGGCGTGCTGTTCCATCCCGAGGGGGCCGAGGTGTATTCCGCCGGCAGCGACAATAAGGTGCATCGCTGGAAAATCGCCGACGCCGCCAAGAGCAGCGAAATCGCCTTCGGCGGCGAGCTGTACAAGCTGCCGGCCGCGGGCGAGTTCTTCCTCACCGCTTCGGCCGAAAAGAAGGTCCGCCAGTTCAAGGCCAAAGAGCAGGAGCAGGTCCGCGAGTATGCCGGGCCGAAGGACTGGGTGCTTTCGGCGGCCATGCACTCAGCCACCAAGCGGATTGCTGGTGGAACATTCGACGGCCAGGTCTTCGTTTGGAATGCCGACGACGGCGCGCTGGTCACCTCGCTGCACGCCGCCCCAGGCTACGCGCCGCCGACGAATTAGAATTAGTCGTCCCTGCTGGGCCGAATATGGTAAGTTTGAGATATGGATGAACCTTTCGTGCAGCCGTCAGGCTCGTTGAACATTCCGCCCCGCAGCGAGTGGCCCGTTCGCAAGGGAAGCTTGGCGGAAATGGAGTCGGACGAGGCCGACTTGTACGATACGACGACGGTGGAAGAGCGATTCGCTATCATGTGGCAATTAGCCAAAGACGCCTGGGCATTCCGGGGAGAACCGGTCGGTGAACCCCCATTTCCGCGACATCCTGTCCGCCTTATCCGCCGAGAAGGCTGAGTTCCTCGTGGTCGGTGCGTATGCGCTCGCCGTTCATGGGCTGACCCGTTCGACTGGAGATCTAACGTCACCGCGGCGGCAAGTCGTAAGCCGCTAAATACTTCACCTCCCACAGCATCCTGCTGCCGCCACGGTTGTGGTGCTCACCGGTGTCGGCTCTACTCCCCTGGGCTCGCTCCCCACCTCCAGCCGTGCGCGGTGGAACGATTGCCACTTGGGGTTTGGCGCGGCGGCGGTCGGGGCCAACTGAAACCAGACGCCGTACTTGCCGTCGGTGTTCCGCTGGCGCGAGAAGGCCCAGCGATGAGCGTCGCGCAGCTCGCGATAGTACAGGTGCCTGGCGTCTTGAATGTGGTCCTGGTGCTGCATGGCGACGATTCGCCGCGTTCCCGCCGAATCGCGGTAGTCGGCCATCGCGATCCCGCCGAAGACATAGTGCCGCCCGCGCGAGCCGACCAAACCCCATCCCAAATGCTCGACCTGACCGATCACCGTTGGATCGCCCGCCGGCTCGGGCAGGTCTTGCGTGAACCCGCTTGTCGGATGGCAAATGGTCGGCAGACAAACGAGCAGGAGTAGTCGCAGCAGCGCGCGGTTCATGGATGTGGCCTCAAAAAGGACGATCAATTTCCCTTCACCGTACTTGCGCCCGGCGCGCCAGACAAGCTTCGCGGCCCGTACTTGTGAGCCTTCGCCGCCGCGCGTTAAGTTCCTTTGTCTTATTGTCAGCAAAGCCCAAAACCAATGCCCAGGAGGCAGGGCCATAGCCCTACGAGCATGCACGGACTGTACGAAAAAGTTCAAGACGCGGTCGGATTCATTCGCCAAGCCTGGCAGGGTTCGCCCCATGCCGGCATCATCCTGGGGACCGGCCTGGGGAGTCTCGTCCAGCACATTCAGGAAGAAGCCTCGATCGACTACGGCGAGATTCCGCACTTTCCCAAGAGCACCGCCGTCAGCCATCGCGGCCGGCTGGTGTGCGGCCAGCTCGGCGGGCTGCCCGTCGTGGCGATGGAAGGGCGGCTGCACATGTACGAGGGATACCCGCTCGACCAGATCACCCTGCCCGTGCGCGTCATGCAGGCCCTGGGAGCGAAGCTGCTGGTCGTCAGCAACGCCTGCGGCGGCATGAATCCGTATTACCGCGCGGGAGACATCATGCTGATCGAGGATCACATCAATCTGCTGGGGGCGAACCCGCTGATCGGCGTCAACGACGACCGGCTCGGGCCACGATTCCCCGATATGTGCGAGCCGTATTCGCACCGGCTGATCGAGCGGGCTTTGGAAGTGGCCCGCCGCGAGAACATCGTGGCTCACAAAGGGGTATTCGTCGCCGTCGCCGGGCCGAATCTGGAAACGCGGGCCGAATATCGCTTTTTGCGGATGATCGGGGCCGATGTCGTCGGCATGTCCACCGTGCCCGAGGTAATCGTCGCCGTGCATTGCGGCCTGAAAGTGGTCGGCTTCTCGATCGTCACCGACATGTGCTTGCCCGACGCGCTCGAACCGGCCGACGTTCCCAAGATCATCGCCACCGCCAATGCGGCGGAACCGAACTTGACCAAGCTCGTGCTCGGCGTCCTGGCAGGCGAGCGGGGGGCGTGAGCCCCCTGAGCATTGCGGGCCAGACTTTGATGAACCCCGACGCCCTACAACTCGCTCTGGCTGCTATCCGCTCGCGCTGGTCGGGCCAAGCTGCGACCGCCGTCATCCTGGGAACGGGCCTGGGCGAACTGGCCGACCAGATCGAAGCCGAAGCGATCATCCCTTGTGGCGAACTGCCCGGCTTTCCCCGCGCGACCGCGCTCGCGCACCAGGGACGCCTCGTTTGCGGCACGCTGGCCGGGCAGCCGATCATTATGCTGCAAGGGCGCTGCCACTTGTACGAAGGCTACCAGGGCGAAGCGCTCTGCCTGGGGGTTCGCGTGTTGTGCGAGTTGGGGGTCAAGACGCTTGTGCTTACCAATGCCGCGGGGGGCCTGAATCCCCAGTTCACGGTTGGCGACGTGATGTTGATTGACGATCACATTTGCCTCATGGCTCTGAGCGGCGGCGAGCGCCCCGATCCCCGCTGTGCGGATCGCCTCGCCCGACCCCGCGCCCGGCTTTATGACGCCGAGCTTGCCGACCGGGCGCAAGCGATCGCCCGGCGGGGCAATTTTCCGCTGCCGCGGGGCGTGTACGTAGGCGTGAGTGGCCCCTGCTACGAAACCCGGGCCGAATATCGCGCCTTTCGCCGGATCGGCGGCGACTGCGTCGGCATGTCCACGGTGCCAGAGGTGGTCACGGCAGCAAGCTGCGGGATGCGGGTGCTCGCGCTCTCGACGATCACCAACGTCGCTCGGCCGGACGCGCCGCAAGTCGTCTCGGCCGAAGAGGTGGTCGAGGTGGCCGAAATGGCGCTGCCGAAGGTGAGACAGATCGTTCGCGGGATTGTTGGCTAATACCCGCCTCGATCAGTTCGCCAGCGCGTCGGCGACCAACTTCAGACTGAGATTTCAGACCGCCCATGCAGAGATAGCCACGCCTTTGTGGGACGCGAGCCAATCTCTGCATGTTGAAGGGTTGTCGTGGAACGAACGGACGCCGGCCGCTTATCGCCAGCCGAAGCCTTATCGCCAGCCGAAGCCTTATCGCCAGCCGAAGCCTTATCGCCAGCCGAAGCCTTATCGCCAGCCGAAGCGCAGCCCGCCGATGTTCACCGAGCCGCCCCCCCGGCGATTATCGCGATAGCCGATGTTGGGCGTGCCGTAGTAATTGCCGCGATTGTACCCGCGGTTGTAGTAGCCGCGACCGCCGTAGGAGTTGCCGCGACCGTAGTCGTTGTCGTAATATCCATCGTAGCGGTCGTACGTGGGCCGGGAGCGGTACTGGCGCTGGTGGTAGGGCCGATACGAGCCGTCGTACCAGCTCCAATGGTTGTCCCAGTAGTCGTCGTCGTCGGCGTGCGCGGTTTGCGGTGCGCCCATGACGAGTGCCCCGCCCAAGAGAGCGGCGGCCGCAATGGCCAGAGTGAAGCGTCGCATAATCGTTCCTCCTCGGTTTGAGTGTTCGTCGATCTTCGCATTTTCGTTACTGGTTGTTGCGCTCGATCAGCGCCCGCAACTGGCGCACTTCTTCCTGCAACTTTACTAACTCTTGCTCGATCCGCTGATGCTGCTCGGCCATGCGGCGGTCGTGCTCGAGCTGCATGGCGAACGGAGGCACGTTGTCGTAGGGATCTTCCTGTTGGGCCTGGCCGCGACCGTCGTCGCCGCGATCGTCGCGATCATCTTCTTCCCAATTGACGGGTTGAAAGGCAAAGGCCTGGCGGCTGCCGAGCTGCACATCGACTTCCCGCTCTTGGTTGTTGCGCTCGATCACCAGCGCCGCTCGGGTGCGGGGTTCGAGTCGATCGATCGTCTCGATCAGAGCTTGAGGAGATGCCACGTCCTGGTCGTTCACGCGGACGATGACGTCGCCGGCCCGCAATCCGGCCCGAGCGGCGGGCCCGGCGGGATAAACCTGGGTGACGCGCACGCCCTGTTCGTTTTCGTCCCCCTGCTGCAGGAACACGCCCAGCCAAGCGCCGTCTTCTTCTTGTTCTGGCTGGCCGCGGTCGCTCGTTTGGCCGGCAACCAGTTGCACCGTGTACTGTCGATTGCCGCGCTGCACCACCACCGGCACCCGCCGACCGCGTTGGCTATTCAGGTACGATTCAAACTGCCGGGCTTCGCCGATGCGGCGGCCATCCACCGTAACGATCCGGTCGCCCGTTCGGAGGCCGGCCTGCGCCGCGGCACTTTGCTGCTCGATGTTCGCCACGACCAGCCCCTCCTCGGCCCGATCGTCGAATTGAATACCGAAGCCTTCCTGCCGACCGTTTCGGGAATCTGCCGCTTGCGCGCCACGCTGGCGGTCTTGGCCCGTGCGGCCTTCTTCAAAGCGACTCGGCTCGCGACGGTCGGCATTTTCTCGCGACGGCTGATTGCGTTCGTCCTGACTGCGGCGTTCGTTGTCATCGGCCGATCGCTCAGATGCCGATTCACTCGCCGAGGGCTGTTCTTCGGTACGTTGCTGGGCAAGTGCCGGCACGGCTGCCGCCACGATGCTCCCTGCGATCAGCGCGCAGGTCGCCCACTGCATGCGAATGGTGTGCTGCATTCCTGGTTCTCCTTGGCAAGTTGTGGAAAGGCCGTCGCCTCCGCGCATTCAATTGACTGTCACGGAGGCGCGGTGCGAAGCTTTGTCTGGAGAATTGCCGAGCTACTGGCGTGCCAAAACTCGATGTCGCGCCGTCAACGTCCCAATTGCGACAATCAAACTGCCTGCGGGACGCAAGAACAGCCCGAAATGCCTAGTCGTTCACGAGTCTGACGCGACAGGGGGACAGAGTGTCGGCCAGCAACCGCCGTGCCAGCAATTGCTGGCTCGCGCGAGGAAAGTGCGGGAGGATCGGAAGCCACGGATGAATCCGTGGCTAATTGTCTGCTGGACTGAAGCGGCGGTCGCACCATTCCTGCACACTCAAGCCACGGTCCACGTTTCGCCACTGTTGAACAGGGTGGCCAGATCGCCGACGCCCCGCTTTTCGCGAGCCGCTTCTACCTGGCGATTCAGCTCCACGTCGTACTTCGGGCTGTCGATATCGCGGAAGACGCCGATCGGCTCGGGAAATTCCGGGTGCCGCATGCGGCTCAGCAGATACGCCAGCGTGGGCTCGGGCGAATTTTCGTTGTGGAACAGAAGATCGTCGGCCGTGATTCCCTTGCCCAACTCGACGATCTCCGGCTCGGTTCCGTTCAGGCGGATTCCCTTGTCCTTGTTCTTGCCGAAGATCAGCGGCTTGCCGTGTTCCAGTTCGATCACCGTGTCGTGCTTGGTGTTTTTGTCGGTCGCGTATTCCCAGGCACCGTCGTTGAACACGTTGCAGTTCTGGTAGATCTCGACGAAGGCGGTCCCCTTGTGGGCGGCCGCCCGCTTGAGCACTTCGCCCAGGTGCTTGATGTTGACGTCGATCGAACGGGCCACGAAGCTCGCCTCGCAGCCGATGGCGACCGACAGCGGATTGAGCGGGTTGTCGATCACGCCGAAGGGGGTGCTCTTGGTCACCTTGCCCAGCGGCGAGGTGGGCGAATACTGCCCCTTCGTCAGACCGTAAATCCGGTTGTTGAACATCACGATCTTCAGATCGACGTTGCGGCGGATGCAATGGATGAAGTGGTTGCCGCCGATCGACAGGCCGTCGCCATCGCCGGTGATGACCCAAACCTGCAGGTCGGGCCGCACGCTCTTCAGGCCGCTGGCAATCGCCGGGGCGCGGCCGTGAATGCTGTGCATCCCGTAGGTGTTCATGTAATACGGGAACCGGCTCGAGCAGCCGATGCCGCTGATGAACACGATGTTTTCGCGGGCGATGCCCAGTTGAGGCATCACCTTTTTCATCTGGGCGAGAATGGAATAGTCGCCGCAGCCGGGGCACCAGCGAACATCCTGATCGCTGGCAAAGTCGGCGGCGGTAAGCGGGGCTGGTGCGGCGGGTACGGTGGACATGGGGAAATTTCAGATTTTAGATTGGGGGATTTTAGCTTGGGGGATTTTAGCTTTGAGGAATTGCAGATTGTCGCGTTTTTGTTCCAATCTCAAATTTGAAATCCTCAAATCTGAAATCGACGGAGTTCTAGCCTCCCTGATCGGCCGTGCCGGCTAGGGCGGCCACGGCGGCGACCGGGGCCTGCGTGGGCTGGCCATTGTTCGAAAGGCCGAGTTGCTGGCGAATGGCGGTAACCAGCTCCTGACACGAGAACGGGCGTCCTTGCACCTTGTTCAGTCCCTGCGCGTCGATCAGGTACTTGGCGCGAATGAACGTGCGCAGTTGACCCATGTTCAGCTCGGGAATCAGCACCCGTTTGTAGCTGCGGAGGATCTTTTCCAAGTTCCGCGGGAACGGGTTGAGCCACCGCAGGTGGGCGTGCGCGACGGACAAGCCGTCTTCCAGACACGTTTCGACGGCCGTTTTGCACGCGCCGAAGGTGCCGCCCCAGCTCAACACCAGCAAATCGCCGGAACTTGGACCTTCCACCTCTTGCAGCGGAATCTCCAGGGCGACGTTTTCGACCTTCTTGGCCCGCGTGTCGATCATGTGCTGATGATTGGCCGGCTCGTAGTTGACGTTGCCGGTGACATCTTGTTTTTCGAGTCCGCCGATCCGGTGCATCAACCCCTTGGTCCCTGGAATGGCCCACGGTCGGGCGAGCAATGCATCCCGCTTGTAGGGAAAAAACTTTTCACTGCCATCGCTCGGGCCGGGATGCTTGATCTCGATCTTGGGGAGCTTCGCAACGTCGGGAATCAGCCACGGCTCGCTGCCGTTGGCAATGTAGCCGTCGGACAGCAACATGACGGGCGTCATGAAGCGGGACGAAATCCGCCACGCTTCCTGGGCCACTTCAAAGCAATCGGAGGGACTTTTGCAAGCCACGACGGGCATCGGCGATTCGCCGTTGCGGCCGACGATCGCCTGAAACAGGTCGGCTTGCTCGGTTTTGGTGGGCAGACCGGTGCTCGGTCCGCCGCGCTGCACGTTGATCACCAACAGCGGCAGTTCGAGCATGATCGCCAGGCCGATCGCTTCGGACTTCAGCGCGATGCCGGGTCCGCTCGACGTGGTAATCGCCATGTGCCCGCCATAGGCGGCGCCGATCGCCGAGCAGATGGCGGCGATTTCGTCCTCGGCCTGCAAGGTGCGAACGCCGTAATTCTTGAACTTCGACAGCTCGTGCAGGATGTCGCTGGCGGGCGTGATCGGGTAGCTGCCCAGGAACAGCTCTTTTCCGCTCAGGCGGGCGGCGGTCATCAGGCCCCAGGCGAGCGCCGTGTTACCCATCACGTTTTTGTACTTGCCGGGCGGCAACCGGGCCTTATCGACCTGGTAGCTGCTGGTGAACGCGTCGGTCGTTTCGCCGTAATTCCAACCCGCCTTGAGCGCCCGCAGGTTGCCGTCGATGATCTCGGGCTTGGTGGCGAACTTTTCGTTGACGTAGCGGACGGTCGGCTCCAGATCGCGGCCATACAGCCAGTACACCAGCCCCAGCGCGAAGAAGTTTTTGCAGCGGTCGATTTCCTTCACGCCCAGGCTGGTCTCCTTCAATGCCTCTTTGACGATCTTCGACATCGGCACCTTGAAGAGCTGGTAGGTCTGCTCCAGCACTTCGGCGTCGAGCGGGTTTTCGCTGTACCCCGCCATCTCGTTGTCTTTTTTCTCGAAGTTGTCGATGTTGGCGATCAGCACGCCCCCTTTGCGCAGGTCGTCCAGGTTGGTCTTCAGCGCGGCGGGATTCATCACCACCAGCGCGTCCAGCGTATCTCCCGGCGTGTAAATGTCGGTGCTGGAAAAATGCACCTGAAAGCCGCTCACTCCGGCCAAGGTGCCGCGCGGAGCGCGAATTTCGGCGGGAAAGTCGGGAAACGTCGAGACGTCGTTCCCCAGCAGGGCCGAAGTGCGGGTGAATTGTTCGCCCGTCAACTGCATGCCGTCGCCCGAATCGCCCGCAAAGCGGACGGTGGCGCTGGGAATGTTTTGAATTTCTTTGTGGCTGGAAACTACCGGAGCGGTCGTCGTGGACATGGCAACTCGTGGCCCTTGAAACGGGGATCCCTCGCCACGGGGGCCAGGGACACTATACGCATTATTTCATCGGCTCGGGCGGGGACAACACCGCGCCCTGCGGCATGGTCTTGCGGTTTGTGGCAAGCAGGAGGGATCCGCGGCCGGCAACCAGTGCTGGCGGCGTGGCTTCGCGGGAAATGGTGATTCGCGGTTTTCGACTTCAGTTTCGTCGCGGAAGGCAAACAATTCTATCGTTGAGCGGGACATTAGCATTTCGTCGCCGACGAGAAACGACCGCATGAATGGGCAATGCGGCATTCCGCGTTCAATGTTTACGCTCCTTCGCGCTCGGTGGGACGGTGGTGGGGTTCGGGCGGAAGGGTATAGATCACTTGCGGAAAATGCTCGACCAGATAGCGCAGAATATTCGTCACTTTCAGCACACCCTGGATCTTGCCATCGCGATCGATGATTGGCAGCCGGCGAAAGCCGCCGGCGCTCATCAAGCCAATGGCATGGCCCACCGTATCGCCGGGCCGCAGGGTGACGGGATTTTTGATCATGACGCTGGCCACCGGGGCATTCAGGTCCGCTCCGCCGGCCAGCAGTTTCAAAGCGTCGCGTTCGGTAAAGATGCCGAGCAATCTGCCGTCGATGCAAACCATCGCCGCTCCCGTGCGCGACTCTTTTAGCAACCGCAGCACCGCGCGAACGGGATCGTCCGGCGCAGCGCACACCGGTTTGGCCGGGTAGCAGTGCTCGACCGTTTCCGTATCAAGATGGAGCTGGAAGTCCACGGCAAACCTTGAACTGGCGCGGTCGCCTTTCCGCGCGCCTAGCAGAGCGTTGCCCCCTCGGCAGGCGCCAAGGCGGGTCAAAGCCCCCTTATCCTTCCCACATGGTGCTCAAATCGCAAACTCAGCCTAAAAGGTATCACTATTGGGCAAACCGGGCAAGATGCATGTTCGATCCGCATCGAATTCCCTGACACGGTTCTCCGCCCTTTGACCGCGGCCCCTTCAGGACACTACAGTTATCTTGTAAGGTGCTCACGGCACGGCACTTAGGTCGCTCTTCTTCCACTCCCGCGTGCTCGGCCGTAAGTTATTGGGGCGGAATGACTTCGCGCGAAGGATTTTTTCGGGCATGGCGCCGGTGTCCAAGGGGTTCCAACTGGGCGGCCCACGCTGCAAGTCGGATGAACCAATCATTTTACGGATCGGCTGAATTTTGACTCGACGCGGTCGCCGGAGCTAGCTACAACAATTGAGATACCGGAAACACGACCATTCGCCACTTCTGTTTAGAGGCTCAGCATGTCTTCCTTTCGCGTCGTCAACGCCACCCTTGCCGCCTGGCTCGTGCTTCCGCTGGCCGCTTTCGCCGCCGGCGTGGTCTATGAAGGGGGCGCCGGGCCGGGCCAGGGAAAGCATATCGTGCTGGTCAGCGGCGACGAAGAATACCGCTCGGAAGAAGCCCTGCCGCAACTCGGAAAGATACTGGCCCAGCAGCACGGCTTTCAATGCACTGTGCTGTTCGCCATCGACCCAAAGGACGGCACGATCAGCCCCAACGTCAGCAACATTCCCGGCCTTGAGGCATTGAAGTCGGCCGACCTGCTGGTCCTCTTCACGCGGTTCCGCGACCTGCCCGACGAGCAGATGCAGCACCTGGTGACGTACATCGAATCGGGACGGCCGATCGTCGGCATTCGCACCGCCACCCACGCCTTCAACATCAAGGAAGGCAAAAAATTCGCCAAATACAGTTGGAACGGCAAAGCGTGGGACGGGGGCTTCGGCCGGCAAGTGCTGGGAGAAACCTGGCTCAACCACCACGGCAAGCACGGCAGCCAAAGCACTCGCGGCATCGTCGCCCCTGGACAGGAAAGTCACCCCATTTTGCGCGGGATCGAGTCGGGCGACATCTGGGGCCCAACCGATGTTTATGGAGTGACCCTGCCGCTGCCGGGCGACAGCCAGCCGCTGGTTATGGGACAGGTGCTGAGCGGCATGAAGTCCGACGATCCGCCCGTCGCGGGAAAACAGAACGATCCGATGATGCCGATTGCCTGGACCAAGAGCTACACCGGCGAGGCGGGCAAGACGGCCCGCATTTTTACCTCGACCATCGGCGCCGCCAACGACCTGCTCTCCGCGGGAACCCGCCGGCTGCTGGTTAATGCGTGTTACTGGGCGGTCGGCCTGGAGGATAAAATTTCTCCGACGTCGAGCGTGGCCCTGGTCGGCAAGTACGAGCCCTCGAACTTCAAGTTCAATGGGGCCAAGCCGGGGGTCAAGCCCGCGGATCACAAGCTGCCATAGCGCCGCACGCCTCGCTCATCGTCAAGGAAGCATCATGGCCCAGAAGCTCCGCGGCGAACCAGCGCTGCGCGATAGCGATCGCTGGCTGCAAGCCATTTTCGACCAGGCTGCTGTGGGCGTGGCCCAGGTCGAAAACGCGACCGGTCGGTACGTGCGGATCAACCGGCGGTATTGCCAGATCGTCGGGAGAACCGCTGCCGAGATGCCCAGCATCGACTTCATGGCCATCACGCACCCGGACGATGTCGCGGTCGATCTCGAATATTCACGGAAACTGCGAACCGGGGAAATCGCGGAGTTCGCCCGCGAAAAGCGTTATCTTCGGCCGGACGGCTCGGTGATCTGGGTCAAGCTCAGCGTGACGCCCATGTGGCAACCGGGGCAGCCCCCCGACTATCAGATTGCCGTGGTCGAGGACATCACGCAGCACAAACAGGCCGAGGACGAGCTGCGGGCCAGCGAAGAGCGCCTGCGGTTGGCCCTCGATGCCGGCGGCATGGGCCTCTGGCAGTGGGATATCAAACGCGATTGCATCCGCTGGAACCGCCGCGAATACGAATTGCTGGGGCTGCCGATCGGCAACGGCGAGGTGGCCGCGGACCTGTTCTTCCAAATGGTCCATCCGGACGATCGGGCCGGCTTTCAGGCCCAGGTCGACCGCAGCCTGGCAACCGGCGCCGACCTGGGCGCCGAGATGCGGGTCATCCGCGCCGACGGCCAAGTCCGCTGGTTCGTCGGGCAGGGTCGCGTGTATCGCGATCCGGCGGGCGAGCCGGCGCAAATGGTCGGCGTGAACTACGACATCACCGAGCGGAAACAGGCCGAAGACAAGCTGCGGGCCTCCGAGCAAATGCTGCAAACGGTCATCGACAACATCCCCCAAGGAGTTTTCTGGAAAGACCGCGACTCGGTCTATCTGGGCTGCAACCGGGTCATTCTGCAATCGCGCGGCATGGACAGCGTCGAACAGATCGTCGGCAAAACCGATCGCCAGCTCGCCGGGTTGTCGGCAGACGAAGCCGAGTATTTCGTCGCCACGGATCGCGAGGTGATCTTGGGCAACCGGCCGCAACTGGGCATCGTCGAGCCGATGACGCGGGCCGACGGCACGACGGTCTGGCTCGAAACGTCGAAGCTGCCACTGCACGACCAAGCGGGCCGAGTGATCGGCCTGCTCGGCACCTGGCAAGACATCACCCAGCGATTGCAACTCGAAGAACAATTGCGGCAGTCGCAAAAAATGGAAGCCGTGGGCAGCCTGGCGGGCGGAGTCGCTCACGATTTCAACAACCTGCTGACGGTCATTCTCGGCTACAGCGAAATGCTGCTCTCCTCGCTGCCGCCGGGAAGCGACGCGCTGCACGCCCAAGTGGTCGCCATTAGCGAAGCGGGCGAGCGAGCCGCCGCCCTGACCCGCCAGTTGCTCGCCTTCAGCCGCAAGCAGGTGCTCGAACCCAAGGTGCTCGATCTGAACGGGGCCGTTTCAGGCACTGAAAAGATGCTCCGCCGCCTGATCGGCGAAGATATCGTCCTGACCGCCGAGCTCGAACCCGACCTGAGCCCCGTCCGGGTCGATCCGATCCAGATCGAACAGGTCATCATCAACCTGGCGGTGAACGCCCGCGACGCCATGCCCGCCGGCGGCCGGATGACCATTCGAACCACCCGCTGCGAGCTGCTGCGGCGGTCGGGCGAACCGGGCGAGGAGATTCCGCCCGGCCGCTACGTGCGCCTGTCGGTGACCGACACCGGCAGCGGCATGAGTCCGGAGGTTCAGGCCCGCATTTTCGAACCCTTCTTTACCACCAAGGAGCTGGGCAAGGGGACCGGCCTCGGCCTGGCCACCGTGTATGGCATCGTCAAACAGAGCGGCGGGCGGGTTACGGTGGCCAGCGAGTTGGGCGTCGGCACGACGTTTCACGTTTTGCTGCCGGCGGTCGAACCCGCCCCGCTGGCCGCACTGCACGGCGAAACACCGCCGCCGCGCGGCGGGCTAGAAACCGTCTTGCTGGTCGAGGACGAGCCGGCGGTGCGCAAGCTCGCCAAGGGAGCGCTTGTCCGCCGCGGCTACCGGGTGCTGGAAGCGGGGCACGGCCGAGAGGCGCTCGCCGTGGCAGAGGCTCACGATGGCCCGATCGACATGCTGATTACCGACGTGGTGATGCCCGAGATGAGCGGCCGGCAACTGGTCGATCACCTGGTACCGCTCCGCCCAGGCATCAAGGTACTGCTGGTCAGCGGCTACACCGAGGACGCGGTGGTGCGGCACGGCATCGCCGACCGGGCGAACCATTTTTTGCCCAAGCCCTTCACGCTGGCGGCATTGGCCGCCAAGGTGCGCGAGGTGCTGGACGGGTGAGGGAGAAATCCAACAAGAACCTATCCTAGTCAACTTGCAAAGGCGACTCGGACCAACAAACAGCAGCAATTTGAATAGAAGGCAACAAAGGCAACAAAGGGCGGAAGCTGCAACCGCTTTTCACTCGCTGGCTCTCCTCTTTGTGACCTTCGTTAACTTCTGTTCAAAACTCTCTTGCTCAAATCTTCCTCTCAATCATAACCCGCGCCGGACCAAGAGATGAAGTCGTTTCGCCAGGAATTGACCTTCAACATTCCCGCCCGGATGGACTTTGTGAACATCACGGGCCAGGTCGCGGCGGCCGTGCGGCAAAGCGGCGTTCAGGAGGGGCTGTGCCTGGTCAATGCGATGCACATTACGGCCAGTGTGTTCATCAACGACGACGAGCCGGGACTGCACGCCGATTATAAAAAGTGGCTGGAAGGGCTCGCCCCGTTCGATCCGTCGCCGCAGCGGTACCAGCACAACCGAACGGGCGAAGACAATGCCGACGCCCACCACAAGCGGCAGATCATGGGGCGCGAGGTGGTCGTCGCCATCACCGCCGGCCAGCTCGACTTCGGCCCCTGGGAACAGATTTTCTATGGCGAGTTCGACGGCCGCCGCGCCAAACGGGTGCTGATTAAAATCATCGGCGAGTGAAGCGGGAGCGGGCATGAAGGCAAGCATCATCGGCAAATCGTTTGAACCCATTTTCGGCCAACCTTGCTGGGGTCTGAATCACGAGCGGTACCTGAATCTTTCGTTAAATTTCGGCACCCCGTCGCTCCGGGTCCGCGAACCGCTTCCGAACCATTCCAAGTCGGCAGCACTCAGTCAACTAGCTGCGCGGCGATTGGTCACCGTGCGCGGCGAATGGTGGCTCTGGCTGTGGTGCTGTCATTGGCAACTTTCGCAAAATGGCGAGCGGCTCGCGACAGGTTCGTCCTCTCCACGTCGCATCGACCAATCGCTTAAAATCCTGGCAGGCCAGCGATTGATCTCCGCCGACGTGCGATCAAACACGGGCAAAACCCGTTTCGCGTTCGACCTGGGTGCCTGCTTGGAATGCCGCCGATTCGACCAAAAACGCGAAGAATCGCTGTGGAGCCTGTATAAGCCGAAAGGATACGTCCTTTCGGTATGGAACAATGGGCGCTTTTCCCACGACCGCGGCTCGACACATCAGGAACGTCTTCGCCCGATTCCCGACCAAGGATGAAAGCAGACTCGATGACGTCGCCAGCCGAACAACGACTCTGTAGCTCGCTACGCTCCCTCCTGGCCGCTCTGCCCGACGGAGCAACGATCGACGCCAGCCAATCCGCAACGCTAGGGAGATTCTATCTGCTCTCGAAAGGTTCATCCCCGCGGTCCTTAGAGAAATCCATCCTGAATGGAAGGAAGAGAGCTTGGATGGAATTCTTCCCCTGTGGACGCGACGGATCGGCCCAGGAGAGATCGAAATCTATGGCCTGTGCATTTTGATTTCCGACCAGACCCTCACGCCATTGGATGTCCGACTTCAACTCGTCCCTTCCGACGACAGCATCTCGTGGCTCGAATGCCGGCTAGGAGAGCGGAACGGACTGGAAATGGTCCGAGTTCCCTATGGAGAGCACACCAAGCTCTTCGCTCGCCTGGAAGGAAGGCGAGATTCCATCGATTGGGTTTACCGAGCGGGATTGGGCGACCGACTGATAAGCTAATCCGGAAATTTGGCCGAGGTTGGTGGCCCGCAACCCCATCGGGAGGCTCACGCCTCCCGCTCGCCATCAGGAGGACGCCTTCCGCTCGCCGCCGACAAGCGCGGCCGGCGGTTTGGCGCTGTGGCTGTTCTTGGCGGGCGATTTTCCCGGCCGGGGAGCGGTCACCAGGATGGTGATTGCCCCGGCGGCCACCAGGATCAAGCCGGCTGCAAAGAAGGGACTGATCTGTCCCAGCGTCTTGTGCATGTACATCGAGGTAAAGGTGCTGACGACCGGCGCGCAGCCGAACACGATCGGCATGACGTAGATGGTGCTGGCGACGCCGCCATAGTTGATCGCCATGATCAAGGTGAAGGCCCCCAGCGCCCCGACCGATCCGGCGACGATGCTCCAGACGATGCCGCGGGCGGTCCAACCATGAAACAGGCCGCTCCCTTTGGAGGTCTCCATCTCCATGCCGGTCGTGTACATCGCCACGATCGGCCCGACAATCGCCACCAGCAGGTAGGCGATGCCGACGCAGATGAACGGCCGCAGCCGGCCGCTTTCCATGTGGTGGTGTCCCTTTTGCAGCAGCGGACCGTAGGTGCCCCAGAACAGGGCGGTGCAAATGGCAAATACTCCAGCCATCAGGACCGAGGTCGAGGGCAAATTCATCGGGGCATCTCCGAGCGCGAGGGGAATTCAGCGGGGGGCAGAACCCGCAAGTCTAGCAAAGCACGATTCGTTGGTGCAGGGCGAGGGCCGGAGCGCCGCCACGCGCAGCGCCGCGCTAGGGCCTACCGCGGCCTAGCGCGGCAACCAAACCGAAAGGAGTCGCCACGGATGAAACCCAGCCCGGCGTCGCCGGAACCAAAGTCAACAACCACGAATCAAACGCATCCTACGAATCGAAGGCCGCAGCCGGCAGTGGCCACAAAAAGCACGAAGAGACACAAGAAGGACGCCGGTAGCGACCGTGCTCTGCATACGGTTAGTAGTGGCGGCGGAACGATCTGGCCGGCGTGTCCGGGAGCTACGAGAAAGCGGCCGGGTTGTCGCAGGGAATCCTTCGCCGCAAGTGTTCGTTGCCAGCGGACTGTGCTTAACGGCTTCAAGCACGCGCCCGCCTTCCCAGCTTGCCTAGTCGCTTTTTCCCCAACAATCCTCACGGCCGCTACCACCGGCAGACGATACTGCCATTGGACCTACCATCGCCATTGCCCACGGTCGGCGCCAGGACACCAGCAAAGGATTGCGGTCATGCTCGTTATTCTCAGCGACCTTCACCTGAACGACGGCACCATCGGATCGGTTTTGCCCGCGGGAACGATGGACCTGTTGAGCGAACGCCTGTGCGACATGGCCTGGCGGGCCTCGTGGCGGGCCGATGGCAGCTACCAGCCGATCGACCGGATCGACCTGCTGCTGCTGGGCGACGTGCTCGACATTACCGGCTCGCAGCGTTGGCTGGCGGGCGATGCCCGTCCCTGGAGCGACGTGCAATCGCACTCGGTGAGCGACGCCGTCGCGGGCATCGTCGATGAAATCCTCCGCCGCAATGTCGAATGCATCCGCACGTTGCGGGCTCTGGCGACCGAGGCGACGATCGGCCTGCCGCCGGCCACCGCCAGCGGCCAGCCGGTGCCCGACGCCGAGGAGCTGCCGGTCGCGGTGTACACGCATTACATGGTGGGCAATCACGACTGGCCGCTGCATCTGCGCGGAGCCCAGTACGACGTGATTCGCCACAAGGTGACGCACCACCTGGGCCTGGTCACTCCGCACAATAAGCCGTTCGCCCACGAATCGAGCGAGAGCGACGAGCTGCACGACGCCCTGCGGCGGCATCGCGTGCTGGCTCGTCACGGCGACATTTTCGATCCGCTGAACTTTGCCGACGAGCGCGATGCCAGCAGCCTGGGCGACGCCATCCTGATCGAACTGGTTGGCCGCTTTTTGGGACACGTTCAGGAGCAACTTTCCGCCGACCTGCCGCCGGCCGCCTGGAAGGCGATGTGCGACATGGACCAGATTCGGCCGCTGCTCTTGATTCCGGTCTGGATGGACGGCATGCTCGCCCGCACCGGCTGCTCGCTGGCGATCCGCAACTCGATCAAGCGGATGTGGGATTACAACGTCGAGCAATTATTGCACCTCGACATCGTGCGCAAGCAGTGCAGCGCGAGCCCGGTCGATCTGATCGACGGCTTGGCCTCGGCCCTCAAGTTTGGGCGGCGCGACTCGGCCGATTGGACCGGGCGCACCTTGAACTGGCTGGCCGGCCTGCGCGGCGCCGGCAGCACGTCGTACGCGATGCACGCCCTGGCAGAAGCCGATTTCCGCAATCGTCGGGCGCGGCACATCGTCTATGGCCACACGCACCTGCACGAGATCGTGCCGTTGGACGCCAGCCACGCCGACGGCTACGTCCTCAATCAAACGTATTTCAATGCCGGCACCTGGCGGCGGGTCTATCGGCCCACGCAGGCGATCACCGGCAGCCACGAGTTCATCGCGGCCGACAATTTCACCCTGCTGGCCTTTTACCAGGCCGACGAGCGGAGTGGTCGGTCGCACGAGACCTGGTGCGGCACGCTGGCCCCCGGCATGTCGGAGCCGCAACCGCGGGCGACGGCCAAAGAGCCGGCCGCGTCAGCCGCCGCGCCGATTCGCGCCCCGCAGTTTGCGGGTGGGCGCAACATGGCGTTGGCGCGGGGGTATTAACGACTGTCGGTAAAGCCTTGGTCGCAGAGATCTTCCTTCTGCCCGCGCTGTCGAGCTTTCTCGCTCCAGCGCCCACGGCCTTTTTGCCGGCGTGTCTGGGCATCGCTCGACAGGCCATGCGATTTCTTTCCAACGCAAAGTCGCCAAGTTCGCAAAGGCCCAAAGGAGTACCTGCCGGCCTTCCTTGCGCCTTCGCCTGCTTTGCGCCTTTGTGTTAAAACGCGGAGGGTATAACCCTGAGCCAGCACTCGCGGTGAGCGATTGGCGGATTCGATTGGCCCGAAGAATCGCCGCACGCGCTGCAGTCCCACGTTTGCACGCGCTGGACTCATTGCATACAATTGTGCAGAGTTTTCACGCCGGTCTCCTCCTGCGCGCACTGCCATGAGCACCGCTCCCGAAGTCTTCGAGCATCGCCTCGTCCTGCACCAAGTTCCCTGGGAAACCTACCAGTCCCTGCGCGCCGCGAACCCGAGTGGCCACCTGCGGATGACCTACGACTCCGGAGAGCTGGAAATCATGTCCCCCTCGCGCAAACGCGAGCGAATGAGCTACCTGATCGGCCGAATGATCGACCAGTGGACCCTCGCCCACGACATTGCCATCGGGGCCGGTCGAAACACGACCTTCAGCCGCCAGGATTTGCTTAAAGGCTTGGAGCCGGATAATTGCTACTGGATCGCTCATGAACTCCAAATGCGCGATGTCGAAGAGGTGGACCTGACGATCCATCCGCCCCCCGATCTGGCGCTCGAAGTGGATGTCACCCGTAGTTCGCTTGCCAAGCTGCCCATTTATCAGGCACTGGCCGTTCCCGAAGTCTGGCGCTGGCGGCACGAAACCTTGGAAGTCCTCCGACTCGATGCCAGCGGCTCCTATCAACCCCATTCTGATAGTGTGGAGCTAGCGGGATTTCCCCTCGACGTCGTTGTCAGGACGCTCGCCGATCGCGCCGGCACGGGGGACACAACACTCATAGACCGGTTCGTCCGCCGCATCAAGTCGCGACGTTAAGCTCTCATTTCCGCACGGACGTATGCCACTCGACATTTTCCACCCCCTGATTCGCCAGTGGTTTAGCAGCCGCTTCGGCGAGCCGACCGAGGCGCAGCATCGCGGCTGGCCGCACATCGCCGCCGGCGAGCACACGCTGATCGCCGCCCCCACCGGTTCGGGCAAAACCTTGGCCGCCTTCCTGGTCTGTCTCGACAGGCTGCTCCGGCAATGGATCGACGGCACCTTGCCCGCTGGCATCGAAGTGGTCTATGTCTCGCCCCTCAAGGCCTTGAGCAACGACATCCAGCGGAACCTGCAAACGCCGCTGGCCGAGATCGCCGAACTGGCCGCGGCGGCTGGCCTGGGCCAGCTTCCCTTGCGGGCGATGGTCCGCACCGGCGATACCCCGGCGAGCGAGCGCCAGGCGATGCTCCGCCACCCGCCGCACATTCTGGTGACGACGCCCGAATCGCTCTACCTGCTGCTCACCTCGGCCAAGAGTCGCGACCTGCTGGCGACCGTCAAAACGGTGATCGTCGATGAAATTCACGCCCTGGCCCGCGACAAGCGCGGCTCGCACCTGGCGCTCTCGCTCGAACGGCTTGCCGCGCTTTGCCCGCAGCCACCGGCGCGGATCGGCCTCTCGGCAACGCAAAAGCCGATCGAAGAAATCGGCCAGTTTTTGGTGGGCTCCTCCCCAGGCCCCAGCCCTCAGCCCCCAGCCCCTTCCTCTCCC
>JBBDYF010000119.1:938-4268 GCA_040901775.1 Pirellulaceae bacterium | reverse complement strand
CAGTTCCTTTCAACTGAAAAGAGCCATCAAACTTGCCTGACGCACCAAAGTCGCGGAGTTCGCAGAGGCCGCAAAGCAATACACGCCAGCCTCCCTTGCGCCTTTGCCTGCTCCGCTTCTTTGCGTTAATAGGCAAAGGTCGAACATTGAACCAGCTCTCGCGGTGAGTGATTGCCGGTTTCCAATGGCACCCGGCCAAGCTGCTCGCAGCCCAGGTTCGTACACTGATTGCCCAGGAAATGGCCGCCGGCAAGTACGCTTCAAAAGACGTCTTGCTGGTGGAAGCGCTACGAGCCCTCACCGATCGCCGGCAAGCCATCGAAGGAATTCGGGCAGGTCGATTCCAGACGAGGGCACAGTTTACGCGCAAACTGCTCAAGCGGCATCCAAACCTTGAAACAGGCCCAAAATCGCTCTAGGCGATTCCGGCCCGCTGGGTTAAGGTTTGCAAATCTTACAAACCTCCGGCGGCTGGGCGATGCCAATCGCGCCTGCCGCACAGAAGCGTAAGTACCGCGGTGACAATCGTTTGCGACTCGCCAGGGAATTGGCGATTCGAGAGCAACTGTCTCGCGGCTTGAAGTTTGCATCCCGCTGCAACACTTCAAGACCCACAGGCCGCGGCGACTGGACAGGAACCGGTCGCCCGAACATCCGTTCCCCCACGGAAGGACCCAGAGCATGGAAGCTCGTCTCTCGCGCGCTGCGCTTATCGTCGCAGCCCTGTTGTCGCTCGGCGCCAACTATCCGCAACCCGCGTCGTGCCGCTCCGAGCACTTTATCGTCACCGCGCCGTCGGAAGATTTAGCTCGTGAAATCTGTCAGGCGGCCGAGCAGTTTCGCAAAGAGCTGGCGATCGAGTGGCTGGGCCACGAACTGCCCGCCTGGCGCGGCGTCTGCCCGATCGCGGCCAAGGTGCATCCGCAACTCGGCGCCGGCGGCGCCACCAGTTTTACGTTCGACCACGGCGGCCCGCACAGTTGGACCATGAACATCCAAGGCTCGCGCGAGCGGATTCTCGACAGCGTCCTGCCGCACGAGATTACCCACACCATCTTTGCCACGCACTTCGGCCGCGCCTTGCCCCGCTGGGCCGACGAGGGTGCCTGCACCACGGTCGAGCACGCCGCCGAAAAAGCAAAGCAGGACCGCTTCCTGATCGAGTTCCTGCACACCGAACGGGGCATCCCTTTCAACCAGATGTTCGCCATGAAGGAATACCCCGAAGACATCCTCCCGCTCTATTCGCAAGGCTATTCGCTGACCCGCTTCCTGTTGCATCAGGGAGGCAAACGCAAGTTCATCGAGTACGTCGGCGAAGGCATGCAGTCGAACAACTGGACCGCCGCGACCCGCGCCCACTACGGATTTGCGAGCCTCTCGAACCTGCAAGTGACGTGGCTCGATTGGGTTCGCAAAGGAAGCCCCGACCTGCAAGCCAGCGCCGCCGAAGGACTCGCCGCGGCACCAGCGCCCCCCGCGCAAGAGCAGCCCGAGCCGACCACCCTCGCCGCTATCGCCCTGGCGCGCCAAAACAGCGCCTACGGCTGGCAAACGCCGCCGGCGCAGAACGCCCGCACGTTCGCCCAGGCGGAAGACAACGTCCAGCCGGTCGCGCCGTCGCACTTTACGGCTGCTTCGGCCGCTCCGATTTCCCCGGCAACGAGCGCCAGCAATGTCTCGCGGCCCGTCTCGGGCGGCTGGTACACACGCCAGCGCGATCGGGCTCAAAGTGGCCTGCAACCGTCGCCGGTCGATGCGCGACAGGCTGCTGAACCACTGACTCCCGCCGCCCATCTCGCGCCGGCCGATCCAGTTCGCACTCCTGCGCCGGCCGCGGGCGATCGCCGCATCCTGATGGAGTGGCGTCGCGACAACGGCGCATCGCAAAGCGAACGCAACCCTATCGACGGCCTGGCGTTACAGCAAAGCCTGCAACACCGCTAGGGTTGCAGCCGCGATTTGCCGTAGGTGCCGTCGGCCTCATGGCGGGCGACATGCTTGGGCAACTTGGCATGCAGGAAGAACTGCACCGGGCTCCCTTTTTGCGCGTTGACGGCATCCTGAATCGACTGCCCTTCCTTTTGATGCACGCTGAACGGCGCGCCATAGGCGCCGGTGGCGACCCACAGTTCCTTGCCGTTCTCTTTGATCGAGAGGACGCTGAGCTGCTTGCTGACGGTCGCCTGCTCGCCACCCTGGCCGAAACCGAACCGGCTGTAGGTCACCGTTTCGGCCCCGCCGTCGCTGATCGAGCACTCGATCACGATGGACGCCTCGGCGGCCAGTTCCATGCCGTTCGCCTTGATCTCATCGACCAGCACCTTGGTAACTTTCTGTAGCTCTTCGGGCGAGGCCGAGGGGAGGTTAATCCGCACCCTGACCGCCGCGCCGGGCCTGACCGCCAGCACGCTTTCCGCGGTGAGCGTCTCTCCCTTGGCCTTGGCCGCCGCATCGGGAACGCTCAGACAGGCGAGCTGATACGGGGCATTGTGGCCGCCGCCGCCGATCACCCAGTAGCGATCTCCCGCCATTTGGGCGATCGCTTCACCGCGCAACGTCGGCAGCTCGTATTGCCAGAGAACGATCCGCTTGGCCATATCGACCAGAAAGAGGCGATCGACCATCACCATGCCGTCGTTGATCCAGTCGAGCGATTTGGCGCTCATCTGCTTGGGAAACCAAACCTCGTGTACCATCTCGCCCGTTGCCAGTTCCCAAACGCGCAGCACCCGCGGCGTGACACACGCCAGCCGCTCGCCATCGGGACTGAACGCGAGGACGCCGCCGTGGGCCCCTTCGGCCGTCAGACGGGCCAGCGTGTCGCCGGTCGCCGCGTCGAACACGCCGACACCGCCGTCGATCAGGGCGGCAAACTGCTTGCGATTCGCGCTCAGCGCGGGAGTGTGATGCCCCGTCACCTTCATCTGCCAGATCGCCTGGGCCTTGTTGATGTCCCACAGCGTGACGTTGCCGCCCCACTCGCTCGTGGTGAGCAGTTTGCCTTCGCCGATGAAAAAGAGCTGCTCGAACCGCTTGTCCCACTCGGAATGTTCGCCCATGTTCCAGCGGCGAACCGTTTTCAGCTCCTTGCCGTTGACCTGCCAGATCTCGATCATCTCGGGGTCGCGGCCGTTGCGCGTCGTCCAATCGGGCATGCAAGCCAGCAGATTGCCCGACGGCGAAACATCGACCGGCGTGGCGTTGCTCTCCGCCATCAAGGGGCCGATCGCCTTCATGGTTTTCATATCGACCCGCACCAAGGTCACTTCGCGAACGCCGCCCGGTGGCGAGTTCACAAACACCACCAGCGCCTCCCCTTTCGCCTTG
>JBBDYF010000119.1:0-928 GCA_040901775.1 Pirellulaceae bacterium | reverse complement strand
AGATGACCAAGCCCCGCGGCGATTCAAAAAACTTGCTGTCGTTGCCGCGCCCCGCCGTCGATAGGGCGACCGCCTTGTTCGACGCCGGCGCCACCACCGGCCCCGCCGCATCGGGCGTCAGGCCCTGCTGGTCGATCGGCTGCGGCAGCACAATCTGAAGCTCGGAATAGTCGGCTTCGCGGTCGTACTCGTTTGTCGATCCGTCATCCGAAGCCCCTTCTTCCACCGGTTGGAACGGATTGTCGCCGCCGACCGAGGCCAAATACCCTTCCAGGTAGGCCTGATCTTCCTTGCTCAGTTTGGCAAGGGGGATTTTGATCGTCTGGCCGTCGCTCTTTTTCAGTTGCACGGCCGAGTCGTCCTTGTCGGCGAAGCTCGCCTCGATCTCGAATTTGCCGGTGCTGTCTTTCCATTTGCGGGTCGGGGCGCTCTTGCCGCCGCCAACCGTTCGAGCCGCCCCTTTGATCTTACGGACCTTGCCCGAATTGACCGCATAGCGTTCGGTCCAGGGCCGGCCATTCCACTCGTAATTGACGGTGACATAGCCTCGTTCCACCTTGACGACCTTGCCGGGAAAGGCATCGCCCGCCCACAGCACTTCGATCTTGTCGCCCACCCTAAAGTTGGTCGCCGCGGTGCGCTGCGCCGCCGCTGGCGATACCAACGCCAGCCCCAGCATCAACGCGATGCCTCCCAACGCGAGGTGGCGGCCGGCTCGTTCGAGGTTTGACAAATCCATGACACAACACTCCCGGATAAATACCGACTGGCCTAAAACCACACGGGGACCAGCGGTTGAATATAGTAAGCCGAAAAGCCCCTTGGCAAATTTTTTTTGACGCGGTGCCGATCGGGTGCCCGATCGTACTGCGCAGCACTAGTTCGACTGTCTCAATTTGATTGAGAACGTAACAGCAATCAGGCAA
This sequence comes from Pirellulaceae bacterium, assembly GCA_040901775.1. GTDB lineage: Bacteria > Planctomycetota > Planctomycetia > Pirellulales > Pirellulaceae > CAYLLN01. The sequence goes on along the minus strand of JBBDYF010000119.1, from coordinate 2 downwards.
AC
>JBBDYF010000118.1:0-4273 GCA_040901775.1 Pirellulaceae bacterium | reverse complement strand
CGAGTTGAGCGGCCAAATCTTCCTGAGTAAGGCCGACGCTCTTGCGAATCTCGGCCAGCAGCATCTCGGCCATCATTTCCTGGGCGCGGGCCTGCGCCCAAGCGCGTGCCTCGGGCGGCATTTTCTCCTCGAGCTCTCGAAAACTACGGGCCATGTTAAATCAATCCTTCCTTCCGAAGCTGTTCCAAGTGGGCATTGTATAGCTGGTCAGCCAGGGAGATCATCCGCTGGTAAAACCGGTTGTCGCCCGTTTTGTCGCCGCCGATCAGCAGGATCACCGAGCGCCGCGGATCGAAGGCAAACAGCGTTCGCAGTGGCCGACCTTGGTGCTGCGTCCGCAACTCCTTCATGTTCGCGTGCCTCGATCCTTGAACTGTGTCGGCGTGCGGACGTGACAATTGCGGACCCAATTCGCGCAACAACTCCACGCTGGCATCTAGCGATTTCTGTTCATCAATGTTAAGCGAATTCCACCAACGCTCAAATTCGACGGTAAACTCAACCTCCCACATTTAATCAATTATAGATAAATGGCTATATTTGTCAAGACGGCGTTCTGTGCGCATCGTTCGGTTACAGACTCGCAGACGATCCGCAATTCCATGGCACAAAGACTGGAAACCCAGGCCGCCAGTCGGTTAGGATAGTTGCCAGTTCTGGAATCGCCGGCTGCCCGGCCTCGTTGTCCCGCCTCGATTGCTTCCCTTGGCCCGCCTTCGTTGGACACAGGCCAAGGCCGAAGCGCCCCCCGTCTTATTTCGTGGAGTATTTGCTCATGGCTCGCAGGAATCGTCGTCAGTTCTTGGAAGATTCGATGTTCGCCGCTGCCGCGGCTGCGATGGCCAGCGGTTCCGCGCCCCTGCTGGGGCAAGACGAGCCGCAAAGCAAGAGCCCCAACGAGCGCCTGAACGTGGCGGTCGTCGGCGTCAACGGCCGGGGAGGCAGCCACTACGGCTTTTTCTCGTCCCGCAAGGACACCGTGGTTTCGTACGTCGTCGATGTCGATGCCAAGGTAGGAAACAACAAGGCGGACGAGATTGCCAAGCGGCAAAAGGGCGTGCGGCCGAAGTTCGTCGAGGATATTCGCCAGATGCTCGACGACAAGAGCGTCGACATCGTGACGATCGCCACGCCCAACCACTGGCACTCGCTGATGGCGATTTGGGCCATGCAGGCGGGCAAGGACGTGTATCTCGAAAAGCCGGTGAGCCACAACGTCAGCGAAGGCCGCCGGGCGGTCGAGGCGGCCCGCAAATACAAAAAGGTCTGCCAAACGGGGACGCAAAGCCGGAGCAATCCCGGCATGATCGAGCTGATCAAGCAAATTCACGACGGCAAGATCGGCGACGTGAAAGTGGCCCGCGGCTTGTGCTACAAGAGCCGCCCGTCGATCGGCCCGCGCAGCACGCCGGAAATTCCTTCGACCATCAATTACGATCTGTGGTGCGGCCCCGCGCCGCTCCGAGCTTCGACTCGAAACAATCCCAAGCATGGGCCGGTCCACTACGACTGGCACTGGATTTGGGATTACGGCAACGGCGATCTGGGGAACCAGGGAATTCACCAGATGGACCTGGCTCGCTGGGGGCTCGGCGTGAAAGAACTGTCGAAAGGCGTTTGCAGCTACGGCGGCCGGCTCGGATATGAAGACGCCGGTGAAACGCCCAACACCCAGGTCGTCGTTCACGACTACGGCGATCGTTCGCTGGTGTTCGAGGTTCGTGGCCTCAAGACCGACAAGTACATGGGGGCCGGGGTCGGCGTCATTTACGAAGGGACCGACGGATATGCCGTTTCGCCCAGCTACAACGGCGGCGTGCTCTTCGACAAAGCGGGCAAGGAGGTGGCCAAGTTCAACGAGGGTGAAGACAAACACCACTTTGCCAACTTTTTGACGGCGGTTCGCAGCCGCAAACTGCAGGACTTGAACGCCGACATCGAAGAGGGGCACCTGTCGAGCGCGCTGTGCCACCTGGGGAACATTTCGTACCGCCTCGGCTCGCAACAATCGGCCGACGAATTGGCCAAGACGGTGGCCACGATGCAGACGACCGACAACGCCAAGGATACGCTCGAGCGAACCTTGGCGCATCTGGCCGACAATGGGGTCGATATGGCGGCGACCAAGCTGCAAGTCGGTCCCGTGCTCGCCTTCGATCCCGCGACCGAAACATTCCCGGCTAGCGACCCGGCCAACGCAATGCTCACCCGCGAGTACCGCGCCCCTTACATCGTTCCCGCAGCGGGCAAGGTGTAGGCGGGATAGTTTCGGACCTGCCCAGGCGAGCGGGAGGCGTGAGCCTCCCGATGGTCTTGAGCGATTGTTTGCTTGGATCGCTATCGGCGTGCTCACGCACCCCGCTCGCCACTATGTCGCAAGGCTTCGACATCCTCCACGAAGATTCCTCCTGCCTGGTGGTCAACAAGCCGGGGGGCCTGCTGACGCAAGCCCCGCTGGGGATCGATAGTCTGGAGCTGCGCATTCGCCGGCTGATCATCGAGCGAGACCAGAAGCCGGGAGGAACCTATCTGGGCACCCCGCACCGGATCGATCGGCCCGTTTCGGGAGCGATCGTGTTCGCCAAAAATGTGCGGGCCGCGCGCCGGATATCCCAACAGTTCGAACGTCGACTTGTTGAAAAAACTTACTGGGCGCTCGTCGCGGGAGACGTTCAGCCAGACGAGGCGACCTGGACCGACCACCTGCAAAAGATCGAAGGAGTGCCGCGCTCGGTCGTCGTCCCCGAGGGTGAAACGGCGGGGCGCATTGCCATCCTGCACTATCGAGTGCGGCAGCGGCTGCCCAGTCGGACGCTGCTCGAGATCACGCTCGAAACGGGGCGCACGCATCAGATCCGGGTGCAATGCGCCCACCGCGGCCATCCGCTGCTGGGCGACGCGCTCTACGGCAGCACCGAGCGCTTTGGCCCCTGGAGCGAGGACGAGCGCGCGCGGCTGATCGGGCTGCACGCCCGCAGCCTCATGTTCCGGCATCCCCTGACGCGCGAGCCGGTCGCCTGCACCGCCCCGCTGCCGGCGGCGTGGCAAGAGGTGGGAATGGAACCGGTCTAAGCTTTCCGCAACCGCGCTTGTCGGCGGGCGACGGAGCGTTTAGCATCTATAGCGACTGAAAGCTTCCTGCCTAATTCCTCTCCCCGCGAGGTTGCCATGTCCCCATCGCTATCGCGCCGCCGGTTTTTGCAAACATCCGCCGCGGCGTCGGCCGTTTTCGCCGCGCCGTACTACGTGCCCGCCCGCGTCTTCGGCGCGAACGAGCGAATCAGCATCGGGATGATCGGCGTGAAGAACCGGGGTGGCGAAACGCAAAATCTCAAGGACTTTCGCCAGAACTGCGTGGCCGTGTGCGACGTCGATCAAAACGTGGCGGCCACGGCGGCCAAGTATGTGGTCGCCGGCGGCAACAAGTGCGACATTGTGGGCGACTACCGCAAGCTGCTCGACCGCAAAGATATTGACGCGGTGGTCATCTCGACTCCCGATCATTGGCACGCCCGGATGACGATCGACGCCTGCCAGGCCGGCAAAGACGTCTTCTGCGAGAAGCCGCTCAGCCTGTTCGTCAGCGAGGGGCGAAAGATGGTCGAGGCGGCTCGCAAGCACGAGCGGATCGTGCAGACCGGCTCGCAACAGCGGAGCGACGAGCGATTTCGCACCGCTTGCGAACTAGTCCGCAACGGCGCACTCGGCAAACTGCAACAGGTGCTGGTCGGCATTCCCAAGCCGAACCACGCCGCCAAGTGGGTTCCCGATTCGCCTCCGCCGAGCGAGCTCGATTACGACTTTTGGCTGGGCCCCGCGCCCGAGCGGCCGTACAACGTGAACCGCGTCCACTACAATTTCCGCTTCTTCTGGGACTATAGCGGCGGGCAGATGACTAATTTTGGCGCCCACCATCTGGATATCGCCCAGTGGGCCCTGGGGATGGACGACAGCGGACCGATCTCGGCCGAGGGGATCGCCACCTATCCCAAGGACAAGCGGCTTTGCGAAGTGACCCAGACCTGCCGGGTGACGCTCACCTACGCCAATGGCGTGCAGGTGATCGTCGGCCAGGAGCAAAAAGACATCCCCGGCGGCTGCACCTTTGTCGGCGAAAAGGGGCGGATGTTCGTCGATCGCAAGCAGATCACCGCCAGCGATCCAGCCGTGCTGAATACCCAACTGGCCAGCGACGCGGTGCGGCTGGAAGTCAGCAACAACCATCCGCGGAACTGGCTCGAGTGCATTCAGAGCCGCGAGCTGCCGGTGGCCG
>JBBDYF010000117.1:6982-28515 GCA_040901775.1 Pirellulaceae bacterium | reverse complement strand
AATCTCTAATATCCCTCATTTGATCAGCGCGAAATCAGTCGAATGGAGTCGTCGCAGTGGCTTGCGCCGTCGGTAGTTACGATTGATTGATCAGGGTAGCACGGGAGAAAAAAACGGGATCGCTGATCGCTGCCTGGACCTGACCGGCCCACCGCGCCGCCACGTTGCGAGCCGGCAGGGAATGTGCCACGATAGCTCGCCCGCCCGCGGTTGATTTCCGACCTTCCCGGCCCCCCTTGATGCGAGAAGCGAACTCCCATGACTGCCGCGTTTCCTGAAGTCCAAAAGATCAAGTACGAAGGCCCGCAATCGAAGAACCCGCTCGCCTTTCGCTGGTACAACGAGAGCGAGCAGATCGAGGGCCGCTCGATGCGGGAGCACCTCCGCTTCGCGGTCGTCTATTGGCACACCTTTCGCGGCACCGGCAGCGATCCGTTCGGCGCGGGAACAATGGTCCGGCCCTGGGACGACGGGAGCAACTCGGTCGAGAACGCCCAGCGGCGGGTCCGGGCGGCGTTCGAGCTGTTCGAAAAGCTCGGCGCGCCGTTCTACGCTTTTCACGATCGGGATGTCGCCCCCGAAGGCAAAACACTGACCGAGTCGAACAAAAACTTCGACGCCGTGGCCAAGGTGCTGAAAGAAGAGCAGCAGCGAACCGGCATCAAGCTGCTCTGGGGAACGGCCAACCTATTCAGCAACCCGCGCTATATGCACGGGGCGGCAACTACTTGCAATGCCGACGTTTTCGCCTATGCCGCCGCCCAGGTGAAGAAGTGCCTGGAAGTGACCAAAGAGTTGGGAGGCGAAAATTATGTCTTTTGGGGCGGCCGCGAAGGGTATCAGAACCTGTGGAACACCGATATGCAGCGCGAGTTGGATCACCTGGCCCGCTTTTTCCACCTGGCGGTGGCCTATGCCAAGCAGATCGGATTTACCGGGCAGTTTTTGATCGAGCCCAAGCCCAAAGAGCCGACCAAGCACCAGTACGACAGCGACGCCGCCGCCTGCCTGAATTTTTTGCGGGCTTACGACCTGCTGCCGTACTTCAAACTGAACCTCGAGACGAATCACGCCACGCTCGCCGGCCACGAAATGCGGCACGAGCTGGAATATGCCGGCCTGCAAGGGGCGCTTGGCTCGATCGACGCCAACACGGGCGACCTGCTGCTCGGCTGGGACACCGACCAGTTTCCCACGAATGTTTATCTGACGACCGAGATCATGCTGTCGCTGCTCAAGTGGGGCGGCATCTCGCCCGGCGGAGTGAACTTTGACGCCAAGGTTCGCCGCGAAAGCTTCGAGCCGATCGACCTGTTTCATGCCCACGTTGGCGGGATGGACGCCTTCGCACGCGGATTGAAGATTGCCGCCGCGATCCGCGCCGACGGCGAGTTCGAGGGGTTTGTCAAAGATCGCTACAGCAGTTTTGACAGCGGCATTGGGGCGGAGATTGAGGCGGAGAAGGCCGATTTTAAGTCGCTAGAGGCGTATATTCTCGCCAAAGGCGAAGCAGCCCCCAATCAGAGTGGCCGCCAGGAAATGCTCGAACACCTGCTAAACCGGTACATCTAGGTTGGAAATTCCCGCGATCGACGTGACAAACGGCCACGGAATATGCACAATAGGGGTATCGGTCCCAGACAGCGGACCCCGCTAGGGAAGCGTCATGGTTGAGCCCAACGCCATTCAACTTGCGCACGACGTGGAACGCTTGCAGGCGGACGTGGCGGCGCTCCGCGCCGAACGGCTAATCCTGGTTCGGTCGCTGGCCCATCAAGAGCAGGACCGCCAACTGACGGCTTACGAAATCCACGATGGCATCGTGCAGGAGATGACCGCCTCGCTGTTGTTTTTGGAGGGGGCCGGTTCGCAAGCCGAGTTCGTCTCGGACGAGTTTCGCCAGAAGTACGAGCGCGGCGTGCGCATTTTGCGCGGCGCCGTGGAAGAAGCGCGGCGCTTGATCGGCGGGTTGACTCCGATCGACCTCGACGAGCGGGGCCTGACCCGGTCGCTCGAACGGCTCGTGGATAAGTTTCGTGGCGACTACGGGCTGGCGATCACCTATCACTCGCGGGTGCGATTCCATCGATTGGCGCCGGCGATTGAATTGAACCTGCTGCGGATCGCTCAGGAGGCGCTGCACAACGTCGTCAAGCACAGCCAGTCGAGCCGGGCGGAAGTGCGCCTGGTGCAAAAGGCAGGCGCGCTGGAACTGAGCGTCGAAGACTTTGGAACCGGCTTCGATCCCGCAGCGGTCGCGCCGGGCCACTACGGCCTGAAGGGAATCCACGAGCGAGTGCGGGTGCTCGGCGGAGAACTCACGATCGACAGCCGGCCAGGGCAAGGGACGCGAATCGCTGTTCGTTTGGCGGTGATCGAAGACCTGTTGCCGCCGGCTTTTGCCGATCGAGCGCGGGGCGGGCTGCCCACCGATCCGTAGGCGGGCCGCGGTCGCTTTCTACCCTCGCGCGAACAATTCACACAGGCATCTTGCCATGTTTATGCCTTGCGAATGAAGTCGGAGGCGAAGCTTCGCACCTCGTGGCCGTTGAGCACATGGACCATCCGGAGTTGTTGGATCAACTCGTCGCTAAACCGGCCGAGCGGCAGGTGGACCCACCGCTTGTTGTATCGCTGGGCGAGCTTTCGCCAGCCGGCGCCGGGGGGCGCGGCGCTCACCAGGGCGATCTGCGGACAGGCAGAATAGAGGCAAGCCGCCGCCAGCAAGCGCTCTTCCAGGGTCTCGACAAAATCGAGCCGCTTGTCGCGCCAGATGTCGGGAATGTGCAGCGGCGGATAGAGGAACAGCGCGCCGCCGTAGGTTCCCAGGGCGATCCCCGGGCCGACCAGTTCCGCGCGAAAGTCGGTGGCAAAGAAGGCGAGCGTCGATTCCTCGTCGTGCTCAGCATACCACGTCGTTCGCCACGGGTACTCGCGGGGATCGGCGGGCGAGTCGAACAGCATGACGACACAGTCGAGCTTGCCGCGGCTGGGCGGCAGCACCTTGACGAAGATCTTTTCTTCGTACCAATGGCGGAGCGTATCGCGGATGTCGATGCCGTCCATGATGCTGGTGGTGAACGGCTCGGTGCGGGCCAGATCGGCCCCAAGCACGGCCCGCGCCCGGTCGAAGACGTGGGCCCGAAAGTTCTCGATCGCCTCGTCCTCGGGGGGCCAACTGCATTGCGCAAACGGGTTCCATTGCATCTGCCACTGCCGGCGCTCTTGCCGGTCTGGCCTCCGCTGCAACTGCAAGCTGCGCCAGGCGACGGGGGGACCGGGCAGTCGGCTGACAAGGCGCACGAGGTCGCCCGAGTCGAACTGGCCGCGCTCGACGCCGAGTTTGATCCGCGGCAGGCCCAATTCCTTGGCGAGCGGGTAGTCGCGAGCCGTCTCGGCCACGTGCAGGGCGTACTGATCGCCCGCCGTTTGCTTGGCCGCGGTCACCAGCGTGTACAGGTCGGGTGTGAATCGCTTTTCGAATAGCGACAGGTTGCGAATGTACTTGAGGCATTGCCGCAACAGGTGCGGAGTGATGCGGCGGGCGCGGCGCTTGAGGTCGGCCCGGTAGCGCTCGCGGGCGGTGAGCAGCAACTCCTTCACGCCGTCGAGCGACAGGTTCTCGTCGTCCTCGAGCTCGGCCCGCGCCCGCTCGTACAGGCCCGTGATGAAGGGCAATTCGCCCAGCAGGAATAGCAGCGTCCGCTCGTCCGGTTGATAGAGCTGGGTCGGCTCGACTGCGTCGTCCTCGGCGGCGATTCGGGTTTGCTCGACGTAGGCTTCGCGAATCCAGGGCCAGTCGAGCAGCGAACCGACGAAGAGAATCGAGGAGTACCGCTGCTCTAGGTCGCGCAGACGGCGGGCCATATGGGCGATTCGCTGGGCATGTTGCGGATGGGCGGGCCGCTCGATCGCCGGCAAAACGGCGGCGGCAAACCGCTCGACCGAAACGGTTTTCAAGGCATACGGATCGGGCAGCACCGCGGTATCGGCGACGAAACGGGCCGTCTCCAGATCGATGAACGCCCGCGGAATATGCTCCGACAGGGCCGCCCGCAGCGCGGCGATCACCGGCTGGCAGGGATCGACCGGGACGTAGCTATGCGCCGGCTCGTCCGACGGTTCGTCGTCGTCTGGTTCGCCCGCGTCGCGCTCGGGCGACCAATCGCCGGCGGGCGAAATCGGTTCGGCCTGGGTAACGATCGTCGGCGTCGGCAACTGCTCGATCCCTCGCTCGACAGCGGCCTGAAACGACGGCGGCAGCGGGACGGCGACGCAATCGAACGATTGATCTAGCATCCTACGGCGCACAACCAGCGCGAACTCGCCGCTGCCGTGAATCACGGGGAGGCAAGTGATGCGGGGACCGAGCTGGAGGACGTTTAGGGCGGCCATCGGTTAAGTTTGCCAATCTTCCACGATCAACCCGGGCACGCGCGAGAACTCCGCCACATTGTGCGTGACCACGACCATCCGCAGTGCGACTGCAATGGAAGCAATCTGCATGTCGTGAGGACCAATCGGTGTTCCCTGGGCACTCAGGTGAGCGCGCAGTCGTCCATAGGCTTCCGCTGCCGCGTGGTCGTAAGGTGCATACCGCACAAGGGCAATGAGTTTGCCAAGCAACGTCAGATGTCGAGACGGGTTGATGCTGCGAAACGCGCCGTAGTACAGTTCCCCTAGCACGATGGGGCACAGGAACAGATCCGTCGGATCAAGAGCGATGCAGACATTCGTGTCGAGAAGATAGAAGCTCAAAGTGGCAGTCGCTCCTCGTAGTCCCCTTCGGGGTCGGTTGGAAATTCCCCGATCCACTTGCCGGCCGTTTCGTCGAAGAAGCCTGGGGGCCATCCGGTCTTCGGCTTGTCGTTTGCCGCAGTCTCCGGTTGCAAATGAACGACCGACAGATGATTGGTGTCGAGCAGAAAACGAGTCATCGCAGGTCGTCCGCTAGGTGCTGTATCTGGGTGCGGCTCAGTTCGTTCATGTCCGCCAGGGCTCGGGCAATCTGCGCTTGCTCGCCCGGTTCGTATTCCATTGGTCCGAGCGCGTGAAGAACTGCCAGCCGCCGCCTCAGGTCGGGCAAGGCGTCAGCGGGCACACAGGGCTCAATCTTCACTGCTTGCCCCTCCCAATCCTGGGGCAAAGCCGAGACAAGCTGTATCTGACCATGCTCGACGCGTCCAACAATCATCGGTTACCCTCCCTTGCTTGCGATGCCTAGATTGTACCTCGAATCAATGCTCCGATGCGGCTACCGGCCGGCAGCCTCGACCGGAGGCTTGCTGCGGGCTAAGAAGCCGCCGGCAATAAAGAGTTCGGAATCGCCCAGCACCAGGTTGAAGACCTGCTCGGTTCGGTCGGTGGCCGATGCTGTCAGCACCCGCGCCGAGCGAATCTCTTTGTCGTGGCGATGAAGAATGGTGTCTCCAGGTTCGAGCTCGCCCGCCGGCACAATCCGGTCGATGGCCAGGCAAAGGGGCTGTGTTTCGGTGGTCATCAGCAGGCCCGCGTCGGTCTCGATTTGCCACAGCCGGTTCTGGGTCGTAAAGACCGACTGCACCAACGCAGTCACCGGCTCGCCGCTGGCCAGAAAGGCGGTGAGCGCGTCGCCCGGCTCGATGCTCTCGATTCTCCGCGGCCCTTGCGGCGTATCGACCAGGGTTCCACTCGGGAAGCAACCCGGATGGCACGGATCGGGCAGCGATTCGCTTAGTTCCGCTTCGGGAAAGACTTCGGTTACGCGCGCGAGTTGCCGCTCGTCGAATCCCTGATAGTGGCGGATGAACCAGACTTCCTGAATCGCTTCGTCCCCCAGCCACCGGCGCACCAAGGGAATGGTTGCCACCGGCGGCACGGGGCTGCCCGGTGGGTAACGCCCGACCCACTGGGCGGCCGTGGTGAACTGAAACGTCGCGTTCTCCTGCAACTCGCGGCGCAGCGCTTGCCGCCGGCGGACGACGCTCGACTCCCAGCCGAGCCAGCAACACAGGAGGGTCATCACCACGAAGAGCGTTCGCAGGCTGAAGCGAAACCAGCGGCGGTAGAATGTCTTGAGCATGGCTCGATTTTATCCCTCGGCTTAGCCATCAACAGCGGAAAGATGACGCCAATCGCCGCTACGACGCACAGATCAAGTTAGTGAGACCCAAGGGTGAGCAAAAATTCCCGTGAATCGCTTCCATCGAATTCTGCTAATCACTAGCGCCGGGCTGCTCGCTTGGCTGGGAATGCAGGCCGTGCATGAGTTGGGGCATGTGCTGGGGGCCTGGGCCACCGGCGGTACGGTCGAACGGGTGGTGCTGCATCCGCTTGCCATTTCTCGCACCGACCTGGGCCACAATCCGCAGCCGTTGGTGGTGGCGTGGGCCGGCCCGGTTGTAGGCATCCTGCTGCCGCTGGGGATGTGGATCTGCTTGGCTTTGGCCCGCGCGCCGCTCGCTTGGCTTGCGCGGTTTTTTGCCGGCTTTTGCTGCCTGGCGAATGGCCTGTACATCGGCGCGGGATCGCTCCAGAAAGTGGGAGACGCGGGCGATCTGCTCCGGCACGGCAGCCCGATCGCCCTGCTCTGGCTGTTTGGACTGGCTGTCGCGCCCGCCGGTCTGGCGATCTGGAACGGCCTGGGGCGGCACTTCGGCTTCGGCGGCGACGCCCCGCCGATCAGCAAAGCTGTCGCCTGGGGATGCGCCGCGGCCCTGGTGGCGACGGCGGCCGCGATGGCGCTTGTCTCCGCCCTGTCGGAGTCGGTGGGGGGGCCGTTATCCTGACGAGGATGAAACTCAAACGCCTTCCCGAAGACTTTCAGGTTGAAGAGCAGATCGGTTTGGTCCCGCAGGGAGGCCCCTTCGCCCTGTACAAACTGACGAAGCAGGCCCTGGGAACGCCCGAAGCGATCGATGCCATCCTGCTGCATTGGAACCTGTCGCGCGGGCAAATTGCCTACGCCGGCATGAAAGACCGCCACGCGCTGACGACGCAGTTTGTCACGATCAAAGGGGGGCCGCGGCGCGGCCTGGCGCAAACCAACTTGAAGCTGGAGTACGTCGGCCAAGCGAATCGCCCGCTCGAGGCCCGCGACATTACGGCCAATCGGTTCGCCGTCGTCCTGCGCGACCTGACCGCCGACGAGCAAGCGGCGGCGATCCGCACACTCGCCGCCATTGCCCAGGACGGCTTGCCGAACTACTTCGACGAGCAGCGGTTTGGCTCGTTGGGCGAAAGCGGCGATTTCATCGTCAAGCCGTGGTGCCTGGGCGATTACGAGCGGGCGGTGTGGCTGGCCCTGGCCGAGCCCAACGTTCACGACCGCCCCAGCGACCGCGAGCAAAAGCGGCTGCTGCGCGACAATTGGGGGGACTGGCCCCGCTGCAAGGGGCTGCTCGATCGCTCGCATCGCCGCAGCATCATCACCTTCCTGGCCGACAAGCCGGACAATTTTCGCCGGGCGATCGCGCTGATCCGCCAGGATTTGCGCAGCATCTGGATGGCCGCCTTTCAAAGCCACTTGTGGAACCAGATCTTGGCGGGCCTGCTGGGCAAGGTGTGCCAGCCCGAGCAGCTTGTCTGGCAGACGATCGGCCGCCGCGACGTGCCGTTTCCCACCGTGCTGGACGATGCGCAGCGCGAGGTTCTGTCGCAAACCTTGCTGCCGCTCCCCTCGGCTCGGCTGCACCTGGACGAAGGACCGCTGAAGCAACTCTACGACCCGGTGCTGGCCGCCGAAGGGATGGAAATGCGGCTAATCCGGGTGAAGTATCCGCGCGATTCGTTCTTCTCGAAGGGGGAGCGGCCCGCGCTGTTCCGCCCCGGCGACGTGGCACACGAAGCGGCTGCCGACGAGGTGTATTCGGGCCGGCAAAAGCTGACGCTGCGGTTCACGTTGCCCCGCGGCTCGTATGCCACCATTCTGGTGAAGCGAGTGACCGGGTTGCTGGTCGAGGAAGACGAACCGAGCGCAGAAGCCCGCGAAAGCTAGGCGGCGATCGAGCGCAGTAGCATCTCGGCCCGCTGCCAGCCGACGCTCAGCCGGCCGGCAAAAAAGGCGAGCAATGTCGAAAGACTGACCATGCACAAGCACCAGAGCGCCGCTTTGCCTCCGGCCAGCTTGTCGGCCAGTTGCAATCCCTGCGATCCGATCAGGAAAGCGTCGGCGCTCGAAACCAGCACCAAGCCGAGCACGGCCGCATAACCGGCTGCCGAAACGAGGGAGAAAAGGGTCACCACCCAAACGCTCGTCCAATCGGGCAACTGGAACAGATACACGGCATAGGCGAGTTGCACGACCCCCAGAAATAGCAGCACGAATGCCCAGCGAGCGACGAACGGCGACTCGGCGATCTGTAGGTATTCAGCCACGTCCCACACGGCCGGTGCGACGCCGAACAGGGCCGCGACCGCCAGCACCGCCGCGAGTTGATAGGCAGCGAGGGTCCGGCTGGTGTCGGCGCGTTGGCTGGCCGAGACCACAGGTTCGGCGACGACGAGCGGCGGCGCGGGGTCGAGCGCGCGATCGCCAGAGTATTGCTCGGTCAGAAAACTAAAATCGTCTGTCGGAACGAGGTCCTGCTCCGGCAGCGGTTCGGCGGCAGTCGGCGGCGGCGGCGGCGGCGGGATCTTTGGCTCGTCAGTGATGGGTGGCGCCACCGGCTCGGCGACCGTCGGTTCCGCACTGGGTTCCAGCCGGGGTTGCGGTGGAGCAGCAGTCTCGATCGGCGAGGGGACGAGGAACGACTCGACCGGAGCAGGCACGGGCGACGCCGACAGGGGCAAGGGTGGCGCAGGTCGCGGCGGCAGGGCCCGACTCTTCGGTTTGACGACGTGTGGCTTAGCGGCTGGTGGCTTACGAGCGGGACCGGCAGCAGGCTGCGTTTTCCAGGCGGCAGTTGTCGGCGGGGCAGTCAGCGGCTGAATGGCTTCGGAACTTCGTCCCTCGCTGCTCGCGGCTGCCGCGAGTCGTTCGCTAACCAGTTCAAGTTCGACGGGCGATGCAGTGCCGGGGACGACGACCGCTGCGCCGCAGCGTGGGCATTGCAACGTTCGCCCTGCCCGATCGTCGCCGACGACCAAGGTATGTCCGGCCGGGCATTTGATCCTGAGCGGCATACGGGGAGAACCTGGGCGCGAACGAGACGATCTTCTCGGACGAAGTACATTTAGTGTGCGCTGGCTCCCGCCGCGGGTCAACTCGCGCTCCTCGAACGCAACAGGACTTCAACGCGTCTCGACAGCCGGCGTTGGCCCTGTGTACGGTACCCGGCACAAGGATTGCTCTCTTGGCCGTGCTCTTCTGCCCGCTCCCGCCAGCTGAGAGCTCTACTGTGCCGGACCAACTGCGCTCCAAAATCAATTCGGCCGTCCGCGAGTGTTTGGATCGCTGCTACGCCCACGACGACGCGCTTGTTGCCGTTGCCGACTACATGGCGGAGCTGCGCTCACGGCGGGATTGGAATCCGTCAGAGGTGGGCCAAGTTCATTCGACCGTTCTGCGAATGCTCCAAGTGATCGTCGCGCGGCCAGATTAAATGGACGCTGAGCTGTCAGTTTGATCGCCTGGAAGTCAGTCTACAGGTCGGATTTGCAGGTGTGTCGCGCCAACAGACACTCCAAACCGCCTATTTTGCGGGAAAATGTATTCGCGGTGATTTCAAGCGGCGGTGATGACCGCAACTCGAATTTCGCATTTCTCTGTAAGTATATATAATCAAAAAACTTATGGCGATTATTGCGAACTAGGTTGAGCGCCGGAGGAACTTTCCCTGCGCGGCGGGGTTTGACCTTGTTGGTGCTTGGGAAGGCGATTTTCGCTGGTCGAGTCGATATTGGTCGGGGTAAGGCCGACGAACTGCGGGGGGACACCGACAAGCCTCCTATAGAAAGACAAGCCTCCTGTAGAAAAGAGATTCGGGAAAGAGGGTGACATCGTCCTGCGGCCCGGATAGAATCCATCGGAGCTGGTCGATCGAATCTCGGGTCTCCGCCTGAAAACGGCGGCCTGTTTTCCGCAGTCGCCAGTCGCCCAGCCCACCCCAGCCGCTCCCGCCTCCGCTTCTTTTTTGTAAGGGTTTGCGTATGAAACGCCCCTCTATGCGTCGTTACCCCGTTCGCTCCGGCAATACGGTCATGCTTGCGCTCGCAGCGCTAGCGGTGGTGGCCGTCGCGGGACTTTTGGGATGGTGGTTTCTGGGCCGCGGCAGCGGTAAAGATGCGCCCCGGGTGCTGGTGAACCGCGTTTCGCGGGGACCGTACGACTATGTGGTCATCGAACAGGGCGAAGTGGAAAGCGCCAGTAATATCGAGTTAAAGTGCGAGGTTCGCTCGCGCGGCGGCGGCAGCGGAAGCTCGGGGGGCGGCGTCACCATTATCGAGGTCATCCCCGAAGGCACCCAAGTGCAGGCCGGCGATGTGCTGGTCAAGCTCGATTCCAGCGCGCTCGAGCAAGAGCGGGTCACGCAATCCATCAAGGTCAACGGGCAGCGGTCGCTGGTCGTACAGGCCGAAAACACGTTCGATGCGGCGGAGATCGCCCTCATCGAATATCTGGAAGGCACGTTCAAGCAGGAAGAGAAGCTGATCCTGTCCGAGATGTTCGTCGGCGAACAGGCCCTGCGCAGCACGCAACTGGCTCTCAATTCGGCCCAGCGGCTGGCGGCGAAGAACCTGGTGACGGGGCTGCAACTCGAAGGCGAGCAGTTGGCCGTCGATAACGCCCGCAACACGCTCGACATCGCCCAGAGCAAACTGCACGTCTTGCGGACCTATACCAAGTTGAAGAATCAGAAGGTTTTTGAAAGCGCCATTGCCACCGCCGAGGCCCAGGTCGCCAACGAAAATAGCAGCCTCAAGCTGGAAGAGGACAAACTCGCCGAGATCGACGAGCAGATCGGCAAGTGTACGATCCGCGCGCCGTCGCCGGGGCAGGTTGTGTACGCCAACGAATTCGACTCGTGGCGGGGCGATTCCGAGTTCGTGGTGACCGCGGGCGCCGCGGTTCGCGAACGCCAAACGATCATTCGCCTGCCCAACTCGGCCGAAATGCAGATCAAGGCGACCGTCAACGAAGCCCGGATCACCCTCGTCCGCCCCGGTCTGCCGGTGTCGATCCGGGTCGATGCCTTGAAGGATCAAATGATCCAAGGCGAGGTGATCAAGGTCAACCAATATGCCGAGCCCGGCGGCTATTCCAGCGGCAACATCAAGAAGTACGCCACCTTTGTCCGCATCCTCAATCCGCCCCCCGGCTTGCGCAGCGGCATGAACGCCGAGGTCCGAATCCACGTCGAGCGAAAGAGCGATGCCTTGCAGATCCCCGTGCAGGCTGTGGCCGAACACAAGGGACACTATTTCACGGTGGTGCAGAAGGGCGAAACGTACGAAACTCGCGAGGTGCAGGTCGGCTCGTCGAACGACAAGGTGATGACCATCGAAGGGGGCCTGACCGAAAATGAGCTGGTGGTGATGAATCCCCGCGGCTTCGGCAAGTTGCTCGACCTGCCGGACCTGGAGGATGCAACGCCGGTCCAAGTCGCCGAGATCGAGCGTTCCACGCCGGGTGAAGCGATGGCAATCCGGGCGTCGCTCGCGGCAGCCCAAGCGCCGCAAGGCCTGGGCAGTGGCAGTCCCGGTGAGGCGGGCGGATCGCGCGGCGAACGGGGCAAAGGGAAGGGCCGTGGAAACGGAAATATGACGCCAACGATGCTGGTCGCTCGCTATCTGGAAAGCGATGCCGACAAAGACGGCAAGCTGTCCAAGGATGAGATCGCCTCGCTGGACGATCGTCGCAAGCAAGGCGTCGCCGATGCCGACACAAATAAAGACACGTTTCTCGACCGGGCCGAACTGACCGTTGCCGCGGGTGCCCAAATGCAGCGGATGCGCGAGCAACGGGTCGGCCAGGCTGGCGCTCCTGGTGGCGGTTCTGCGCAAGCGGCGGGAGGCGGAGAATGACGCTGGCCGCCCGGATGGTCGATATCAGCAAGGATTACATCCTGAAAAGCGAAACGGTCCGCGCCCTGCGGGGGGTCAGCTTCGATGTGCCCGCCGGTGACTACGTCGCCATTATGGGACCGTCGGGCTCGGGAAAGAGCACCTTGCTGAACCTGCTCGGGTGTCTCGACAAGCCGTCGCACGGAGAGTTCTTTCTGGGCGAGGACGACGTCGCCCGCATGACCGACGATCAGTTGTCGTATATTCGGGCGTCGCGGATCGGCTTTGTGTTTCAGTCGTACAATCTGATTCAGCAATATACGGTGCTGGAAAACATCGAAGTGCCGCTGCTGTACCAGGGCAAACTTTCGGCCCGCGGCCGGCGGCGGTGCCGCGAACTGGCCGAATTGGTCGGCCTGGGCGATCGGCTCAGTCACCGGCCCACGCAGCTTTCCGGCGGCCAGCAACAGCGGGTGGCGATTGCCCGCAGCCTGGTGAACGACCCCTACTTCATTCTGGCGGACGAAGCGACGGGCAACTTGGACTCGGTCACCAGCGAAGAGATTTTGGCGCTGTTCCGCCAACTGAACGACGAAGGGCGAACCATCATCATGGTGACGCACGAAGACGATGTGGCGGCCAACGCCAAGCGAATCGTCCGCTTGCGCGATGGTCTCGTCCAAACGGATCACCCCAACGAGCACCGCCGCACGCCGCAGCCGCATCGGCCCCTGCCGGGAACCGACCCGGCCGGCGATCGTTTGAGGGGCGCCCCGGTGGCGGCGGAGGTCGCGTAGGGCTGTCGCATAAGGCTTATCGTCATGTTTTTTCTGCGTACGTTTCAACTCGGTTTGAAGAGCCTGCTGCTGCACCCAATGCGGTCGCTGCTGACGGTGTTGGGCATTTTTATCGGCGTGGCCAGCGTCATCTGGCTGCTGGCGATCGGCGAAGGGATCAGCCAGGAAATCCAGCGGCAGATCGCCGGGCTGGGGGCCGACAACATCATCATTCGTTCGGTTAAACCGCCGGTCGAGGTGACGGCGAATTCTTCCGGGCCAGTTCCTTATGGCCTGAAACGCGAAGAATTCGACCTCCTGGTCCAGACGATCCCCACCGTGAAATCGGCCCTGCCGATTCGCGAGGTCCGCCGCACCTTTACCTTCAACGGCCGCAATCTCGACGGGCGGCTGGTCGGCTGCACGCCCGAATATTTCGAGGTGACGAGGCTCGAACTTTTTCGGGGCCGCATTCTGACCGAAGCCGACGTGGACGAGCGGCAAAACTATTGCGTCATCTCCAGCGGCACGGCCGAAACGCTGTTCCCGTTTGAAGACCCGATCGGCCGCCGGGTTTTCCTGGCGGAAAGCAAGGATTTTTATCAGATTGTCGGTGTACTGAAGTATCGAACGCCTTCGGCGGCCATCGGCGGCTCGTTGGAAGCGCAGGATTTCAACAACGACGTTTACATCCCGATCAGCACGCTCCGCCAGCGCGTCGGCGACTTCATTTACACCCGTCGCGGCAGCTCGCGCACGGCCGAGATCGTCGAGCTGAACCAGATTACGCTGCGGGTCGATTCCATCGACAACGTCAAGATCACGGCCGACCTGGTGCGCAAGACGCTGGGCGTGGGCAACGAAACTTCCGGCCGAAAACCGCAGCCGGGCAGCCAAGAAGAGACGAACGTGCGATTGGCGTCGGCCGGCGGGCGGATCGAATCGCCGTCGCGACTGGACGTGGCGGTGACGGTGCCGGAGGAACTGCTCGAGCAGGCCCGCACCCAAAAGCTGATCTTCATGTGCTTCATGGGGCTGATCGCGGCGATCTCGCTGCTGGTCGGCGGCATCGGCATCATGAACATCATGCTGGCCACGGTTACCGAGCGGACCCGCGAGATCGGCATTCGCCGCGCCTTGGGCGCGACGCGGTCGCACATCATCATGCAGTTTCTGGTCGAAACGATCTCGCTCTCGGTGGTCGGCGGCATCACCGGCATCCTGGCCGGGCTGTTGTGCCCGGCGGTCATCATCGGCATCCGCTGGCTGCTCAATACCTACGCGCCGGACATGATGGCCACGCTGCCGCCCGAGGTGCAGCGCATCGAGCCGCAGATCGTGCTCCTGTCGCTGCCGCTGGCGTTTGGCATTTCTGTGCTCGTGGGCGTCGTCTTCGGGATTTACCCGGCGTTCCGCGCGGCCAAGATGGACCCCATCGAAGCCCTGCGGCACGAGTAGCATTCCGGTAGCTGGCCGCTTGCCCTACGGAATGTCGAACTTCACGCCCTGGGCCAGCGGCAGGTCTCCGCCGTAGTTGAGCGTGCAGGTTTGCCGACGCATGTAAGCCTTCCAAGCGTCGCTGCCCGCTTCGCGGCCGCCCCCCGTCTCTTTCTCGCCGCCGAACGCGCCGCCGATTTCGGCCCCGCTGGTACCGATGTTGACGTTGGCGATCCCGCAATCGCTGCCGACGCCGCTGAGGAACAACTCGGCGTCTCGAAACCGCTCGGTAAAGATCGCGCTCGACAGGCCTTGCGGCACGGCGTTGTGCAGCGCGATCGCCTCGTCGAGCGTCTTGTAGGTCAACGCGTAAAGGATCGGAGCGAAAGTCTCCTGTTTGACGATCTGCATGCCGGGATGGGCCCGGACAATCGTCGGCTGCACGTAAAATCCCGGCCGCTCGATCCGGCTGCCGCCACAAACGAGTTGGCCCCCTTGGACTTGGGCCGTTGCGACGGCGGCTTCAAATTGCTGGGCCGCCGACTCGCGAATCAGCGGCCCCAGCAGCACGCCGTCCTCCCACGGGTCGCCCGGCTGGATGGATTTGTAGGCCGCGGCTAACCGCTCGACGAACGGTTCGACGATCGACTCGTGAACGATCAGCCGCCGCAGCGTCGTGCAGCGCTGCCCGGCGGTGCCGACCGCCGCGAACAGCACCGCTCGCAGAGCCAGATCGAGGTCGGCCGATGCGGTGAGGATCAGGCCGTTATTGCCCCCCAGTTCCAACAGCGTCCGGCCCAGCCGCTGGCCAACGGTGGCGGCTACCGAGCGGCCCATCGCCGTGCTTCCCGTGGCCGAGACGAGCGGCAGTCGCTCGTCGGCAGAGAGCCACTGGCCGACTTCGCGGCCGCCAACCACCAGGTTCAGCACTCCGGCGAGTCCCCGCGGCTCGAGCACGCGGTTGACGATGTGCTGCACGGCTACGGCGGTCAGCGGGGTCAGCTCCGACGGTTTCCAGACGACGGTGTCGCCGCAGACGAGGGCCAGGGCGGCGTTCCAGCTCCAGACCGCGACCGGAAAATTGAAGGCGGTGATCGCGCCGACCGGCCCTAGCGGATGCCACTGCTCGAACATCCGATGGCTGGGCCGTTCGCTGGCGATGGTCAGGCCGTAAAGCTGCCGAGACAGTCCGACGGCGAAGTCGCACATGTCGATCATTTCCTGAACTTCGCCCCGCCCCTCGCTTTTGATCTTGCCCGTCTCGAGCGTGACGAGCAGGCCCAGGTCGTCTTGAGCTTCGCGCAGAGCCAGTCCGATCTGCCGCACCACTTCGCCGCGCTGCGGCGGCGGAACGAGCCGCCAGCGATCGAATGCCAGGCGCGAAGTCTCGATCGCCCGCTCGTAGTCGTCGCGCGTTGCCGCGGCCACGCTGGCCAGCGGCTGCCCGGTCGCCGGGTTGAGCGAGACGAGCTGCTCGCCTCGCGAGTCCGCGAGCCACTCTCCGGCATAGACGCCGTCCTGTCTCTCGCCAATTCCAAGCCCGGACAGAACCTCGTCAAACATGGCACTACCTCTTTTTTCCAAAACGAAAAAGAATGTGAGCCAGTTGAGTAGGAGAGGGGCAGTTTGAACTGCCCCTCTCCTACTCAACTGGCTAAACTCCATCCCACTTCGCCAGCACCTCGTCCAAGATTCCCACCGCCACGTCGCACTGCTCCTGGGTGATTACCAGCGGCGGGCAGAAGCGGATGGTGCTCGGCCCGCAACCGAGCAGCAGCAGCCCGCGGCGGAAGCAAAGCTGAACGATTTCGTCCCTTTCGGTCGAGGCGTGCTCCTTGGTGGTGCGGTCGCGTACCAGTTCCATACCCACCATCAGGCCCAGGCCCCGCACGTCGCCGATCAAGCGATGCCGGGAGGCCAGCTCGCGCAGCCGTGCCTGCAAGTGTTCGCCGACGGTCGCCGCGTTGTGCATCAGGCCATCTTCCAACAGTTTGATGGTTTCGAGCGCGGCGACGCACGAAACCGGGTTGCCGCCGAACGTGCTGGCGTGCGAGCCGGGGCCCCAGTCCATCAGCTCGGCCCGGGCGATAATGGCCCCCAACGGCATGCCGCTGGCAATTCCTTTGGCCAGGCACACAATGTCGGGCACGACTCCCCAGTGCTCAAGCGCGAACATCTTGCCCGTGCGGCCCATGCCCGACTGCACTTCGTCGGCGATGTACAGGATGCCGTGCCGGTCGCACAGCCGGCGTAGCTCGCGATGGAACTCGGGGGGCGGGACAATGTAGCCGCTTTCGCCTTGGATCGGCTCGACGATGATCCCTGCCACTTCCTGCGGAGCGACCGTGCGCTTGAACAGGTCCTCGAGCTGATTAAGGGAGTCCAAACAACACGAGGCCAGCGCGGTACTCGGTCGTTGCGCGCAGCGGTAGCAATTGGGATAATCGACGTGGCTCACCATGGGGATCAAGGGAGCAAAGCCGCGGCGCTGCACGACCTTGCTGCCGGTCAGCGAAAGGGCCCCCATC
Source organism: Pirellulaceae bacterium (assembly GCA_040901775.1). Taxonomy (GTDB): domain Bacteria; phylum Planctomycetota; class Planctomycetia; order Pirellulales; family Pirellulaceae; genus CAYLLN01. The sequence continues at coordinate 11,852 of JBBDYF010000117.1, read as the reverse complement.
GTCCGCCCGTGAAAACCGCCGAAGAAGGCGATCATGTGCTGGCGGCCGGTGTGATAGCGGGCCAGCTTGAAAGCCGCCTCGACCGATTCGGCGCCGCTGTTGGTAAAGAAGACCAGTTTGGCGCCGCTGCCCGGCGCCATCTCGGCCAGCTTTTTGGCCAGGTCTCCTTGCGGAGCGTAGTAAAAATCGGTCCCCGACATGTGGATCAGTTTGGCCGCTTGCTCCTGAATCGCGGCAACGATCCGCGGATGGCAATGGCCCGTCGAGCAGACGGCAATCCCGGCCGTGAAATCGAGAAAGCGGTTGCCATCGACATCCTCGATCACCGCGCCGTAGCCGCGCTCGACCGCCAGCGGATAGACCCGCGTGTAAGACGGCGACGTGTACTGCTCGTCGGCGGCAATGAGTCGCTGGCCGCGCGGGCCGGGCAGAGCGGTTCTCAGAAAGGGCGCCGGCAATTCTTGGGCAGGTTCGGGCATGGGGGATCCTCCTTCAAATCCTACCCCGCTATTATGGCGGGACAAGCGATGTTCGGCCCAGAACCAATTGTGACGGCCAATCCGACGTTGCCAAGCCGCGGTTCTACTTATCAAATTGAAGCCGACTCGCCCGGAGCGCCTGCCATGACCGCCGGCCCGCACGCCTCGATCCCCGTCAGTTCGGCGCGCGAGCGGTTCGCCGCCCGGTTGTTCGACACGCTGTGGGACACTTACCGCCGCCGGGTCTCGTACGTGCAAACCTACGAGCAGGTCATTCGGCAAGCCGGGGCGACGTTCTTCAACGACCACATCGCCTTTCGCACATTTGCCTGCCAGCAGCCGCTGGTGGGCATCGCGTCGCTCTCGCGGATATTCGAAGCGCTCGGTTACCGGGCCGCGGGGAGCTATCACTTCGAGAACAAGCAGCTCAGCGCGATTCACTTTCAACACATCAATCCGCAGTTTCCCAAGCTGTTCATCTCGGAACTCAAGGTGTGGGAGTTGCCCGCCGAGCAGCGGGCGATCGTCGGCCGGGCGGTTCGCAGCCATCGGCCCCCGGCCAGCGAAAACCTGTTGGCGGCCCTGCATCAGTTGGATCAGGACGAATCGCCGGCCGAAGAGCTGTTGCCGCAGGTGGCGGCCCAGTTCCACGAGCTTCCCTGGGAGTTGCCGCCGCGCGAAGACGTGCTGGCGCTGAACCAGGCCAGCCAATATGCGGCCTGGGTGTTGGTGCATGGCTACCACGTCAACCACTTCACGTCGCTGGTGAACTCGCACGGCGTGCCGGCGCTCGACGACCTGGAAAAGACCATCGCCGCGCTGATGGCCGCGGGAGTTCCGATGAAGCGTGAGATCGAGGGAGAACGCGGGAGCAAGCTGCGGCAAAGTGCGACCGAAGCGGTGCAGATCGACGTGCAGGTCAGCGACCGGGGTCTTCCAGCCTCCATGCCTTGGACCTATGCCTACTTCGAACTCGCCGAGCGGGATGCGGCAATCGATTCGGAAACGGGAAAGAAAGTACGGTTCGAAGGCTTCCTCGGCCCCCAAGCGACGAACTTGTTCGAGATGACGCGGGTGAAGTAAACGCCGCTGCGCGCTAGCAGCGCGTCAAATGTGGTACATCGCCTCGCCCTGGGTTTGCAACTGGCGCACCAGGTCGCCGAAGGTGACCGCGCCGAGCAGTTCCCGCTCGCGGGCGGCAACGCGTTTCCAATTGCCGAGCAAAACGCGGGTCGTCGGCGTGACGCGCCCCGCACTCGACTCGATCGTGGCCGATTGGTTATCGACGGCGCTCATCACTTCGTGCAGGGTGATGTCTGCCGGCTCTTTCGCCAGGCGATAGCCGCCGCTCGCGCCGCGCAGGCTGACGACCAGGCCAGCCGATTTGAGTTGCAAGAGAATTTGCACGAGAAACCGCGAGGGAATTCCGTGCGTCTGGGCAATATCGCGGATGCGAACCGGTTCGCTCACTTCGTGCCGGGCGGCCAGTTCCAACACCGCGATGCAGGCGTATTCGGTTTTGGCGGTGACATTCACGCTAAGCCTTACTGTGAAGTCTTTTACTGTGAATGCAGGCCGCACTCGGTCTTGGCAAAGCTGCTCCACCGGCCGGCCCGTTCGTCTTCGCCCAGCAGGACGGCCCGCGTGCAGGGCCAACAGCCGATGCTGGTGTACCCTTGGTCGTGCAGCGGGTTGTAAGGAATGTCGTGCTTGGTGATCAGTCCCCACACGTCTTGCTTCGTCCAGTTGGCAAGCGGGCTAACCTTCACCAGGCTGAACTTCTTGTCCCAGCCGACGATCGGCGCTTGCGCCCGGTCGGGGCTCTGATCGCGACGAATGGCGCTCGCCCAAGCGTGCTTGCCCAGCACTGCCTGCTGCAACACTTTCACCTTGCGATCGAAGCAACATTGATCGGGCTGCGTCTTGTAGAGTGGCCCGCCGTGCAGTTGCTCGTACTGCTCGACCGTGGTTTCCGGGCGTTTCAGTTCGACCTCAATGCCGTAGCGCCGCCGCACCTCTTCGCGCAGCTCCAGCGTCTCGGCGAACTGATAACCCGTCTCCAGATTGAAGATCGGCGTGTTCGGCGCGATTTCAGCCAGCATGTGGATCAGCACCATCCCTTCGGGACCGAAGGCGGTGGCCATCGTAAATCGCGCACCGAAGCGATGCGTCGCCCAACGGAGAATGTCTTGCGGCTCCGCCAGTTCGAGCTTGGCATTCGCCTCTTCGATCTCTGCTTGCAACTCCGGCGTGAGCACCAGCCGGCCATCGGCCGTTTGCGGCGACGGGTTGGCCGCTGGCCGCTCGCTCCGTTCCAGCATCGGCAGATCGGAGCTGGCGGTCATAGCGGGCAGGTAGGCGACGGAGCTCGACATGGGGGAATCCTGAGTACCAAGCACGTCGAATATTACAATGTTGCTAAAGAAAGTCAACTATCGACGATAGGCACTTGGTTTCATCGGCCCGCCCCATGCTGAATCTGCAATCTGTAGCGGTTAATTACCTCCCGCAAGCTAAACAGGACTTGGACGAACCGTCGTCGAAAACATTCGCAACTACTTGCCTTTACAATACTTACGACAATACCTGAGTAATCGCTTTCCCCTCGGCCAGTTTCAACGGGCGACCCTGTTCCGAGACATTCTGCGTTCCGGGATCGACCCCCACCGCGGCACAGAGCGTGGCCAGGACATCCGGAACATCGACCTTGCCGTCGGTCACTTCCTCGCCGCTCTCGCTGGTCTTGCCGAATGCCTGCCCCCCCTGAATGCCGCCGCCGGCAAAGACGCAGCTCCAGGCGGCGGGAAAGTGGTCGCGCCCCCCCTGCGGGTTGATCTTGGGCGTCCGGCCGAATTCGCCAATCCACAGGATCGTGGTCGAATCGAGCAGATCGCGCTCGGCCAGCTCTTTCATCAGGGTGCCCCAGCCGGCATCCAACTCGGCCGACAGCGTTTTAACGGCTGCAAAGTTGTTGAGATGCGTATCCCAGCCGAAGATGTCGTTTCCCACGCTTCCCAGAGTCACCTCCACGAACGAGACGCCCCGCTCGATCAATCGGCGAGCCATCAGGCAGCCTTGGCCAAAGCGGCCTGGGCCGTAGGCATCGCGCACGCTGGCCGTCTCTTCCGCCAGGTCGAACGCCTTGGCGGCGCTCGAATTCATTAGCCGCAAGGCCCGGTCGTACACCGTTTGATGGGCGACGGGCGAAGCGCCGCGATGGGTGGCCAGAAACTCGCTTTGCAGCGACCGCCACAATTCGAGTCGCGTGGCGAATTGCTCCGGCTCGACCCCCGCGGAAGGCGCGAGGTCGTCCACTTTCAGTTCGGCATAGCTGCCCGCGGCTGCGGGTGCCTGCGCCTGAAAACCGTCGGTAGCGCCGACAGTCAGCGGGGCGTATCGCGGCCCGAGAAAGCCCGGCCCGAACGCTGCCTGGTTGAACGCCCGGTACGGAGAAATGCTGACGTAGTGGGGCACCGCATCGTCGTCGCGCCCGAGCGCTTTCGATAGCGACGAGCCAATCGCCGGATACTGAATCGGTCCTTGCGGCTTTTGGCCGGTGCGGACGACGAACGTCCCGCGGCCGTGATCCCCTTCCTTGGTGCTCAGGCCGCGGACGACCGCCATTCGCTCGGCCATCTCGCCGAGCTTCGGCAGGTGCTCGCTGAATCGTAAACCCGGCGATTTGGTCGCCACTTCCTTGAACTCGCCGCCGTTGGCGTGCCCCGGCTTCATGTCGAAGGTATCGGTTTGCGTCGGCCCGCCGGTCATCCAAAGCAGAATGCAATGCCGGCGGCGCTGCGGATCGGCCGCCAGTTCGCCGGCCAAGGCCGGAAACCAGCCGCTCGCGCTGGTTCCCAAAAGACCCACGGAGGCGGCCTGCATCCACTGACGACGGTTGGCGCGAAACATGGGACACCTCGCCAAGCAAGGGTTGATAGCAGACAGAACGACTGTAATTTGCCGCTTGTAATTGTCACCGAGTTCGGCCGGGGATGCAAGAAAGATCGGCCGTTACGCGGCATCAGGTGACACGCTCGGTGTTTACACCGCGCGGGTTGATTCGAGGTGCGGCCGGGCCTCGGTTTCGCTTATCGCTTTTGCCGTTTTTCGCCGGCGCTAGTTTCGCTAATAACTTGCAACTCGTTGAATGTCCGGCACTTACGCCATTATTAACGATTCGCCAAACCCGTTTCGTTTATACGACCGATTAGCATAACGAACCAAAGCCGCTGGCCGGTCGCGCGATTCCCCGACGCTGCATAGCCGCGGCCAGTGCGAATCGAGAGAATCCGACTCGATGACGATCCTATACAGTCTTGCGCTACTGTCAAGAGAAGCACCATATCTTGTAGCACCCCGTCCGCGGCCTACCACCGGTGGTAGGCCGCGGA
>JBBDYF010000117.1:0-6972 GCA_040901775.1 Pirellulaceae bacterium | reverse complement strand
GGCGGTGGGCTCATGGGGCTTTGCCCAACAACTCCTAATTCAGGGTGAGTTCTTGGGCAGGCAACAGCGTTTTTGGGCAGCCGTCGTCCGTTAGGAATGTGGGGCTGAGTCCGAGTTCGTAAATCGCAGAAATCAGGCAGCAGATATTGTGGCATAAAAACTTGGCCAGCACTTCGTTCTTCATGGCCACGTCCAGTTTGCTCCGCACGCTGTCCCCAAACTTCGCCTTGACCATACTGAAGGTGCTTTCGACGTTTGACCGCAGGTGATAGCGGGCCAAAAAGTGTTCGCGGTGCAGGCTGAAGTAGTGGTAGCAGCGGCCCCACAGTCCGCCCATCGCCGGCGTTGCGTTGACCTTGAAGGGAATCAGCGGAGCGGCCCCCATGTCCTTAATCACGTGCAGGTTGTGAGCGCTGGAGTATCCAAGGTCGGCGGACACTTCCTTGACCGTGAAGTTCTTGGCCGTCGTGTTGAGCAGCGGTTCAAGCAGCGGAGCATCGCCTGCGTGCTGATCGTGAATTTCAACCGCCGTAACGATGTTCGTCTTTACGCCGCACATCACGTGCGCCTTGACCCAGGCCCGGCGAATGCGGTTTTCGCCGTATTTGTGGTCGAACCATCGGTCAAAGCGGCTGGACGAGAACCCCGACGAATCGCAGGCGAACTTAGTTTCGATGGCCGTGAGCGGAGCCGCTGATTTAACGACCAGCGATTGCAGTACGTCGAACGTGCTTTCATCGTCGAACACGTTGAAGATCGAGTTGTAGCACGGCAGGCGGCCGACGTGCCCCTTGTCGTGGGCGTCCCGCATGTCGGTCATAAATCGCCGGCCGCTCACGGTGGAGTACACCTTGAATGTGGCGGCGAAAATGGCATCGGCCAGTGGGAGTGGCTTGCGACCCGTGCAAGTCCGCTCTGGCTCTGGAATCGTGCGGCACAAATCGCGGAGCAGCGACTGAAACAAGGCTTTCTCGTTTACCTGGGCTGCGTTGTAGGCGGGCCAGTTCTGAGAGTACGTCTTGCGGGTTTCGGTAATCGTTACCATTCGTGATTCCGTGACATTGCCGGACTCATCCATCTCTCGCTTGAGCACAATCTGCACTGCGATGATGTGCTTGCATCGGAGGCCGGTGGTTTCATGGTCCGGGCATGAACAGTGCGGGTTCGTTTTGTCCGGGCAAACCGTGTAATGGCCCTTGCTACCTTGGCTTGGGACGATCCAGACTTGGCCTTTCTGTCGCAGTTTGCAGGTGGCGGCAATCGCCAATCCGCGATGTTCGCGGGCGGCTACTGGATCGAAAACTGAGGCGTTCGTGTCAGTCATGGCGGAGTGTTCCCCGGCTGGGACGTTTTCGCTAGAATGACTTTGCCAATGCAGTCTGGCGGAAACGTCGGATTGTGGTACCCCGTGGCTGTTCAAGCAGTCGCGGGGTTTTCTGTTGGTCATTCGCTGCCCAACGGGAGTTATTGTAGCTAAACTATAGCTAACAGTCAAGCCTTGCTTGTGGCGTTATGTTAGCTATACTTATGGCATGTCTAGGCCAGCAAAAGACGAGGCTGATCGCAAGAGAATTCATCTACGGGTTCCCGTGACTGAAGAGCAAAGGGAACTGATTATGCGGGCCGCGCAGCTTTGCGACTCGGATATGGCTGCATGGGCACGGCCAATTCTGCTACGTGAAGCGCAGAAGCGCATCAAACAAGCCGATGGACACAAGTAGAGAATTGACCCCGCTTTCGAGGGCCGCTACAATCGCCATATGTTTTTGACGGTATCAAAATGAGCCAATTAGGCGTTCCGCTTGTCGATTTTTGGCAGGCATCCAACCTGGAGCTGATCGGTTTTCCGATTGAGCCAGAGCGCGCGCTTGAGCAATCTTGGTGGGAGTCGTTGGCCGGTGCCGACTACGAGTCCACAAGAAAACGGCACGAGAGAGTCGATGTCGGCGCTTTTGACGAGAAATCGCTGTTCCTGACAATTGACGCGCTTCGCGTCAAATGGACTTTGGGACCACTTGTCAAAATTTCGGCCGCTGACGGCGTAGGGGCGGTCCCGTTCGCGGGGCCGTTTCCGGAGACGTGCGGCAGGTTTTCGTCGCTGATGGCTAGATGGCTAAATGATTCATGCCCCCCAATACGCCGGCTAGCATTTGGGGCAAAACTGCTCATTCCTACTGAGGGACGAGAGCCATCCTATGAACTTCTTGATCGTTGGTTGAGTGCCGTCAAGGTTGACCAGTCATCGACTGATTTTCAGTATCGCATTAACCGCAAGCGAAGCAGCGCGTCTGGTCTGTCGGGCCTGGAAATCAATCGTCTATCGACTTGGTCCGCCGTCAAAATGGAAGTGGGAATGCAAGTTATGGCCAGCGGGGCAGCCCGCGCTATTAGTCGCGAGACGTATGGTTGCATGCTCCAGATTGACATCAACACTCATGCCGAGCGAAAGGAAGAATTGCCTCGCGACCGACTACTGCCTCTCTGGGAAGAGTTGGTGCGATTCGGGTCGGAGATCGCTGCACTTGGAGACGTTCCATAATGGCCGTATTTGAGTCCTGTCTAGTTGAACTATCCGATTTTGACGAGAACCCTAGGGCGTCCGTTGCGCGCGCCACTCGCCCGCGTTTCCGGGTCGTCGTGCAGAATGCTTTGCAGGATGCTTTGCAGCGCTCGATTGAACTGAAACTGACTCTCTCGCAAGATGCCGCCTCACCGCAGAAATCGCCTCCGGCAGAATCGGCGGCGCGTGCACCTGCTTTTTCTGTTGACGATTTACTGTTCGTATGTTTTGCAGACAATCGCACGGTTGTGCCCGACGACGATCGTGCGCGAACCGCGGATGAGCTTGATACGATCTACGGCCTTGATTCACGCGGCCTTCATCGGCAGGCAATGGAGCGAGTGGCCCGATACGTCGATGAGTTGCTGAATTCTGGGAAGTTCCCGGAATGCGACGCGATGCTGACAGCCGCCAAGGCGGACGAGCTTTCCGCGCCCGTGCTTGTTGCGTTTCTTGGAATCACCCTGGCGGCACGCGGCAAATTGGGATTTCGCGCCAGTTTCTATGACCGTGCGTTTGCTCGCGTATCGCATGAAAGCGGTGAGAATGAGGCATCCGAGTTGCTGGCGAGATACAAATAAAACTCCAATGGATCTGGATCGCCTAACAACCAATCCCGTAGACACTCAGTGGGTGTCGGTATCCGTTGAGCGGAACCAGCAATGCAATTTGCATGCAGGGATCGTTCATCGAACTGGAGAAAATGAGGTTAAGAAACTCCACTTCGGATGGCACCGATCGCTTTACAATTACTTCGTGACGGGGCCTGTAGTTTGTGCGATTCCAGACGTGGCGAAGCCGGCGCATCGACTGTGGCTAGCTGTGTTCTGCGGGCTGGTTGCCGACAATATCCCAAAGCGAAACATTCCATACAGCCTAAAGCACGATGAGGATGTCGCGTTCGATGAACGCACTGGTGAGGTGAAATTTGGCAACGAAGATTCCGGGCTAAACTGCGCGACGTTTGTAGTTGCCGTATTTCGCTGCGCAGGACACCCGCTTATCAATTCAAAAGGCTGGCCCAAAGCAAGCATCGACGACATCGCAATTCAAAAGCAGTCCGTGCGGTCTATGCTCGACTCCTCAGACCCAGACATACAACAACAGGGTCGCAAGAATAGTCGCGACATTGGAACGCCGCGAATTAGACCTGACCATGTTGCAGGGGCGTGCCTAGAAAAAGAAGCTGCCGGTCCGGCACGATTTGCCGCGTGCGAGGCCAACTCGGCTCACGTAGTTACTGCCCTCGACAGTCATTTGGCTTGCCAAGCTTAGCCGGCCCGCCTCACCGCCGTTTTTGGGCAGACCGCCGAGTTTATGGGCAAGCGGTCGTTTTTGGGCAAAGCCGGCTCATCGCTTAGCTTCGCAGAAGCGTTTCCCGGCGCTTAGCGACGCTTCGCAGAAGCGTTCCGGCAACACCGCCGCTGTTCGCTGGCAAGCGGTGTTAAACTGAACCAGGCTAGGCGGCTGTGCCAGGAACCCTCTCCCCGCGCGAAAATGACCACCAAAAGGGGTCAGAAAGTAGCATGGCCACTTCCTCTTGTCGCTCGACGTGGATTGCCGGTGCGCGAGCGATTTTTGCGACCATTCCCATGCTGATTGGTCTGGTCGCGATTCTGGGCTGTATGTGGCGGCCCGACCAACTGGCGGCGCTAACGCTCGTTCCCCCTTGGTGCTGGCTTGTCGCGGGGCTTTCGGCAACCTGCTGCGTTTGGCGAGCCCGACTCCCTCGCCTCGCCGTGGCGTTGGCCGCTTGTTGGCTGTTTTTTGCCTGCGGCTGGGTCGAAGAGCTTCCCGCGCTGGCCCGCCTGGCAGCCAGCCATCTGCCTGGGACGGGTGCCCCGCCAGGCCAACCGCTGCGAATCGTTTCGCTGAATTGCGCGGGCGGCGAGCGCTGCCTGGCCGATCTGCAACTCGCCGGCGCGGATGTCGTCTTGCTGCAGGAAGCGCCGGGCAGCGCAGCGCTCGCCCGGATGACCGCCGAGCTGTTTGGAGGGGAAGGCGAGTTTTGCACGGCCGGCGATGTCGCGATCTTGGCCCGCGGAACCATCCGCAACCAGCTCCAGGACGAAAGCGGAACCTTTGTGGGGGCGAGCGTTCGCTTATCCGAGGGTCCGGAGATTGAGTGCGTCAGCCTGCGGCTGGCGCCTCCACCGTCGCGACTCGATCCGTGGACGTCGGAATTTTGGGCCGAGCATCGTCAGCTCCGGCAGTTGCACCGCCGCCAGCTTGCTGAGCTTATGGCGATCATCGGCGAAACAGAGGATTCCTCAGCCATAATCATCGGGGGCGATTTCAACACCATGCCGCTCGACGCAGCGTTGGACGAACTGCGACCCCAATTTACCGACACCTTCGCCCGGCGCGGCATCGGCTGGGGCGCGAGCGGGACCAACGACTGGCCGCTGTTTCGGGTCGATCAGATTTGGACCGGCGCGCGGCTTGTTCCGATCCAGACCTTCGCCAGGAAAACCACTCATTCGGATCACCGGATGGTCATTTGCGACGCGGTATCGCGGCAGTGATTCGGAGCGGTTGAGATCGAGTCGTCCGCTTACCGGGTGGCTGGGGTTCGCGCAGCGAACCCCGGCAGTCGGCGTCGCTTTACAAAGTCTGTATGACCTCGCTGCGGAGCCGCCCAATGCACGAGGGCGGAGCCGCGGGTTATTTTCGTCCCAGGGAGGACCCTTGGGACGGAGTCTAGCGGCTATGCCATCGCCGTCGGCAGCCGTTCGTTCAGGCGCAGGCGGTTGCCGAACGGATCGAGCAGTTCCATGCACTTGGCCCCGTAAAATGCCTCTTCCAAAACGAACAGAAGGCAACAAAGGACGTAGGTTATGCTTTAGCATAACTCCTCACTAACTGTTAAATACGTTATGCTGAAGCATAACCTACCGGGCTGGCAGCGGAAACGAACAGAAGGCAACAAAGAAAACGAAGGAGGAAGTTGCTGATTGAAATCCTCTCTCTCCTCTTTGTTCCCTTCGTTACCTTCTGTTCAAAATCCTGGGGTTGAAGTCACCCCAGTGCCTGTTTCTCAGTTCCTTATGCCTTCTCAAACGCGGCGTCGAACGCGCGGCCGCTCGAGGCAAAATCCTTCGAGCGGACGAAGCCACACGCCTCGCGTGCGCCGAACTCGCGGTCCATGCCGCTGTCTTCCCATTCGACCGAGAGGGGCCCTTCGTACTTCGCCACGTTGAGCGCCCGGATGATCTCTTCGAAATTGACGGTGCCACGGCCTGGACTGCGGAAATCCCACCCGCGGCGCGGATCGCCAAAGTTGAGGTGGCTCGCCAGGATGCCGCTGCGGCCGTCGAGCGTGACGATCGCGTCCTTCACATGGACGTGGTAAATCCGCTCGGGAAAGGCCCGGATGAACTCGACCGAATCGACCCCCTGCCAGTGCAGGTGGCTGGGATCGAAGTTGAAGCCGAACTCGGGGCGGTTGTCGATCGCTTCGAGGGCCCGCTGGGCAGTGTGAATGTCGAAGGCGATCTCGGTCGGATGCACTTCCAGGGCGAACTTGACTCCGCACTCGGCGAAAACGTCGAGGATCGGGTTGAACCGTTCGGCAAACAGCTTGAAGCCGTCGTCGATCATCTTGCCCGGCACCGGCGGAAAGCTGTAGAGCAGGTGCCAGATCGAGCTGCCGGTAAAGCCGTTGACCACGCTCACACCAAACCGCTTGGCGGCCCGGGCCGTGTTTTTCAGCTCTTCGATCGCCCGCTTGTTCACTCCGTCCGGCTGGCCGTCGCCCCAAACTGCCGGGGGGAGGATCGCCTTGTGCCGCTCGTCGATCGTGTCGCAGATCGCCTGGCCGACCAGGTGGGCGCTGATCGCGTGGCACTGCAGGTCCAAGCTGTCGAGCAGTTCGCGTTTGCGACGGCAGTAGTTGTCGTCGGCCAGGGCCTTATCGACTTCAAAATGGTCGCCCCAGCAGGCGAGTTCGATGCCGTCGTAGCCGAACTCCTTGGTCTTGCGAGCCATCTTGTCGAGCGGGAGATCGGCCCATTGGCCCGTGAAGAGCGTCACCGGACGTGGCATGTGCATCACCTCATTTGGCGCGCGACGAGTCGGCGCGGGGAACAAGTTAAAGGCTGGGACGGGTGCGCCAGCCGGCGCGAGCCGTTATTGTGCCGGGATGGCGGGCCAACTGCAACGGTTGGGCAGCCAGGTGTCTGGCCCGGCGCGAAGCCGCATCGCGCCTTGTCGCCGGTTCTCGGCCCGGTACGATACAAGGTTTGCTGCCAGCTTGCTCTAGGGCAGAGTCAACATTGAAACGATGGATCGTAGGACGGGTCTCCCGACCCGTCCTACCCCCTCAACTCAGGACTGACGAAGCTCTAGGGCGTATCGAACCGGCCCACGAAGGCGTTGTTCAGAGGCGGACCACTATGTCGGTTTTCGATTGG
>JBBDYF010000116.1:0-28687 GCA_040901775.1 Pirellulaceae bacterium | reverse complement strand
TGTTCAGTTCCTTTCAACTGAAAAGAGCCATCAAACTTGCCTGACGCACCAAAGGACGCATAGATGCAAAGCAATTCAGTTGATGAGAATATCTTTGCGGGCTTCGCGTCTTTGCGCCTTTGCGTTAAAAAAGAAGAGTCACGCAGATAATCTGACTGACGACTTGCTGCAAACTGCTCAGCACAACTTTCCCGGAGCCCGCCCGTGTCCGTACTGAAAATCCCTGCCCTTCGATGGGGCAAGCCGTATGAGTCGCTCGAAGTTGATGAAGTCAAGCACTTTATGACCGGCGAGCCGATCGCCCAGGTCAGCCAGGCCAACGGCGGCATCATCGGCCGCGACATGCGGACGGCGCAAAAGGCCCGCGATATTTTGCGGCAGATTCCCATTAGCGACCTGCTGGAGAAGGTAAAGAAGGCGGGCGAGCTCTACGAAAAGGCAACGCTGACGATCGGCGACGGCACGCAAACGCCCGACGATTTCGCGCACCAGCAATCGGCCAGCACCGGCCTGCCCGAGCACATGTGCAAAATGAACATGGGCAAGAACGCCTTCGTCTTGGCCAACATGGGGAAGATTCTCGACTGCCTGACCCGCGGGCTGCCGCTCGACATTTTGACCAAGGGCTGGGGCGAGGAAGGCCGCGGCGTCGTGGTCAGCTACCAAGCCCAGTCACCCGTGCTCAGCGCGGTGCTGCCGTCGAACTCGCCCGGCGTGCATACCCTCTGGCTGCCGGTCATTCCGCTGCAAATGGGCCTGGTGCTCAAGCCGGGCCCGCAAGAGCCGTGGACGCCGTACCGCATGATTGCGGCGTATATCGAGGCAGGAATTCCGGCCGAGGTCTTTTGCATTTATCCCGGTGGCCCCGAAGCGGGCGCCGCGGTGCTCGAACATTGCACGCGGGCTATGATCTTCGGCGGCACGGCGACCGTCGAGCGCTACAAGGGAAACCCGCGCGTGCAGGCCCACGGACCGGGCTTCAGCAAGATCATCCTGGGCGACGACGAAGTGGACAACTGGGAGAAGCACCTCGAACTGATGGTCGAGAGCATCGCCATCAACTCGGGTCGCGGCTGCATCAACTGCTCGGGCATTTGGGCCTCGCGGCATACGAAGGAAATCGCCCAGGCGATCGCCGAAAAGATCGGCCCGATCGAAGCCAAGCCACCGACCGACCCGACCGCGGCCCTGGCGGCGTTCACTGTGCCCGGCCAGGCCAAGGCGGTGTGGGGGATGATCGAAGCCGACCTGAAAGAAGCGAGCGTGACCGACATGACCGCCAAGTTCGGCCCGCGGCTCGTCGAGATGCAGCGCTGCGACTACCTGCGGCCGATGGTCGTGCATTGCACGACGCCCGAAGCGGCGATCGCCAAGAAGGAATACATGTTTCCGTTTTCGACGGTCGTCGAGTGCCCGCAGGATCAGATGCTGCAGAAGATGGGGCCGACGCTCGTCTGCACCGGCATCACCAAGAACGAGCAGCTCGTCAACGGCCTCAGCCAAGACATCCACATCGACCGGCTGAACATCGGCCCGATTCCCACGACAAAGCTCAACTGGCTGCAGCCGCACGAAGGGAACATCATCGACTTCTTGTACCGCAACCGGGCGTATCAGGTGGCGTGAAAGGCGAGCGGAGATATTAACTGGCGAGCGGAGGGCGTAAGCCCTCTGAGGGGACAGGAGACAAAGGAACAGATTCAGAAAGATGGGGAGGGCGAGGCTCCAGCCGAGCCGAGAAGTCTCAACCTTTGAGCAACCGATCGTACTCGCTGTGATGGCCGATCCAAAACCAGACCAACCCATCGGCGCGGTCGCGGGCCAGTGCCCGATAACGTAGGCCCACTCGTACGGACCAAAACGACTCGATCTTCTTGAAACGCAGGGATGGGTGGTGCGGACCCCCTTGCAACAGGGCAAAATTCTTGTCTGCCAGCTCCCGAATTGGCGCCGGCAGGTTGCGGTAGCAATACCAGAAATCGGGCGAGGCGAAATGATTCATAGCAGCTTGCAGCGGCCCGCCTCGAAGTCTGCGTCGGCCCGCCGTCCCGCCTCGTCAAGACGTCCCGCCCGGATGTCTTCCTCGATCCGCTGATCCCACGCGTCGGCCAGATACGCCTCGAACCACTGGGCGAAAGCGGCAAGGTCCGCGGGGGGCAACCCGGCCACGGCTGTTTCAAGTTCATGAACGCTCACGGATTTCTCCAAGCGAAGGTGAGAACACGCGCAAGTATCCCTCGCCATTCAGCCAGAGGCAAGCCGCGAGGGGAGCGACTCTTGCTACTCATTCCGTCGTTGACGGATCATTCGTTCGATCCGCTGGAGTTGCGGTAGTGGTTTTTGCATTTGATGGCCCACTTGAGTCCATGCCTTCTGCCATTCCTCGTAGCGTCCAGCATCCCAGTGTCTCTCGCCGCGAGCGTAGTGCTTGGCGGCTTCATCCAGATTCCATTCCGCAATGCGGAGGTCGGTCCATTCAGGCTTGGTTTTGGCCCAGATCTTCCCTCTGGCAACTAGATTATTCGATGACTGATACGCCGCGTTGAGCGCATCATGCCACTTGGCCTTGGCTTGTTCGAGGGCGTAGTCGGCACCCTCAGCCCGGGCACAGCACACGACGAGGCAGAGTGCCAAGATGTTACGATTCATACTTGGACCTGTTTTCCTTTTCTTGATCCTGGTCAGTAGCGTCGCTCGCAACTAGAGCTGCAGCGTGATCTGGCACGTACTATCGACCATCGGCCCACTCCGACAATCCACGGCGATCAATTTCATCGTTCAGCGATCGCCTCATCTCACTTTCTGAGACGCCGGCCTCATCGGCGAAAGCACGAATGACCTGACGCCCATCGGCGTTGTCCCAACGAGCATCGCGTGGGTCTTGATGACGAGATATCGGGCCACTAACACTAACAGCCGGTGTTGAAGATGATGGGCTTGAAGATGAGAGCCCGCCCGAGCATATTCCTGCGCACGAAAGTAGCCCAGTCCAAAATAGGGCGACTAGACCATAGCTGATGAAGGCGCCGATGGTCTCACCGGCTTTCTGTTTTCGCTTTTGAACGGCCACGATTTCGGCCGTCAGCTTGAACCCGCACGCTGGGCACGCTTCGGCTGTTTCGCTCACGGTCTTGGCGCATTCTGGGCAGTTGACTAATGCCATAATCCTTCCTCTCAACGTCGCTGTTGCCGTACACCCAAGCGTAGGTCGCGAATTGGCGCGTGGTGCTCATTAATTGGACTATTTCTCCGCCGTCCTATGAGTGTGATCTGCCCCGAAAGCCTAGGCGTGGCATGTACTCAAACTTCTGTTGACTCGGACGGCGAGGCTCTGAACCAATCCTTCTCCAGACACGCGCGGAGCCATTCGACAAGGCCGGGCGAACCACGCACCGGCGGTTTCTTCAAGACATAATTCCCGGCCTGGACACGCTCAATCTCAAACTCGTGGCCGGGACGAATCGCGCCTTGCTAGCGCAGCGCAGCCGGCAATGTGAACTGCCCCTGCGATAAAACCTTGATCTTCATGCGGGTAGGATAGCGTTTCGCACGATCCGCCTCAAACGGATAGCATCCGCTCCTTCTTGGCTAACGAGGGTTGGCGCTGTTCGCAACGGCGCTCGGTTCGAGTAAAATGGGCAGGCTGGCTGGTGCCCTGGGGCAGGCCAGTCCCGCCGGTCGTGCGCTCGCCCCGCCTGTTGTAGGTTGGAACTGCTTGCCAGGACGAGACCATCGGGAGGCTGACGCCTCCCGCTCGCCTTAATACGACGCCCTCCGCTCGCCTAAACGATGACGACCTTCGATTTTCAACCTCGAACGCGCATCGTCTTTGGAGCGGGCAAGATCGACGCGCTGGGCGAACTGGCGTCGGAGCTTGGGGGGCGGCGGGCGCTGGTCGTCAGCGATCCGGGGGTCATCGCGGCTGGGCACACGGCTCGCGGGATTGCCGCCCTGGAGCGGGCGGGGATTAAGACGCAACTGTTCGAGGGCGTTCACGAAAATCCGACGACCGACGACGTGGCGGCCGGCGTGAAGTTGGCCCGGCGGCACGATCCCGAGCTATTGATCGGCCTGGGCGGCGGCAGCTCGATGGACTGCGCCAAGGGAATCAATTTTCTGTTTACCGGCGGCGGCGAGTTGAAAGACTATTGGGGCGTGGGCAAGGCCCTGCAGCCGATGCTGCCGATGATCGCGGTTCCCACGACGGCCGGGACGGGCAGCGAGACGCAGTCGTTCGCCCTGATTAGCGACGTCCAAACGCACGTCAAAATGGCGTGCGGCGATAAGAAGGCGGCCCCGCGGGTCGCCCTGCTCGATCCCGAGTTGACCATTTCGCAGCCGCTGCGGGTGACCGCGCTGACCGGGATCGACGCGGTTTCACACGCCTTGGAAACCTTTGTGACGACACGCCGCAACCCGGTCTCGCTCGCCTTCAGCCGCGAGGCGTGGCGCTTGCTCGCCGGGAATTTTGCCCGCGTGATTGCCGATCCGGCGGACCTGGAAGCTCGCGGCAGCATGCTGCTGGGGGCGTCGTTCGCTGGCATGGCGATCGAGAACTCGATGCTCGGCGCGGCTCACGCGCTGGCCAATCCCCTGACGACGATGTTCGACGTGGCCCACGGCCAGGCGGTCGGGGTGATGCTGCCGCACGTCGTTCGCTTCAACGCCCGCGCGGTTGAATCGCAATATTTAGAACTGCTCCGCGAGGCCGACAACGGCCACAGCAGCTTGCCGGGCCTGGCGGGCGGGATCGAGGGGCTGGCCGATTTCGTAACGAAGTTGCTCGTCCTGGCCGGCTTGGCGACGACGCTTCGCCCGTTGGGGGTCGATCCGCTCAAGTTGCCGCAATTGGCCTCGCAGGCGGCCAAGCAATGGACCGCCTCGTTCAATCCGCAGCCGGCCCACGAGGAAGATTTATTGGCCCTCTATCAACAGGCATTTTGATAGAATGAGATGTGGGGCAGATTGTGAATCTGCCAAGTGAGCCATGCGGCCCAGAGGAGTGTGGTGCGATGAATCCTCGACGACGCGAGTTCCTGCTCGAATCCTGTCTGTTTGCCGGCGCGGCGCTAGTGGGGGGGCGGGTTGTGGGGTCGGAAGACGCCCCCGCCAAGGGCCCGACTGCGAAGAGTCCTGCTAGTGCCAACCACCCGGAGGTTGCGGCCAGCCAAGTGTCCTGGCCGCTGTTTCGCGGCGATCCGCAAGCCCAGGGAGTCGCCCAGAGCAAGCTGCCCGAGAAGCTCGAAGTGCGGTGGACCATGAAAGTCTCCGGCGGGTCCTTCGAGGGCACCCCCGCGATTGCCGATGGCGTCGCCTACCTGGCCGATCTCGACGGCAAGCTGTACGCCTTGAATCTTGCCGACGGCAAAGAGCTATGGACGCACAAGATCGACGGCGGCTACATCGCTTCGCCGGCCGTGCGCGGCGAGCTGCTCTACATCGGCGACATCGACGGCAAGTTCTACGCCTTCGATCGCAAGTCGGGAAAACCCAGGTGGACCTTTGCCGCCGACGCCGAGATCGATTCCGGCGCGAACTTTTGGAAGGACAATGTGCTGTTCGGTTCGCAGGACGCCCACCTGTACTGCCTGAACGCCACGTCGGGCGAGTTGGTCTGGAAATTTGCCATTCAAGACCAAATTCGCTGCATGCCAACCGTGGTCGCCGACCGCTCGTTCGTCGCCGGGTGCGACAGCCTGTTGCACATCATCGACCTGAACGAAGGGAAGGAAATTGCCGCGGTTCCGATCGAAGCTCCCACGGGGGTAACGCCGGCCGTGATGGGCGATCAGGTCTATTTCGGAACGATGGCGGGCGTGCTGTTTGGCGTCAACTGGAAAGAGGCCAAGGTCGCCTGGAAGGTCGAGGACCAGGGCTCGTCGCAGGAGGTGCGCAGCTCGCCCGCCGTGCAGCCGGGAATTTTGGTGATCGGCAGCCGCAGCCGAAAGGTGCAGGCCCTGGACCCGGCCAGCGGCAAAGAACTGTGGACGTTTCCCACGAAGCAGCGGGTCGATAGCTCGCCGGTGATCGTGGGGCAGCGGGTGTTTGTGGGCGCGGCCGATGGCCGGCTGTACGCTTTGGACCTGAAGAGCGGCAAGGAACTGTGGCAGTACCAGGCGACCGGCGGTTTTACCGGCTCGCCCGCCGTGGCCGACGGCAAGCTGGTGATCGCGACCGACCGGGGCGTGGTGTATTGCTTTGGCGCGAAGTAAGGATCTGCACGATGTCGATTGCCGAAAAACTGATGTCAGCAGCCGAGTTCGGCGAGTCCAGCGGCGGGCGATACGCCGAGCTGGTGCGAGGAAGGGTGGTCGAAATGATTCCGCCGAAGCGTAAACATGGAAAGGTCGTTTTTTCGATCGCCCGGATTGTCGGCGCTTACGTGGAAGCCAACGATCTTGGACACTGGTTCGGCGAGTCGGGGGTCGTTACCGAGCGTGAGCCCGATACGGTGCGCGGTCCGGATGCGGCCTTCGCGTCGTATGAGCGAATCCCGCGGGGGGTGGACGACGATGAATATTGTCAAGTTGCTCCGGAACTCATCTTTGAGGTCTTCTCTCCTTCCGATCGTTGGGTCGAAGTGCTGGAGAAGGTCGCCGAATATCTCAGGGCGGGCGTGGTCGTCGTGTGTGTCGTTGTGCCATCGACGCGCAGCGTCCAATTGCATCGGGCGGATGGAACGCCCGCAACCTTGGCGGAGTCCGATTTTCTCGAACTGCCCGACATTCTTCCCGGCTTCCGCTGTCTGGTCGCCGACTTCTTTCCCCGTGCGAAGAAGGTTTAATTAGCGTGACCACCGAAGCGACCAAGACCGAAGTTGGCAGCTATTTCATTTCGAACTATCCGCCCTTTTCGCAGTGGAGCAGCGACGAACTGCCGCAAATCGAACAGGCCCTGGCAGCGCCCCCAGCGGAGGGCGTGCCGCTGGGCCTCTACCTGCACATTCCCTTCTGCCGCAAGCGGTGCAAGTTCTGCTACTTCCGCGTCTATACCGACAAGACGGGACACGACGTCGAGAGCTACGTGCAGGCGCTGTCGCGCGAGATCGAGCTCGTCAGCCAGCAGCCGGTGATGGGGGGCCGCCCCTTTCGTTTCGTCTATTTCGGCGGCGGGACGCCCTCGTTCCTCAGCGGCAAACAACTTACGTCGCTGGTCGATCGGCTGCGAAAGCACGTCAATTGGGACCAGGCCGAGGAGGTGACCTTCGAGTGCGAGCCCGGCACCCTGTCCGAACCCAAAGTACACACGCTCAAGGAGCTGGGGGTGACGCGGCTCAGCCTGGGGATCGAAAATTTCAGCGACGCTGTGCTCGAAGAGAACGGCCGGGCGCACCTGTCGGGCGAGGTTTATAAATCGTGGCAATGGATCACGGATGCGGGGTTTGCCAACGTCAACATCGACCTGATCAGCGGGATGGTCGGCGAGAGCGACGACAACTGGCGGGAGAACATCAAAAAGACGATCGAGCTGTCGCCCGACAGCGTGACAATCTATCAACTGGAACTGCCGTTCAACACGGTCTATTCCAAGGACATCCTGGGCAACCAGATCGAGATTTCGGTGGCCGACTGGCCGACGAAGCGGGCCTGGCTCAGCTATGCCTACGACGAGCTGCTGGCGGCCGGCTACACCGTGTCGAGCGCCTACACGCTGGTGAAGGACCCGCAGAAGGTGAATTTCAGTTATCGCGACAACCTGTGGCGCGGCTCGGACCTGCTGGCGACCGGCGTGGCCAGCTTCGGGCACGTGTCGGGCGTACACTACCAGAACAAGACCGAGTGGGGCGATTACATCTCCGACCTGCTGGAAGGGAATCATCTGCCGCTGTATCGCGCGCTGCGACCGACGCCGCATCAAATGCTGATTCGCGAGATGATCCTGCTGCTAAAGAAGGGATTTCTCGATGCGGGCTATTTTCGCCAGAAGTTTGGCGTCGAGATTTTGGACGAATGGCGCGACGAGTGGCGCGGCCACCAGGGGGACGGCATGCTGACGATCGCCGGCGACCGGATCGAGCTGACCCGCCAGGGCCTGTTGCACGCCGATGCGCTGTTGCCCGCTTTCTTCGAGCCGGAGCACCGCGGGGTAAGGTATACTTAAAAGAAGTTCTTCGAGACCTTAGAACGATCGACCGGAGAGCCTGTGATGCGAGCCGTTCCCCTGGAAATCGATGACGAAGTGTATGCACAGGCTGAGCAAAAGGCGCAGGCCATGTCGACATCGATCTCGGTATTAGTCGGAGACTATCTCCGGCATTGGGTACAGAACCACGACGCGCAGCTCCTGGCTTGCGAGCAGATGCGGCAGCGGTTTGCGAATCCCGACTGGGAGTTTGCGGTTGGAAAGCTGGAAAGTCGAGAAGAGCGAAATGCCCGCCGCTGATTGCTTCCTCGATACCAATATCCTGCTTTACTCTGTGAGCACAGCCGCTGCGGAGTCGCCTAAGACCAGTATTGCGCGCGAACTGCTCCGGACCCCGAACTGGGCCTGGTCCGCTCAAGTTGCCGCCGAATTCATCAGCGTGAGTACATCGCCCAAACGCTCCCTGCGGCTCTCGCTCGGGGAAGCCGAGAAGTGGATCGACACTTGGCTAGCTTTCCCGCTTGCTCCGATCGACGAGAAGACCGTGAAACTGGCGCTGACAATTGCTGGACAGTCGGGAATCTCGTACTTTGACGCTCAGATTCTGGCGGCAGCCAAACAACTCGGCTGCCAAACGGTCTATACCGAAGATCTGAATCGTGGACAGGACTACGGAGGCGTTCGCGTCGTCAATCCGTTCGGTGCTGCACGCGTCAATGGTTAGTGTCCTCATCCTGGGCCCGTGAAAAGCGTGTTCGCTATGCCCGCACCGGATCCGCCGCTGGTCTTCCTGATGGGAAACTTCGAGGCCGAGTTTCCCATCGATCGGCGCTACGCGAAGAACCACATGTGGGGCCAGTTCGTCGCTGGCGTCTGGCGGTTCGGGTTCGCGGCTTATGCCGTGCGGCTGCTCCAGGACGTTTACTTTTTGGACTGGTCGGTAGAGGCCGGGGCAAGTCTGGCCGAGCGGCAGGAACTGGGTTCGATCGAAAGTAAAAAGGCCGAAAGCAGCCTGTACGCCCCGATCGGCGGCCGTCTGGTCCGGTTCAACGACCAGTTGCTTTCCGACCCGTCGGCGATCAACTTGGACAAATACGCCGCCGGCTGGATTTTTGAGATCGACGGTTCGGGCGAGTCACTCCTTTCGCCGCAGGGCTATCTAGAACACCTGGCGGCCGTCTGGGAGGTGACCCAGCGGACGATCAAGGGACAAATGAACGAATAGGGGCTAGGGCTGGGGGCTAGGGTTAGGGATAATGCCATTAGCTCGACACCCTGTCCCGCTCTCCAGCCCTAGCCTCCAGCCCTTCCTCCTTCCCCATGGCCAAACGCATCGCCGTCGTCGTTTCCCAAGGTCAAAGCGCGAGCCCCGCTAAGCGGCAGCTCGAGGAAGAGATCGTCGGCGGGCTCCTCATGGAGCCCGGGATCGACCTCGTGCTGATTCCCCACCTCTACGACCTGAAGGCCGACGGCACGGGCGTGCTCGCCCTGCGGGGGATCATGGGGAACATGATCGTCCTCTCGTGGCTCTACGAGCGGGGGGCGCGGTGGACGCTCGACCGGGCCGGCATCTGCGGCCGCGAAGGACTGACGACGATCAAGCCCGTCGAGGATGACGAGGACGAAGAAGCCGATGAAGCGGCAGCCGAGGCGGACGAGAAGCAGCGCGTCGGTGCCAGCCGCGACCTTCCCAACCGAAAAATCTACTGCCTCGACCTGCGGGTGCATCCCGCGGCGCAGCCCTATCTCGACGAGGTCAAACGGATTGCCCGCGAGAACGCGATGCAGCTCGTATCGCTCGATTCGGGCTTAGGGGGCTTCGGTGGCTTGGCTGGCCTGAGTGGCTTGGGCGGTCAGCCGCGGCCGGAGCAGCTTGCGCGGTACGTGCAGCCGACGAACGACACGGCGCTGCCGCTGGCTGGCGTCCTCGCTCCCGCGGCGGTCATGCGAATCGACGAGGAGCCGGGGCGCCGCTGGTACCCAGTGATCGACTACAGCCGCTGCACCAACTGCATGGAGTGCATCGATTTCTGTCTGTTCGGCGTGTACGGCGTCGATAAGGTCGAGACGATCCTGGTCGAGCAGCCGGACAATTGCCGCAAGGGATGCCCGGCGTGCAGTCGGGTCTGTCCGGAAAATGCGATCATCTTTCCGCAGCATAAGACGCCGACGATCGCCGGCGCGGCGATGGTGGCGGAATCGCTGAAGATCGATCTGTCGAAACTGTTCGGCGCGCCGGAGACGGGTGAATCGGCCGAGCAGGCGGCGATTCGCGAGCGCGACGAGCAACTGCTGCTGGCGGGGCGTCAGACGGTCGGGGCGCAGGTCGGCTTGCCCAAGCGGCACGAGCCGCAAGCCGCCGGGGCGAAGGATGAGCTGGATTCGCTGATCGACGCGCTGGATAATTTTTAGATATGAGTACCGTCATTGTTCCTGCGAGCGCACCAGTGCAATCATTTTCCCTGACCGGCACCACGCCGGGCGCTTCCACATCGGACGGCCCGCCCACGCCAACCGCCGCCGATATCTGGCTGCGAGCAGGACAAGTTCCGCTGGATCGCATCCTCATGGACCCCGCTCCGGGTACGGCGACCGAGGATGATGCCGCCGATTCGCGACACAAGCTGGGCGTCAACTGTGAATTGGTTAATGGCATCCTGGTGGCAAAAACAATGGGTTGGTACGAATCGCGGCTGGCTTTGGCTTTGGCCCACTTCATCGAGTCGTATTTGGATCAGCACCCCTTGGGAATTGTTGCAGGTGGCGATGGCCCTGTAATGATTATTGGCAATGTTCGCAAGCCGGACGTAGCGTTCGTTTCCTTCGCGCGTCTGCCGAATGGCAAGATTCCGCGGAGAAAGGTGCTGCCGATCGCGCCGGACTTGGCCGTCGAAGTGCTCTCCGAGGGAAACACGACCGCCGAAATGGAAGTGAAATTGCAGGAATACTTCGCTGTCGGCGTGAGGCTCGTGTGGTATATCGAGCCGGACCTGCAATCCGTCCGCGTCTTCACCGCCGCCGACTCCTGCGAAGAGATTCGCGCCGACGGCACGCTTCGCGGTGGCGACGTACTGCCGGGATTTGAATTACCCCTAACGCGGCTGTTTGAGAAGGCGGGACCGCGCGGCGAGGAATAAACTTCGTCCCTTCGGTTCAGTTCGCTGCTTTGGCCTTCTTCTGCTTCCCCTTCCCCTTCAGTCGCGGTCGGCCGGTCGGGTCGCTGCCCGGTTTGGT
Source organism: Pirellulaceae bacterium (assembly GCA_040901775.1). GTDB lineage: Bacteria > Planctomycetota > Planctomycetia > Pirellulales > Pirellulaceae > CAYLLN01. The sequence goes on along the minus strand of JBBDYF010000116.1, from coordinate 17,371 downwards.
CGCCCCCTGGGCGGCGGCGATTTCCGGCGGTTCGAGTTCGTGCCCTTGGTCGTTGGATTGCTCGATCCAGGTGGCGAGCACTCCCCGCAAGTCTTTCAGTACCGCCGCGTGTTCGGCCGATTCGGCCAGATTCTTGATTTCGTGCGGGTCGGCGACGATGTCGTACAGTTCCTCCGCGGGCATAGTGGGGGCGGTTAGGAATTGTTGCGGCGGCGTCAGCTTTCCCTGGGCATCCAGTTCTTTGAGCAGGTTCCAGACGGGATACTGCCGCTGTTTGTAGTCGTTCGCTTGCAGGAAGGGCCGCTCGGGGGTGAAGTTGCGGATGTAGCGATAGCGGTCGGTGCGAACCGTGCGGAAGCGGAAGACCGTTTCGTCGCAGCGATCGCGGGCCCCAAAGACGTACTTCCGCGGCGGGCCGACTTCTTCGCCCAGGAACGCTTCGCCTTGCATTGTCTCGGGCTTCTTCGCGCCGGCGACTGCCAGCATGGTTGGTGCCAGGTCGATCGCCGCCAAGAGCCGCGAATCGACCGCGCCGGGGGTGAAATGCTTGGGTGCCGGCACGCCGGTCGGCCAGCGGACGATCAGCGGCACGTGTAGGCCGCTGTCGTAGCAAAACTGTTTGCCGCGGACGTGCGCCGCGCCGTTGTCGCCGAAGAAGACGACGATCGTCTTGTCGGCCAGGCCGTCCGCCGCGAGTTGCTTCAGCACCAGGCCCACCTTCCGGTCGAGCTCGGTCGCGCTGTCCAGATACTGGGCCCAGTCTTGGCGGGTGATTGGATGATCGGGGTAGTACGGCGGAATTTCAACTTTCGCGGGATCGGCGTGCGGCGGAGCGCGAAACGTCCGGTGCGTCTCTTGAAAATTGACCTGGGCAAAGAACGGCTGGTGAGTCTTCAAGTCGCTCCATTTGTCCGAATCGAACGGCCGGCCCGCAGAGGCGAAATTCCAGTCCGTCTTGCCGCTCCCCTTAAAGCCAAGCTGGGCGGGCAAGTCGCGGACGTTGGCGGTGTAGTAGCCGGCATCGCGCAGCCAATCGGTGAGCAGCCGCACGCCCGGCGGAAGCTGGTGGCCGTCGTCGCGATGCGAGCGATGGTTGTGGGCCCCGATGGTCGTCTGATACATGCCGGTCATCCAGGCGCTGCGGCTGGCCGAGCAGACCGGGGCGGTGGTGAAAAAGTTGGCGTAGCGCGTGCCGGAGGAGGCCAGTGCGTCGAGGTTCGGCGTGGCGACCTGCTGCTCGCCGTAGCAACCCAGATGCGGGCCAAAATCCTCGGCAATCAGCCAGAGGATATTGGGCCGCTCGGCGGCATGGGCTAACCCGGTCACGAGAATTGCCCACACGAGGATGGGCACCAGCGTTCTGAAACGATATTGCATGAGCATTGATCCTCGTACTGGTGGTTCTAGTAGTCTCGAAACGGCCCGCGGGGCTCGGCCGCGTCCATCTGCTTGCGCCAGGCGGACCAGCGAGACTCAATGTCGGCTGCCAGAGCGGGTTGGGTGGAGGAAAGGTCGTGCTTTTCGCCCGGGTCGTTGGCCAGGTCATACAGCCCGCTGGCTTTGGCCGAGTCGATCCATTTGTAGGTTCCCACGCGGGCGGCCCGCTCGCCGCGGAACTCCCAAAACATTTCGTTGCGAGGCGATGGCGCTTTGCCTGCGAGCACGCTTAGCATGTCGTACCCATCCAGCGCCACATCGGCCGGCAGCTTCGCGCCGGCAGCAGCCGCCAGGGTGGGCATCAGTTCCAGCGTCGTCAAGAACGCGTCGCTCGAGCTGCCAGCGGTAATCTTCCCCGGCCAGCGGGCGATGAAGGGGACGCGCAGGCCCCCTTCCCAGAGCGTGCTTTTGCTTCCCTTGAGCGGCGCGTTGCCGCCGTTGCCGCTCCCCCCGTTGTCGGACTGAAACAGGACGAGCGTGTTCTCGTCCTGCTTTTGCTTATGAACGAGGGCGAGCACCTCGCCGATCGCTTCGTCCAGGCAGGTGACCGCCGCGTAATAAGGGCGCAGTTTCTCGGTCACGCCTCTATCGGCGTACATCGCCAGGTATTTTTCCGGGGCCTGCACGCCGGCCCGCGACCGCGGATTGTCCGGGTCCGGTCCATAGCTCGACGCGCCGTGCGGCGCGTTGAAGCAGAGGTACAAAAACCAGGGCTGCTCTCCGCTCTCCTTGATGAATTGCAACGCCTCGCGGCGGAAAACGTCGGTGGCGTACGTCCCCACGTCGGTCTTGGTCCGCTCGTTGCCGGCGAACAGCGAATGAACGCCGTACCGCTCGTGCGTGTAGTAGTCGATGCCGTTGTTGCCGTGCCCATAGAAAAAGTCGAAGCCCCGTTGCAGCGGCAAGAAGCGGCGGGCTTGCCCCATGTCCCACTTGCCGATCATGCCGCAGCGATAGCCGGCGGAGCGCAGCACTTCGCCCAGCGTCCGTTCGCGCTCGTCGAGGCCCAGCGTCATCTCGGGCGAGGTGGAGTATTCCCGCGGCGTGTAGCGATGACCGTAGTTCACCAGATCGTTGCGAACCATGTCGTACAGGCCGTTCTTCAGCGGATGACGCCCGGTCAGAATGCTTCCCCGCGAGGGGGTGCAGGCGGGCCAGGTCACGTAATAGTTCGTCAGCCTCACGCCATCGGCCGCGAGGCGATCCAGGTGGGGCGTTTGGATCGGTTTGAGTCCGAGGCAACCCAGGTCGGGCCAACCTTGATCGTCGCTGACGATCAGCAGAATATTCGGCTGCCGGGGAGCGGCCTCGTCGGCGACCGCGATCCCTCCCAGGCTCAACGCGACCATTGTGAATACCACGTTTCGTATCATCACTCGACTTTTACTTGTGGTTGATAGGGGGAGGGCCAGACGCGGCAGAGCGGTTGGGGAAGGCGGCGATACCCTTCGATCTTCAGGTCGCCGCGCACATCGTACCTCGGCGGCGCGCCAGCCGAACCGGCGTATTCGTAGAGCGGCAGCGTGATTCCCGGTTCCGCGGCGTCGGCGGCAAGGGCATAGAAGCTGGGGGGCGTTGCCAAACCATCCACGGGGGCTGGAACGTCGCGGAGGGCATTCCCTACCGCGGAATACGCCACGGTCCCCTGGCGCGGACGGTCGAGTGCGAAGAACGCGATCTTGCCAAATTCCGCCTTGGCAGCCGAATCGACGTCGTTCATTCGCAAATCGCTCGCTTGGCCGTTCCCTTTCGCATCGTACACCGCAACGGGCAAGGCCAGCCGCTCGTCGTCCAGGTCGAGCCGATACATGATCTGGTTGTAGTCGTACCGCGGGGTGCGATGCTCGTTGCCCGAGAAAGTATGCGTGTAGGTTCCCTCGAAGTACAGGTATCGTCTGTCGGCTGCGTTGAAAGTGGGATGCTGCTGCGGGTTGTAGAAACTGTACTTGTCGTGGGTTACGACCTTGGTGGCATAGACCCAGGGGCCGAGCGGCGAGTCCGCTTCCGCATACCAGATTTCCCCCAGCAGCGACGTTCCATAATACTCCAGCACGATGTTCGTCCAGCGCTGGCGACGCTCGTTCCACTCGGCCGACGAGCCCTGATGGGCCAGCACCGCTTTGCCCGTGGCGACGTCGCGCAGTTGCAACAAGCCTTCGTGGACGTGCAACTTCCCCTCACGGACCAGGCGGGCTTGGTCTTGCGGCATGACCGGCGTGGTGCCGCGCTTCCAGGCATACCGGACGCGACCCGCTGCGTCGCGATCGATCTGGGCCTGCGACAGCGTCGTTCCCGGCCGCAGGCAAGTGAAGGCTTCGTACTCGCCCAGGTTCAGGTAGCTTTCCACCGTGGCCCGCGTACGCACCAGCGGGAACGAAGTGGTGAAATAGACGTAGTCCTCGCCGCGCTCGCGGTGACGAAACGTGTGCCCATCGGGATAGAGCGGCGCGTCGGGCGCGAATTCCATCTGGTGCTCGAAGGCTGCGTTTTTGTCGTTCCAAAGGGCGAGGCCCCGGCCATGCACGTCCAACGGCGGCTTGATCTTGGCATATCCACACAGCAGACGCTCGGTCCCGTTGTCGTCGGGGAGCACCGCCACACCGTTGATCCAGGTCGGTCCCGTGCCCGGCATCTGGGCAACGGGGCGGGCAAAGCCGTCGTCGCCGGTGAAATATTCCAGGTTCACGCCCTGCGCCGGATTTAGCACGCCCGCCGCCGGCAGCGGGCTGGTTGCGCCGGGCGTGTGGAAGTTTCCTAGCGGGTAACCCGGCTGGTTCGTATCGCCCCAGAACCAGAACAGGCGATCCCGATAGGTCACCGTCATCACACTGTCGGAGCCGATCACCTGGGCATTCAGTACGGGCCGCTTCGTGGGTGGCTGACGGCCTAGGAGGACCGTGTCGCGGTAGATTCCCTGCCCTGTCACCCGGTACAACCGCTCGGCGATGTTGAGCCGCTTGAGCTTGATCTGTGCCGAACCGCCCGGCGCGACATCCAGAGCCACGCCGCGAAAGCCGAAGCCGTCTTGGCGAAATTCATAGCCGTGGCTTTTGACCAAAAAGTGGACCCGCTGGTCCATCAGCCCCGGCTCATCGAAGGCGACCAGGCCGCTCGAATCGGTGACGAACGCGATGCCGCCGGTGGTGGTCAATTCGACCAGCGGCACGCCGAGCCCGGTTTGATCGTCCACGACTTCAATCGCGAAGGGGCCGGCTGCCGTCGGATCGGCGGCGAGCAGCAGCGTTAGCAAGATGATGGGCATTAATCACTAGTCATTAGGATTTAGTCATTAGTCATTATCCTCGCACCACGAATCTGCACATGGCTCTCACCGCGGCTTAGCTCTTGAAAGCCGATGTGCCCCTTGAGCGGCCGGTCTTTCACCGGCGGGGCGAGGCTGCCGTCGTGCCGCTTCACCTGCTGGTCTTGCTTCGAGAGATCCAGTTCGTGAATCACGACGTCGTTAAGGACGACTTTCAGCCGCGGCCCACGAAGCGTGACTTGGTACTTGTTCCACTCGGTCGGCCGATAGACTTGCTTGAGCGGAGCGATGGCGCGGTAGATCCCGCCGGTCAGTTCTGAGTCTTTGGCGGCCGTATTGTAGCGCAGGTCGGCCATCTGCAATTCCATCGCCTCGAAGGCGGGATCGCCTTTGAGCGGCGTGCGGAGCGCGCAGCCGCTGTTGCCCGTTTCGCCCAGTTTGAACTCGAACTCCAGAACGAAATCGCCGTATTCCCTTTCGCTCACCAGCCAGGTGCCGCGCGGCGACCCGCTGGTCAGCACCCCTTCCTTCACGGTCCATTCCACCTTCTGCTCGGGCGGTTTGCTGAGATCGTTCCAACTGGCGACCTTCCATTCTTTGGGGATTCCCTCATCCGGAAAGAGTGGCGCAAAGCCGTCGTCGGCGGCAGCCACAACGGCGCACCAGCCAACCAGGGCGACCACCAGCAGCCAACTCGTTTTCATCGCATCACTCCGAGCATTGACCGTTGCTAGAATGTGGGGCTTCTCACTTTGCAGACTCTGACGAGCCGATCTGCCATGCAAGACTTCGAGCGCCTGGGCGTATTCTATCTGGGCAAACTGTTCGATGGTTCCGCGGGCCGCTTGCAGGACGACCTGTTGCTGTACGACTCGAAAGACCTATGCACCCACGCCCTGTGCGTCGGCATGACCGGCAGCGGCAAAACGGGCCTTTGCCTCGCCTTGTTGGAAGAGGCCGCCCTCGACGGCATTCCGGCCCTTATCATCGACCCCAAGGGGGACCTTGGCAACCTGCTGCTCACGTTTCCGCAACTTCGGCCCGAAGATTTTGAGCCCTGGATCGACCCGGCCGAGGCGGCGCGGGCCGGCGCTTCGACGCTCGACTTTGCGGCGCGGACGGCCGAGCGCTGGAAGGCGGGACTGGCCGACTGGGGCCAGGGGCCCGACCGCATCCAGCGCCTGCGCGACGTGGTGGACGTGGCGATCTACACCCCCGGATCGAGCGCGGGCCTGCCACTGAGCGTGCTCCGGTCGTTCGACGCGCCCCCCAAATCGACCCTCGACAATGCCGACGCCCTGCGCGAGGCAATCAGTGCGGCGGCCTCCGGTCTGCTCAGCCTCTTGGGCATCGACGCCGATCCACTCCGCAGCCGCGAGCATATCCTGCTATCGAACATTTTCGATCACACCTGGCGAGCCGGCCAGAACCTCGATATGCCCGCCCTGATTCGGGCCATTCAATCGCCGCCGCTGGAAAAGGTCGGCGTGATGGACCTGGAGAGCTTTTTTCCGGCCAAAGAGCGGTTTGAACTGGCGATGCTGCTCAACAATGTGCTGGCTTCGCCCGGATTTTCGGCCTGGATGGAAGGCGTGCCGCTCGACATCCAGCGGCTGCTGTACACTCCCGAGGGGAAGCCGCGGCTGGCGATCCTGTCGATTGCCCACCTGACCGACGCCGAGCGGATGTTCTTTGTCACCATCCTATTGAGCGAAGTGATCGCCTGGATGCGACGCCAGTCGGGCACCTCCAGCTTGCGGGCGCTACTGTATATGGACGAGGTTTTCGGCTACTTCCCTCCGACGGCCAACCCCCCGTCAAAAACGCCGATGCTGACGCTGCTCAAGCAGGCTCGGGCGTATGGCCTGGGGATTGTGCTGGCGACGCAAAACCCGGTCGATCTCGATTACAAGGGACTGTCGAACTGCGGCACTTGGCTGTTGGGCCGTCTGCAAACCCAGCGCGACAAGCTGCGCGTCCTCGACGGCTTGGAAGGGGCGTCGTCCGATGCTGGTTCTACGTTCGACCGGGCCGAGATGGAGCGGATTCTCTCTGGACTGGGGAACCGTGTTTTCCTGATGCACAACGTGCATGAGGACGGGCCGGTGGTGTTCCAGACGCGGTGGGCCATGTCATATCTTCGTGGGCCGCTGACCCGCGATCAGATTGGCCGGTTGATGGAGGATCGGAAAGGTGATCCGACGGTCTCCGTCGGAGAAGCAGCAGGAATTGACGTCGGCTTGCGAGGCATATCCGGCGGGGACCGCCGGACCACTTTGGGCGACCAGCGTCCCGTGTTGCCGCCGGACGTACCCGAACGGTTCGCTGCCCGGCGAGCGAACCTGCCGCCTGGGGCGAGCGTGCTCTACCGCCCGGCCTTGCTGGGCACGGCCCGCATTCATTTTGCCAGCAGCAGTTCCGCTGTCGATGCGTGGCAAGATGTTGCGCTGCTTGTCCCCATCGACGACGCCCTTCCTGTGGACATTTGGGCCCAGGCCGCGGACCTGGGGGACCAGCCGCCCGAGCTAAACGGACAGCCGGAACCGGCGGCTCGTTTCGCCGCCCTGCCCGGCGAGCTGTCGCGACCCAAACAGTACGCGGAGTTGGCCACGGCACTCAAGGATTTTCTGTATCGCAATCGCCGGCTGGCGTTGTGGAAGTGCGCCGACCTCAAGCAAACGTCGCATGCCGGCGAAAGCGCGGCCGAGTTCCGCATTCGCCTGTCGCAAAGTGCCCGCGAAATGCGGGATGCGGGGGTCGAAAAGTTGCGGCAAAAGTATGCCACCAAGATTGCGTCGCTCGAAGAGCGGATTCGCAAGGCTCTGGTTAAAGTCGAAAAGGAAAAGGCCCAGGCGAGCCAGCAAACGATGAACACGGTGCTGTCGGTGGGGGCCTCGATTCTCGGCGCGGTGTTCGGCCGCAAGCTGATGAGCGCGACGAACGTCACCCGCGCCACCGGTTCGATGCGCCAAGCGGGCCGAATTGCCCGCGAGCGACAAGACATCGCCGACGCCGCCGAAGGGGTCGAAACGCTCGAGCAGCAGCTTACCGAGTTGAACGCCCAGGCGGAGGCCGACGTTCAGAAGCTGCAGTCCAGTCTGGCTCCCGACAGTCTGTCGCTCGAAGAAGTCCTGGTAAAGCCAAAGAAGGCCGACATCAACGTCGGCGAGGTTTGCCTCGCCTGGCAGCCTTGGATCGTGCGCATGGATGGCGCGGTCGAGCCGGGAGTATAATGCTGGTGACTGGTACTGCTGCTTTTGCATCAGGCACAGGGACAACGGGATTTGGTTAGGAGTTGTGAGGATGGCGTCGCCGCTGCCCGGAATGGACCCGTTTATCGAGGCTCAGAAATGGAGCGGGTTTCACCATTTGCTGATTGCCGAAATGGCGCAACGGCTGGTCGCCCAGCTTCGTCCTCGATACGACGTCGATCCGAAGGATCGCATCTATGTCGAAACGGCGGAGCCCGGTTGGCATTCGTTTCGCGCCGATGTCGCAGTCAGCGAGAGGGAATCTCGGGTTAATTCTCCGTCATTTGGAGCCACCCTCCTCGACATCGAGCCATCGATCGTTACGCTGCCGATGCCCGTCGAAGAGAAAGAGCCGTATTTGGTGGTCCGTCGCACCGATTCGCGCGAGGTCGTCGCGGTGATCGAGCTGCTGTCGCCGACAAACAAGCGCGCCGGCAGCGACGGTCGGCGAGAGTACCTGCGGAAGCGCACTGAATTGTTGCGAACCCAAATCCACCTTGTGGAGATCGATCTGCTGCTCGGCGGCGAGCGGCTGCCGACGGTGGAGTCCCTGAAAGCGACGACAGACTATTGCATCTTCGTTTGCCGAGCCGGCACGCGGCCGACTGCCGAGTTGTACGAGTGGCCGCTGAAAGAGCGGATTCCACGCGTTCCCGTGCCACTGTCGCCGACCGATCGCGACGCGGTTCTCGATCTGCAGGGGGCACTGGAAACCGTATATGACCGGGCGGGATACGACTATGCGCTCCACTATGACCAGCCGCTGGGACTGCCGCTGCGCGCGGGGAACCAGGAGTGGCTGCAACAAGCGATCGCGCGGCGGGGAATGAGCGCCAGTTGATTTCAGCCTTTCGATCACTCTTCCAGCAGAGGCGACTGGGCGGCCAGCTCGTCGATCATCCGCTGCAGGGATTGCTGGATGGCGGTCATCAGCGGATCGACCTCGGCCTTGCGATCGCGCTCGGGCGAAACCTCGATCGCTTCGCCGATTTGCAGCACCACCTTCAGCTTGCCGTGGCGGCGGGCCCGGTCGGTCAAATCTTCCTCGAACTTCTCAACCATTTCGAGCACTCGATCGACGGTCGGACGCGTCAAGTAATCGGGCGGATAGCACGACAGTTGGGCCGCCAGATAAATGTCGGAAAGCTGCCGCCAGCGGCGGTTCCGCTCGTCCTGGGTCACGCGTCGCTGAACCATGTCGGGCAAGATCTTCGTCCGCAAGCCGCGAACTCGCGGTACGACCGGGCCGCTTTGCGTCCGGCCAAACCACTCCTCCTCAATCGGGCCGAGCAAGCGATCCATCAGCCGCGTCATCCGCTCGGCCAGCGTGCCGGCCTGGGCATGTCCCAGGTACTCAATCTCTTTGAGACTGAGCAGCGCCGAACCGACCTTGCCGATGCGAGTTAGCAAAGGCAAGGCCCGCTGCGGTTGCCAGGTGAGGCGATGTTCGATGTCGGACAGAACCGCGTCGGCTGCCTTGCGAATATCGCCCCCGTAGAAGTACTTCACGGCGATCGGATGTACGACCACCTTGCCGGCCGGAGATTGTTTCGCACGCTTTTTGGCCGCGGCGCGGGCGATGAAGGCCACCCCATCCAACAGCGCTTGCAGCCGATCGGCCGTGCGGCTGGTGGCTCCTTCGGGAAAGATGATGAGCGGCCGCTTCCCCTCGGCCAGCAGGTCGATCGCCATGTTGATCGCTTGCCGATCGACCCCCTCGCGATTGACGCTGAAGCCCCCCATCGCCCGAATGGCCCAACTGGTAAAGGCATTCTTATGAAAGAGGTGCCAGCTCGCCATCGAATAGACGTGGCAATTCGCCCGCACGGTCAGCCACCCCATCGCCAGCGGATCGGCCGTGCGCGGATGGTTGGGGGTGATCAGCACGCTGCGCCCGGCGTCGATCGAGGCTCGCAGACGTTCGATGTTGCGGATTTCGTAGCTTTCGACCCCTTCCGACCGCCAGAGGTAGTAGTGGTGGATTCGCAAGCTGCGAATGACGCTCGACCAGAACGTCGAGCGAAAAGCGGGAATGAACTGGTAGGGTTTTTCGACGATGATTTTTTGCATGACGCGACTATCGTAACCGCGCTGGAGGAAATTTGGCCACAGCCCCAACCGCACTGAGGCGGGAAAGCATTCGATCAAAACTCCAGAAACTCGTTGAGATCGCGCGCGACAAACGAAATTTCGATGACTTGCAGGCCTACCTGGCTTTACGCGGCTGCGGTTTAGCTTGACGCCATCATGGCTGAGCAAGCAAAGTATGGCGGGATGTCGAAGCAAGCAAATGGTCTCGAACTGTCGCGTGCGCGTCGTTGTGACCGCCAAAGCCCGTTGGTAGAGTGGTGGCTGGCCGCTTCCAACCCCACCAGGTGCCTGCATGGCTTCACGCTCGCCACAAAAGCAAAAGCATCCCGCGGTCGGCATCGACCTGGGAACGACGTTCTCGGTCATTTCGCTGCTCGACGATCTGGGCCGTCCCCAAACGCTCAACAACGCAGAAGGGGACAAGATCACCCCTAGCGTCGTCTTTTTCGAGGGGGAAAACAACGTCGTCGTCGGCAAGGAAGCGGCCAAGGCGATTTCGACCGACGCCGAAAGCATCGCCGAATGTGCCAAGCGCGATCTGGGGAGCCGCTTCTTCCACCGCACGCTCGGCGGCCGACGCTATCCGCCCGAAGCATTGCAAGCCTGGATTTTGAACAAACTGCGGGCCGACGCGGCCAAGCAGATCGGCCCGTTCACCAAGGCGGTCGTCACGGTGCCCGCTTACTTCGACGAAGTCCGCCGCAAGGCGACCATGGACGCGGGCTACATCGCCGGCTTGGAGGTGATGGACATCATCAACGAGCCGACGGCCGCGGCGGTCGCCTTTGGTTTTCAGCAAGGGTTCATGCAGCCCGGCAACAAAAATCAGGAGCGGAAGAAAATCCTGGTGTACGATCTGGGGGGCGGCACGTTCGACGTGACCGTGATGGAAATTGGCGGCCGCGACTTTAGCGCCCTGGCGACCGACGGCGATGTGATGCTCGGCGGCAAGGACTGGGACCAGCGGCTCGTTGATTTCGTCGCCGAAGAATTCATCCGCAAGTTTGGCGTCGATCCACGCGAAGAGCCCAACAGCCACGGCCGCCTGTGGCGCGAGTGCGAAGACGCCAAACGGACCCTCTCGGCCCGGACCAAGGTCTCGATCGCCTGCGACTTCCGTGGCGATGCCGTCCGCCTGGAGGTGACCCGCCCCCAGTTTCACGACATGACCAAGGACTTGCTCGACCGGACCTCCTTTACCACGCGGCAGACGCTGCAAGCGGCCGGCCTCGAATGGAACGACCTCGACCGGGTGCTGCTGGTCGGCGGCAGCAGCCGGATGCCCGCCGTGGTCGAGATGCTGCGGCAACTGTCGGGCAAAGAGCCGGACTGTTCGATCTCGCCCGACGAGGCGGTGGCCCACGGCGCGGCCTTGCACGCAGGGTTGCTCTTGTCGCATCACGAGGGAAAATCGCCTTCGTTCCGCGTTCGCAACGTCAACTCGCACAGCCTGGGGGTCGTGGCGCTCGACGCCAAAACCCGTCGCTCGAGAAACGCCATTCTGATTCCTCGCAATACGCCGCTGCCGGTCGTCGCCCGCCGCGTCTTCAAAACGCAAAAGGCGGGGCAAAAGTCGATCCTGGTGCAGATCGTCGAGGGAGAAAGCCTGTCGCCCGACGATTGCTCGCAGCTTGGCAAGTGCTCGGTGCGCGACCTGCCCGCCAATCTGCCCAACCAGACACCGATCGAGGTCCGCTTCCGCTACGAAGAGAACGGTCGCCTGACGGTGGTGGTCAACGTCGAGGGGACCGACAACCGCCTCCAGCACGAAATCACCCGCGAGAACACCCTCTCGCAGGAGCAGATGGATAGCTGGCGGAAATACATCACCGGCCTCGGTCCCGCAGCGGCTGAGCCTTCGCCCGCTATCCCTACGGCGGAAGCGACTCCGTATGCATCTTCCCCCGCTTCCGCCGACGAAGTCGAGGCCGAGGCGATCGACTTTCAGCCGGCCGATTCCGACGAAAGCGTGACCAACCAGGCTGCCCTGCGCTCGCCCGACCCGAGCGGCTCGTCTAAGAAGAGCTGGTAAATGGGGACACTAGCTCGTGCAGTTGCCTGGTCCACTCCTGGCTAGAATACCAGTTCACATCTAGCAGAAATCAATCCAACATCGGGCCGCCTTCGTCGGTTGCGACGGTACATCGAAGCTCCGCCAGCAATCGCGTAGCCAGTTGCGGGTCGGCCAGTCGCTTCACGACGTCCGCGCCGAGCGCCCTAAGCAACTCGCCATAGGCGGCCAGCAGTTCTTCGTCGCTCAGCGACGACGCTCGCCCCGCCACGGGCAGCCGCTGCCGCCAGACCAGCGATTCGAGCAAACCTCGCCGCAGGAAATCCAGCACGTCGATCCCCGTTTGCGGCTGCACGCCGATCGCCAGCGAAATGGCCAGTTCGCGCGACTCTCCCATGTGCCAGTAGCCCGACGGGATGTACAGCCAGTCCCCGGCGGCCAGTTCGCATTTCATCAGGGGCATCACCTCGCGGTCGTACCGCATGTCGGCGGGCAGGGTCTCTTCGACGGGCCAAGGGTTCACTGTGTTCTTGCGGAGCGAGTATTCCTTGCGGCCCGTGGTCTGGACGATGAACACCTCCTCGGCGTCGTAGTGCCAGCCAAAGCCGAACTGGTCGGGGGGAGTGCAATAGACGTGAATGTTGACCGGGCCCCCCAGATCGGCTGCGAACTGGGCTGCGAGCGCGGCCAGTCGCTCGTCGCAGCGCTCGGCATGTCGCACGAGCAGCGTATGCCCGTCGTCCACCAGCCGGCGGGCTTCGTCGGCGGTTTTTGGCCGCGGGCCGGCCGATTGTTCGTTGCGGCGGCAGACGAGCACGTCGGCATCGTCCTGAGCGAGCAGCGCCGTCACTGTTTCCCACGTGCCGAGCGAGCAGAACGCTTGCGCCGCTCCCGAACCGGAATGCGGCAACCGCTGGTAATAGTCGGCGACGAAGCGCTGGGCGGGCATTTCGCCCAGAAGCGATTGCAGGTTCATAATAATTCGGCGGCGCGGTCGCCTGCCGCTAGTCTCCCAATCGCCGCAGTTCCTGGCCGCCGGCAGTCGCCCGCAGGATGCCGCCGTAGGCGCCGACCAAGAACGCCTCGCCGTCGGGCGAAAAGCAGAACCGCGTGGGGTCTTTCTCGGGGCGAAACAGCGTGCCAGCCGGCCGGGTTTGATAGGTGCGCAAGGCACCCTTCTCGAACGTAAATCGGCCCACTTCCTGGCGCTGGCCCAGGTTCCACATCACGACGTCGCCGTTCGCCTGGCACCCCGCGGCTAGCAAGCGAGCATCGGGCGAAAAGAACGGATGGGCCAGGCCGCGCTCGCCCGTTTGCAGGCGCGAACGAAGGTCGAGGGTTGCCGCATCCCACACGATGACCTGGCCCTCTTCGTGCCCCGTCGCCAGCAAGGTTCCATCCGGGCTGGCGCTCGCGCGGTAAAAAGGCTGCTCCAGGGCCAGCGACTCGCGCGCTGGCGGCATGGCGCTCTCCGGCCCGGCCGCGATGCTTGTCAGCCGCAGGCGGTATTTTCCTTCGTCCCGCACTACGCCGCCCAGCGACAGCCCATCGGCCGAATAGGCGACCGAGATCGCGCCCCCCAGCGGATTGACCTGGGACTGCTTGCGCCAGTCCTGCAAGTCGTAGAGGACGCACTTGCTCCGGCTAAGGACGGCGATCTGCCGGCTGTCGGGCGAAAAATCGAAGCCGTGGCAGCGGTCGAGCACTTTCGCGACGCGGCCGCTGGTCATGTCCCAGAGGCGCACCTCGGGCAGGGGCAGGCCGTCGGCCGCCAGGTACAGGCGGCTGACGGCGAGCAGCGTGCCGTCGGGCGAAAAGGCGAGCTTTACCAGGTCGCCAAAGGTTTCCCAGCGGAACAGTCGCTTGCCGGTTTGCAAATCCCAGACCGCCACGACGCCGCATTTGCGGACGTCGGGATGCGGGCGCGGCGGAAAGCCGCCGTCGGTCATTCCCGAGCAACCGGTGGCCGCCAGCGTGCCACCGGGGGCAATGGCTACACATTGCGGATCGCGGGCGGGAACAAACGGTGCGGCCAAAAGCGAAGCACTGCCCGCCGCGGCTAACCCTCCCGCCACGAACTGTCGTCGATCGATCGCCATGATCCCTCCAGCATACACAATGCACGGCCGGTTCACGAACCAGATATACTGTACCCGCGTTGCCAATCTGCAATCTGCAATCTGCAATCTGCAATCTGCAATCCAAAATCTGCAATCCAAAATGCCTCTGCCCGACGACCTTTGTCCCCGGCCGCTGCCGACGACGCCGCTGCCGACGACGCCGCATTCGCCGCCAATCTATCTGACCAGCGTTTGGGAGTGCGCGAGCCCACAACAGGCGGACGACCTGTTGGCAGGGCGCCAGAGCGGGTACGTCTATCAGCGCGACGGTCACCCGAACGCGCACTTGCTGGCTGAGAAGTGCCGCCAGCTGCACGCGGCCGAGCGGGCGATCGTCACCGGTAGCGGCATGAGTGCGTTAGCCGCCGCCTTGCTGGCCCAGCTTCAGGCCGGCGACCACGCAGTTCTGGGAAGTCGTTTGTATGGCAAGACGCTGCAGTTGTTCGGCGTTGAAGCCAGTCGCCTGGGAATCGAGATGACGGCGGTCGATGCCTGCGACTTGTCCGCAACCGCCGCCGCCTTCCGGCCGAGTACCAAACTGCTTCTGGTCGAAACGATCGCCAACCCGTTGTTGGAGGTGGCCGACATCGCGGCTCTCGCGGAAATCGCCCAGCGCCGCGGGGCAGTGCTGCTGGTGGACAACACGTTCGCTTCGCCCCTGATTTGCCGGCCGCTGGAGCTGGGGGCCGATCTGGTGATGGAAAGCCTGACCAAAACGATGAATGGCCACAGCGACGTGGTTCTCGGCCTGCTGGCCGGCCGCGCGGCGGCTTGGTCGCGCGTGCCGCAAGTGGTGTCTGCCTGGGGCCTGGCGAGCAGCCCTTTCGACTGCTGGCTGGCCGAGCGGGGCCTGGCGACCGCCCACCTGCGCATCGAGCGGGCGTGTCAGAACGCGCTGGCCGCCGCCGAATACCTGCACAGCCGGTCGTCCCAGGTAGCGGCCGTGCGGTACCCCGGTTTGGAGCAGCATCCCCAGCACGAGTTGGCCCGCGCGCAATTTGCGGGCCGATTTGGCACGATGGTGACGTTTCAATTGGCCGGTGGACGAACGGCAGCCGACGCCTTTATCGCCGGCGCCAAGCGAATCCCCTTTTGCCCCTCGCTGGGCGAACTTTCCACGACGCTCAGCCATCCCGAGACGACGAGCCACCGCGGAATGTCGGCGGGCGATCGGGCCGCCTTGGGAATCACCGGCGGTACGATTCGGCTGTCGGTCGGCACCGAGTCGGCCGAGTTTGTCGAAAGCGCGCTGGCCGAGGGGCTGAGCGCCCTGGCGGTGGAGTAGTTCGCTCGTTCCCACGCTCCGCGTGGGGAACGCAGTCTGGGACGCTCTGCGTCCCCAGGCCGCGGAGCGGCAACGCGGGTGTTCCCACGCGGAGCGTGGGAACAAGGAGCATGGGAACAAGGAGCATGGGAACAAGGAGCGTGGGAACAAGGAGCATGGGAACAAGGACAGGGGTGAAGTACAATCGGAAGCACGTCACGATCCGTTTCTTCCGCTTGTTAACTAAACTGCCATGCGCCTCTCCCTTTGCGCTCTTTGCGTCCTGCTGCTGAATGCTTCGGTGTTGTCGCACGCAGCGGCAAAGGAGCCGATGTACGACTTGGTGATCTACGGTGGCACCAGCGGCGGGGTGGCCGCGGCGGTGCAGGCGCGGCGAATGGGCAAGACCGCGGTGCTGATCGAGCCGGGCAGACACCTGGGCGGACTCACGACCGGCGGCCTGGGAGCGACCGACATCGGCAACAAGGGGGCCATTGGTGGCCTCAGCCGCGAGTTTTATCGGCGGATCAAAAAACACTATGCCGACCCGGCGAACTGGACGCACGAAAAGCCCGCGGACTACCGCTCCGGCCGCGGCAGCGAGGTTGCCCAGGAAGACGCCATGTGGACCTTCGAGCCGCACGTGGCCGAGCGGCTGATGGAGCAGTTCTGCGCGGAAGCGGGCGTGGCCGTCATTCGCCAGCAGCGGCTCGATCTCAAGTCGGGCGTCGAGAAGCAGGATGGCCGCATCGTCAGCATCAAGATGGAATCGGGCAAAGTCTTCCGCGGCAAAATGTTTATCGACGCGACCTACGAGGGAGACCTGATGGCGCTGGCGGGCGTTTCGTACACCGTCGGCCGCGAGGCGAACAGCCAGTACGACGAAACGCTGAGCGGCGTGCAGGTGAAGAACGCCACCAAGCATCAGTTCGTCAAACCGGTCGATCCGTACGTCAAGCCGGGCGACAAGTCGAGCGGCCTGTTGCCGCGGGTCGAGGCAGGGCCCCCCGGTAAGGACGGCGCGGGGGACAAGCGGGTGCAGGCCTATAACTATCGCCTCTGCGCCACCGACCGCCCCGAAAATCGCCGCCCCTGGCCGAAGCCGGCGGATTACGACGAGCGGCAGTACGAAATCCTGCTGCGGAATTTTGAGGCGGGCGACCTGCGGATTCCCTGGAACCCCGTGCTGATGCCCAATCGCAAGACCGACGCCAACAACAACTTCGCCTTCTCGACCGACAACATCGGCATGAACTATGCCTATCCCGACGGCGACTATGCCACGCGCGAGAAGATCGTCCGCGAGCACATTGCCTACCAGCAAGGGCTGATGTGGACGCTCGCCAACCACGAGCGCGTGCCGGCCAAGATTCGCGAGCACTTCCAGACGTGGGGTCTGGCGAAAGACGAATTTCTGGACACCGACAACTGGCCGCACCAACTCTATGTCCGCGAAGCGCGGCGGATGGTCGGCCAGTACGTGATGACTCAGCACAATTGCCAAGGGCGCAAGACCGCCGACGACTCGGTCGGGCTGGCCGCCTACACGATGGACTCGCACAACGTGCAGCGGTACGTCGATCACGAGGGGCACGTCCGCAACGAAGGGGACGTGCAGGTCGGCGGCTTTGCTCCGTTTGCAATCTCCTACGGCTCGCTCGTTCCCAAAGAGAGCGAGTGCCAGAATCTGTTCGTGCCGGTTTGCCTTTCGGCCACGCACATCAGCTACGGCAGCATCCGGATGGAGCCGGTGTTCATGGTGCTGGGGCAATCGTCGGCCACCGCCGCGGCAATGGCGATCGACGCGGGCACCAGCGTGCAAAAGGTCGATTACGCCAAGCTCCGCGAGCGGCTGCTCGCCGACAAGCAGGTGCTCGCCTGGACCGGGCCGCGGGCGGCGGGGTGTCGTTCAGGACGACGACGCGCGCGGAGGCC
>JBBDYF010000115.1:0-4409 GCA_040901775.1 Pirellulaceae bacterium | reverse complement strand
CAGGTCTGCGGCGATGTAGTCGCTCCAGTTGAAGACCTTCAGCACGTTCTTTCCCGCACCGGGAGATGCGTTCCCCGCGCGCCGGCAGCCCGGCAACGCCGCTGTCAGGGCCAGCGCACCGGCCGCCGCTCCGGCTTGCAGCACGCGTCGGCGAGAAATCTTGGCAGGTATTGGCGTCATCGCAAAGTTCTCCTCAAACGGCCGGTTCTCGCCGGCGCACGATCCGGCTGGCGACTACGGCCCCGGCGAGGGTCGCCAGAAACAACAGCACGAACAGCGCGCTCGTCTGCGGCTTGATCCCGAACCGCATCTGGCTGTAGATCTTGATGGGCAGCGTGTCGGCGCCTGGCCCCTTGGTCAGAAACGTGATTAGGAAGTCGTCGAATGAAAGTGCGAAGACGAACAGCCACGCGACCACCAGGCTCGGCATGAGAATCGGCACGATGACTTTTCCATAGGCCTGCCACGGACTGGCGCCGCAATCCAGTGCGGCCGCATAAAGGTTCCGGTCGAGATCTTCCACCGCGCCCAGCACGACGACAAAGGCATACGAAATGCCGAAGACGCAGTGGGCCGCCACGACGGTTCCCCAGCCTTGCTGCACGCTCAAGGCGCTAAAGAACATGGCCAGCGACAAGGCGATGATGACATCGGGCATGACCAGCGGCAGGGCCAACACGCCCTGAGCGAGCAGCTTCGTCCGCGGACGCCAGGCCCGCAGGCCCAGGGCGGCCAAGGTTCCCCCGACGACCGACAGCGTACTGGCCGCGCATCCGATCAAGCAACTGGCCCGCAGCGCCCGCCACAGATCGGCCTGGTCCCACAGCTCGGTGTAGCCGTGCAGTGAAAATCCCGTCCAGACCGTGCCGATGCGCGAGGCGTTGAACGAATAGACGAAGATCATCGCCACCGGCAGGTACATTCCGGCCAGCACCAGGACCAAAGCGGCCCCACACAGCCAGTGCCAGGCGAGTTGGCGGAAGCGATGTTGCATGAAATTCATCTCCGCGAAAGCGGGCCGGCGGCAGCAGGCGCGAGGTCGCGCGCGTTCCACCACAGGGCCGCGAAAATTGGCGCCAGCACCACGGCCGCCAGCCAGACGGCGCAGGCCGCGGCATAGGGCCAGTGCCGATGCTGGAACCACTCGAGGACCAGCGTCCCCGCCACGTTCACCTTGCCGTCGCCGATGAAGTGCGGAATCAAATACTCGCCGCTGACCGGAATGAAGACGAGCGCCGCGCCCGATGCCGCGCCCCAGAGCGTGACCGGAAAGGTGACCCGCCAGAATGCCTGCCAGGGGGTCGCTCCCAGGTCGAGCGCTGCCAGTACGAGCGTCCGATCCGCGCGTTCGTAGGCTTTCAAGAGCGGCAGCAACATGAAGGGCAGATAGTTAAACGTAAGGACCAGCCCCACGGCCGGCAGCGTCCCGCGCCACGACAGGGGCAACACGTTCATCCAGCCGTAGGTGCGCAGCAAAAGCGACGTAATCATGGGAAAGCTGATGGCCAGCACCCACAGCGATCGTTGCCGGCGCGGCAAACGGGCGAGCGCGGCCGCGCTGGGGTACGCGAGCAGCAAGTTCGCCGCCGTCACTCCGGCGGCCAGCAGCACCGTGCGACCGAGAATCGAAAGCGTGATCCTGTCGGTGGCCATTCGCCACGCTTCCCACGAGAAACGGGGCTCGACCCCTCCGTAAATGTCCCGCTCGCAGAACGAATAGGCCAGCACCACGCCGGTTGGTCCCAAAAAGAGGACGCTCAGGTACAACACGGCCGGCAGTGCAAGCCAGCGACTGCTGGCGGAAATCACGGCGCGTCCTCCTGGCCAGCCGGGAAGACGTGCATGTCGGCCGCGGCCCAATCGAGCCAGACCGCTTCGCCGACCGAGGCGGCGCTCGCCGGACGCTGATCGACGAGCAGGCAAGCGCCGTCGTCGGTGGCGACGCGGATCGTGGTGGTGTCGCCAGCGAACGTTCGTCCCGCCACGCGCCCGCGCAGCCTCCCCGCCGGGGCAATCCGCAAATCCTCGGGTCGAATGCCAATCCTGGCGGGCCCCGCCGCCTGGGACTCGCGGCATTCCACGCTCAGGCGATGTTCGCCGAAAGCGACTTCTCGCCGGTTCCCGTCGATCGTCAGTTCTGCCGACAGCCAGTTCATCTTGCCGAGCAGCGAAGCGACGAACGGAGTCCGCGGATCGTGGTACAGATCTTGTGGCGTGCCGAGCTGTTCGAGCCGGCCGCGATTCAAGACACCGATGCGGTGCCCCATTCGCAGGGCCTCGTCTCGATCGTGCGTCACGTAAAGGTACGTCAGGCCCAGCCGCGTTTGCAGGTCCACCAACAGGTCGAACGTGGCCGAACGCAGTTGCGGATCGAGCGCCGAAAGCGGCTCGTCGAGCAGCACGCACTCGGGTCGATCGACCAGCGCCCGGGCCAGCGCCACCCGTTGCCGCTCGCCGCCCGACAGCAGATCGACACGGCGGCGGGCATGTTGCCGCATCTGGACCCAGGCCAGTGCCTCCGCGACCAGCTCCTCGCGCCGCGCGCGCGAAATGCCCGCCACCGCCAAGGGAAAGGCGACGTTGCCGGCCACGTCGAGATGCGGGAACAAAGCGTAGTTCTGAAAGACGGTATGGACCGGCCGGCGATAGGCTGGAATTTGGGTACACGACCGGCCGGAAAGCCAGACTTCGCCGGCGTCGGGCGTTTCGATGCCCGACACGATTTTCAGCAGCGTGCTTTTCCCGCTTCCACTGGGACCGACCAGGACCAGCACTTCGCCCCGCGCGATCGACAGGTCGATGCCGGCGAGAATGGTCCGGGCGCCAAAGCCCTTGCGGACGCCCCGCAGTTCGACGGCTGGCGCGGTGGATTCGTCTGGCTTCACGTCCGTGGTTCGAGCTCCAAGAAGTTTCAATTCGGCGAGCGACCAGTGTACCAACGGGGCACGGAAATCGCCTAGCGGTACTCTCGATACTGCTTTCCGCCCCGCGAGGCGGAAGCGATAGCCAGGGCCAGCGCGATGACGCCTCCCACGAGGACCGTGATGGCGATCACCGCCACGACGACGATCACCCCGGATCGAACCGTTTGCTCGGCGGCCTCGCCATCGAGCGACAGCAGCCTCGGGCCGCTGCCGGCATCCCGATCGTCCGCCTGGGACGCGGTTCGGTTGGTCACCGTATTGAACATCCACTTTGTGCCGCAATGCGGGCAATGCGTTCCCTGCGACTGTTGGCCGGTCACGCTCCGCCGGCAACCCGAGCACATTCCGACCTGGCGATTGGGATCTTCATCCGTGGAGCCAGGCGCGCTCGACGGATAGGCCGGTGCCGGATAGGCGCTGGGCGGCCTTGTCGAGGGGAGCGGCCCTGTCGAGGGGACGCTGTCGGCGGCATACCCGGACGGGCCGTACATCGATGGGTCGGACGGGCTGCCTGCCGGAATCGTGGGGGCAGGGTCGGAGGCGGGAGTCGCGGTGCCAGGTCCATACTCAATTGCCCCGGCCGGCGCATTGGAACCGTCGTCGATCGCCGGGGCACCGGCTCCAGGGGGAGGGACCGCCATGACGGGGGCCATCGCCGAATTGGTTCCCGCGGCGATTGACGGTAAGGGCGGTATAAGCCCTTCGTCGCCGCGCGCTTTGAGCAGCTCCCGCAAATAATCCTGGTCGGCAGCGCTGAGCTCATAAAAACCGACGGTCACATGCCGGCTGCCCCGCGACAAAACCACCTTGCCATCGAAGATCCGCACGAACTTGCCCGTGAACTGCTGGCCGCTCGTGTCGGACCATGTGCGGTTGGCGGTCGTGCGCGGTTTCTTGGTGAGCGAGGGAAGTTTTTCGCTCGGCGCGCTGGTGTCGTCCGGCACCGCGGAATCGGACTGCGCAGCCGAGGCTTCCTCGACTTCCTTGGCCGGCTTTTCGAGCGGTTCGCCGCTGCCAAAACCAGCGAGTGGATCTTCGGCAACTTCCTTGCCCGCCGCCAAGTCGCGAACCGCTTGCCGGTCTTTTTCCGAAAGGCGATCGACCGCCAAGGTGACCAGCTTGCCGCTGACCAGCAGCGTCACCTCGCCGTCCCGTTCGGCCACAAATTCACCGCGCACGGTGCGGCCCGATGAATCGGTCCAGACGCGCTCTTTCGCGACAGCGATGCCGGCAAACGCCAGCACGAAGGCCGATACGATCAAACCGCGCGAAAACATGATCCCCTCCGGCAAGTAGGCAGCCGACAACCCTAGGGACCTCCCTACCAACGAACTAGTTTCGCAGGCGCGCCATTCCGAGTCAAACCCCCAACAGCAGGAACCCGAAAAATGGCTTGCCGCGTCCTCCCCAGAGTGCTCGCGCTATCCGCGGAAGGGTGCAACTCGCACATTGTGATTCTAAAGAGCTTGCTGATAGCAGCGCAGG
>JBBDYF010000114.1:0-29663 GCA_040901775.1 Pirellulaceae bacterium | reverse complement strand
GCGAGAAGGCCATGTAGATCATCGTCCGCTGGGCGGTCGCCACCCGCGGCTCGCGCATGACGGCCATGCTGTTCGAAACCGCCTCGATCCCCGTGTAGGTGCCGGCGGTCAGGGAGTAGGCATACAGGCCGATCACCACAATGCCCCACAAGCCGATGGCGGGATTGCCAAGGTCGCTGCGAACATTCTCCGCCACGCGCGTCGTCACTTCCCCCGCGTCGCCGACGTGCATGCCCAGCACGCCGAGAATCAAAATGATGTGGGTCGCCAGAAACACCAGGAAGATCGGCATCAATAGCTGGATCGATTCTTTCACGCCGCGCAGGTTGAGCACGATCAGAAAAATGATCAGCACCGACTCGACCGGCAGCTTCAGCCCGGCGAGTTCTGGCCCCAGCAGGCCGAACAGGGCGTCTCCGGCGGCCGCGATGGAGACGGTGACGGTCAGCACGTAATCGACCACCAGCGCGCAGCCGCTGAGCGCGCCGACCTTGCTGCCCAGCATTTTGCTGGCCACCAGATAACCGCCGCCGCCGCTGGGAAAGGCTTCGATGATGAAGCTGTAGCAGAACGAGATGATGAGCACCGTAAAGACCGTGGCCAGCGCCAGGATCACCGCCAGGTAGCGATGGTCGTGAATGACCGTTCCTGACTGCTCGTACAAATGGGCGAACGCTTCGGACGGCCCATAGCACGACGACGACAACCCGTCGGCACCCAGGCCCACCCAAGCCAGAAACGCGACCAGCGAAATGTGCTGGTACACCCGGCGGTCGCCCAGATCGAGCGGCTTGCCGACCAACAGGGTTTTCACCTTCTTTTGAATCGTCGGCTGGTCGGCCGACACGGACGCATCGTCGTCCACTTCGCGAACCGAATCGTCGATCGGATCGTCACCGCGGGAGGAACGGTTGCCCGGTACAGGCTTGGGAGAAGGCGGGCCGCCAGGGCCAGCCGGGTTTCCCGAATCAGCGTTCATAGGTGTATCGCGAGACAAGCCGGCGCGTTTGCCACATGGTCAACCATTGACTGGCCGACGGAGTCCCATTCTTGAAGCGACAATGATACCTTGGCGACCCGGCGGGGCGTAGCGGGCGATGCAGCATGCGCAAGTGGTTTGGCAGTACAGACTTGCGACATTATTGCCGGCAAATCAGGCGCAACCGTTGACATGCAGTGTACGCCTGGATAGAATGCGCTCCCGCGTACTTCGAGGGCGAAGGAGCGCCAACCGACCCGCTTTGAACCGCCGAACCCAGCTAGTTACGCTTATCGGTTCGATCAACGAAAAGCCAATGGCGAATCGCTACGATTGTCGCAAGTGACGTGATTTCAAGGAGTTGCATGTGATGAGCGGAACCAGGAGTTTGCAAAAAAAGCGAACAGCGATTAGCAAAACTCCCTGCGCCCATACAGACCGGGGGGAAATACGAGTTGCCACGTAGTAGTTCAACGCAGGCGCTCGACCGACTCGATCAGAACGACCTCGGTGGGAACCCGAACAAAATCTCCATGAGAAGCCACTTGGCTGCTAGCAATTTTGTCCACGACCTCCATGCCGGCGGTCACCTGGCCGAAGACGCAATAGCCCCAGTCCGCGTCAAACCGATCCTCGTCGGAGGTGTCCGAATTGAAGTCGAAGGCGGCGTTGTCGGCCAGATTGATGAAGAACTGCGACGTTGCCGAGTGCGTGTTCGACGGGTCGCGAATCATCGCCACCATGCCGCGCGTGTTCGACAGCCCGTTGCGCGATTCGTTGTAGATGGCGGCCCGCGTTTCCTTGGGCGTCAGGTCGGGCGTGTAGCCGCCGGCGATGACCATCGAGCCGGGCTCGACGTGGTGAAAGATGGTGCCGTCGTAAAAACCTCGCTGGGCGTAGCCGTTGAGAAAATTATCGACGGTTCGCGGGGCTTTTTCGCGGAACAACTGCAATTGAATGTCGCCGGCCGTGGTGTGAATCAGGACGATGGGATCGACCGGCTGGGGCGGGGCGGGGCGTTTCGCGCCGGCGCTGATGGGTGTGATCGAGGTGGTTGGCGGAGCGGCATCGCCGCCGATGGCCAGTTTGTTGTCGGCAGGAATGCTGGCGGCTGGAACGTCCTGTTTTCCGCCGCCGCACCCCGTCAGCCAACAAGCCGCCAAAAGCGTGACAATCGCCAGACCCAACAGCACTAAACGAGCAGCCTGCATGACCACAGCCTCCTTGCAATCGGCGGGAACCAACCTGACCGGGCAATCATCGGAGGTTCGCCGATTTCGTGCAACGTCAGTTCGGTCAAGCCTTTGCGGCGGAAAATAGCGATGCTGACGCCTCCGCCCAAAGGCGATAGAATTTGCGAGGGCCGAAAGGTTCGGGCAAGAGGTTGAGTCAGGGATTGAAACAGACATGACGATTCTCGACGGTTTTGAGCACATCGTTCGCGAGCAAGAGCCGCTCGGTCCGCATACCTGGTTGCGGGTGGGTGGCGTCGCTCAGTATTTTGCCGAGCCGACGTCGGTGGACGAGTTGGCCGCTCTCGTTCGTCGATCCGAGGCGGAGGGTCTGCCGGTGCGGATTCTCGGCGGCGGGTCGAACCTGCTGGTCCGCGACGAGGGAGTGCCGGGGCTGATCGTGTCGCTCTCGCCCGCGGCCTTCGGGCAAATCAAGATTGCCGGGCGACGACTGACGGCTGGCGGCGGGGCGCGGCTGGGGCACGCTATTTCGGCGGCGGTTCGCGAAGGGTTGGCGGGCCTGGAGCAGCTCGTCGGCATTCCGGGAACGGTCGGCGGCGCCTTGCATACCAACGCCTGCACGCTGGGGGGCGATATTGGCCAATGGACCGTCGCGGCATCCGTCATGAACCGCAAGGGCGAGGTGGTCGCCCGGTCGAAGAAGGAACTGCGGTTTGGCTATCGCGACAGCAGCCTCGACGACCTGGTCATTTTGGAAGCGACCCTGGAGCTCGAGCCGGGCAATCCAGAGCGGCTGACGAAACAGATGCAGCAAGCCTGGATTCTCAAACGGGCCGGGCAGCCGCTATCCGATCAAAGTACGGGAATGATCTTCAAGAGCCACGGCGGCGTTAGCGCGGCGAGCCTGATCGAACAGGCGGGCTTGCAATCGGCCAGGTCCGGGCAGGCGGAGATCAGCGAACGAAACGCCAACTACATCGTCGTCAGCCCGCGGGCCGCCAGCCGCGACGTGTTGGCCTTGATCGAGCAGGTGCGGCAGGGCGTGGCCGAGCGAACGGGTGTCGAACTGGAGACGGCCATCGAGGTCTGGTAGATCGACGAATGTAGAACAAACGCGACAACTGTCGAACAGGATGGAAACGGAGTTCCTGCATGGGATCGAAGCAGCCCAAACCCGCCCGGCCAGTGCCGCCCGCCGCCCGCGCGCTGCGGATTTTGATGCGACCGCAACATCGGGGCCCGCTGTTGGCGACGGCGGTCGTGCTGGCTGCGCTGGTGGGCCTGGTCGTGGCCTGGAATCGTTGGGGCGTGCCCACGACGCTCGGTCCCGACTACATCGTGACGCCCGAGCGGATCCTCGCGACCGCGCAGCCGGCGTGGATTCACACCGACGTGAAGGCCGAGGTGGTTCAGACCGCGGGTCTCGACCGGCTCGATCTGCGCGACCGCAAGCTGACCGAGAAGGTGGCCCGCGCGTTTGCCTTGCACGCCTGGGTGGCGCGGGTCGAGCGCGTCGAGAAGCGCTTTCCGGCACAGGTCACCGTCGATCTGGTCTATCGCCGGCCGGTGGCCGCCGTCGAGATCATCAACCGGGGCCAGCCGCGACTGTTGTTCATCGACGCCGAGAGCATCTTGCTTCCCTCCGACGACTTTGCTCCGAACCAGGCCCAGGGGTACCTGCGCATTGCGTCGAACCATTCGATGCCGGCGGGCGTGTACGGCACGCCGTGGGGCGACGAGCGAATCGCCGGCGCGGCCCGAATCGCCGCCGCCCTGCAAGAGCAATTCGCGCAGGTCGAGTTGTACCGCATCGTCGCCAGCGAGGCGGCCAGCGGCGAGACCGTTTACGAATTGCGAACCGCGGGCGACACGCGCGTGATCTGGGGTCCGGCGCCGGGTCGAGAGTCGTCGTCGGGTCCGTCGGTCGAGCAGAAGATCGAGGCCCTGTTGCACTACGTCGCCCACAAGGGCCCGCTCGACCGCGACGGGGGCCAGCGGTTGATCGACCTGCGCCGCCTGGCGGCGAGCCGAGTATCGCAACGGCCCGCAGCGCAAGTGCAACCTTCACCGACTCAGCGGTAAGCCGAAGGGTGCAGAGCTCGCGCGCGGTTACGCGGCCTTGGCATGCAAATGGTAGAGTCGCAGGTGGCCGTCGAAATGGGCCACGGCGACGGATCGCCCGTCGGGCGACAGGTCCAGATCGCGGCCCGTATCGGGCAGTTTGAACTTGAAGAACTCGGGGGCCGCGGCCTCTTTCCAAAAATAGAGCCAACCGCCGCCGCCACCGCCGGACAGCCCGATCCAGAAGCCGGCCGGATGCTGCCGGACGCCCCAGATGGTGCCGTTGATTTTGTCCTTCCCCTCGTACTGGACGACCGGCTGGCCGCTTTCCCAGTCGAGCACGACCACGGCCGGGTTGCCGATGCCGGCAAAGGCATTGGTCACGTTGGTGATGCCGCCGAGGGCAAGTTGCTTGCCGTCGGTCGAGAAGGCGATGCTTCGCGCACCGCCGATGTCGGCCCGGAAGCTGTCGTCGTACTTGTAGAGCGCCGTCGCGGCCATGTCGCGCGACGCCTTGCCGGCGGCCACGTCCCACTGCTTGAGCACCCCCTTGAGATCGCACGAGACGAGCGAGCCGTCGGTCGGATGGAAGGCGGCGTTGTAAACGTGCGACTCATGCCCGGCGAGCTCCACGATCAACGTGCCGTCGGCCGCGTCCCAGACTTTGACCAGCTTGTCGTTGCCGCAACTGGCGAGGCGCGCGGCGTCGGGACTCAGGGCGAGCGCTCGAACCCAGCCTTGATGGGCCGGATCGAGCTTGCGCCGTGGCTCAGGTTTTTCCCCGTCGATGGGCCACCAGACCAGGCGGCCGTCGTAGCCGCCGGAATAGACGACGCCGGCGCTGGGCGAGCAGGCAATCGCCCGGATCCAACTGTCGTGCGTCGCCAGCGGCGTCGCCGCGCCGCTGGCCAGATCCCAGCGGGTCAGCAGGTTGTCCTCGGCCCCGGTAAAGACGTACTTGCCGGTCGGATCGAACCTGCAGGCGGTGAGCGGGCGGGCGTGCTTCCAGGCTGGTCCCACATGCGTTTTAGTCGGGTCGATCTGGGGCAGGTCGTCGGTCATGCGAGCAACTCCGCGATCGCGTCTTTGGCCGGATCGGCAACGGGGAACTGGCGGCCTCCGACATCGAACTCCCCTTTGGAATCGACGCCGACGCCGCGGAGGATCGTGTGGAAGAGATGCCCGTGATCGACCTCGCGATCGGTCACCTCGGTGCCATTGTCGCTGGTCTTGCCGACGACGGCGCCCGGCTGGATGCCCGCGCCCCCCAGCACCACGCTCCACGCCTTGCCCCAGTGGTCGCGGCCATAGCGCGCGTTAATCTTGGGCGTGCGGCCGAACTCCGACATCACGCAGATCAACGTATCGGCCAGCAATCCGCGCTCGGCCAAGTCGGCCACCAGCGAAGCGAACGGCAGGTCGAATTCGCCAAGTTGTTCGATGTGGTAGTCAAAGTTTTCGAAGTGCGTGTCGTAGTTCGAGTGGTTCACTTGCACGAAGGGGACGCCCGCTTCGAGCAAGCGGCGGGCGAGCAGGCAGTTGCGTCCGAAATCGTGCTTGCCGTACCGATCCCGATCGGCAGAGGATTCCTGGCTCACGTCGAACACGTCGCGGCGCTGCATCAACTGCGCCGCCTGGTCGAACGAGAAGGTGTAGGCGTCGGTTTCGGCGGTGCGCCGCCGGCCGGCGAACCGGTCGTTGGCTTTCATGCGGAAGGCGTTGCGGCGGGCATCCACCTCGGCCGCCAGCGAAGCGGGACGCTCGCTGTTGGCCGGCGCCTTGCCGTCGTCGAGGACAATGCTGTCGTACTGCGGGCCGAGATAGGCCGCGTCTCCCTTGCCCGGGCCGCCCGAGCGAACCAGGATGTGCCCCGGCAAGGGAAAGTTTTGCGGCGTCAGCGATTTGGCCGCCACCGCGCCGAGGTGCGGATACTCGGTTCCCGGCATCTGCTTGCGGCCGGTGGTCATCTCAACCGTCCCTCGGCCGTGATCGCCATTTTTGGTGTTCAGGCTGCGGACGATGGCCAAACTGTGCATCTGCTGGGCCGTGTGCGGCAGCAGCTCGCAGATATGCATTCCCGGCACCGATGTGGGAATCGCCCGGAATGGCCCGCCCGTATCGGTATTGGGTTTCGGATCCCAAGTTTCAAGCTGGCTGACCCCGCCGTGCAAAAAGATGTTGAGGATCCGCTTGTGCGACGCCTTCAGCTCGTCGGCAATGGCGGGCGTACCCGTGCAGAGGCCGCCGAGACCTGCGGCCAGGCCCCCTCCCACCAGGCCGCCCAACAGCGCTCGCCGAGAAAGCGCGTGATCCGAATCGCCACAAGCGTAGCGGCATTGCATGGGATTGCTCCGGGTAATCGCCGTCAGGAATTAATGGTTGAATCGAAACTCGTTGCTCGAAACCAGGGCCCACAGCAGTTCGCCAATGGCGGCCGAGCGGTCGTCGGGCCGAGGCTGCAGGTAGGCCGCCAGGTCGTCCTTCTCGTCCTGCGTGGGCAGGCGGGTGAGGACCGACAGGTACAGTTCGTCGGCCAAGGCGGCCGGGTCTTCCATCTTGGTCAAGCGGTCGGCCAAGTTGTTGTCGCTCGGTTTCAAATAGTCTTGCACCTGCGAGCCGTTGCCGAAGAATAGAGCCTGATTGACCGTCGCTTGAAAGTCGTCCCCCGGCAAAGCACCGTACAGGTTTACGAAGGTCGCCAGATCCTTGCGCAGCGCGTCGAACGCGCGCTGTTCGACCAGGCGGGCCAGAACGCCAGCGCGCTCTGTCTCGGCCGCCTTGGTCAATTCCGCCGGGGGCTTCTTTTCGAGCGCCGCGCGAGCCGCTTCATCCTGACGATTCAAGACGCCGGTGGCCTGCATCAGGCCCCGCGTAAACTGCTCGCACGAAAGGGGCCGCAGCCGGCCGACCTGCCCCGCCACCGTCCAGCGGTCGAGGACGCTATCCCACGCCGGCTCCGCCTGGGCCGGGTCGGACAGGGCCGCTTGCCACTGGCCAATTGCCTGGGCGGTGGCAAGCTGCGAATCGAGCGCGGCAATGGCATAGCGGGCGTCGGCCAGCTTGTGCTGCGCGTCGAGCACGGCCCGCTCGTGCCGGGTCAGTTCTTGCAGCGGCAGCTTCGCCCGCGACGCGGCAACCGCTGCCTGATCCGATTTCGCCTGCTCCAGAATTGGCCCGTTTTTTGCCACCAGCTCAGCAGCCGCTTTCGTCGCGGTTTCCGCCTCGATTGCGAGCGCCTTGGCTCGCCCGTCGAGCAAGGCAAATGCCTGCTCGACCACTTTGTCGCCCGGAATCTTTTTCACCGCCACGCTGGTCCGCAGGGCTGCGTTGGTTACCAGTTGCGATTGTTCTTTCACTTTGGCCAGCGATTCGTCGGCCGCCTTCTGCTCGGCGAGGGCCTTCTCGGCTGCTTCGCCGGAAGTCTTCGCAGTCGCCTCTAAAGCGGTGACTTCTTTTTGCTGGCTTTCAAGCTGGGCGAGAAACGTCTTCCGCTGGTCCCGAACTTTGTCCGACGCGGCCTTGAGCGCTTCCTCTTTGGCCGCGAGCTCTGGCCGCCGCAATTCCCAGCGGACAATCTCGTCGGCCGCGGTGGGCAGGCTGAGCGACGTAGGCAACGGAGCGTCGCACGAGCGCTGGTAGGCGCGGGTCAGGGCCAATTCGCGCAGCATCCGCTTGGCATCGAATTTCGAGCGGGCCAGCTCGTCGGCCAGCAGCGTCAGCAACTCGGGATGGCTGGGAGGATTCGCCGGATGATGAAAGTCGAGCGGGTGGACCAGACCGCGGCCGAACAGGTGTGCCCACAGACGGTTCGCCAGATTGCGGCGGAACTCGTGGCTCTCGTCGAGCAGCGTTGCCAACTCCGCCCGCCGGCTATGCTTGGGAACCGGCCGCACGTTGGCCGCCGGGGGCACGAGGTACGCTTCGCCCTTGGCGAATGTCGGCTCCCCCGTCAGCGCCACTCCCTTGGGCAGACGCGGCGTGACGTTGTCGGCGCTGGCGCTAGTGAAAACCGATTTGAAGTCCGCCTCGCCCTCGGCCTTTTCGGCCACCAGGGCCAGCTTCGTCTTGCGGTCGTTGAACAGGCTGCTTCGCAGCACAAACGCAAACAAGCCGTAATAATCGGCCTGGAAATAGTCTTCGATCAGCGGGTGATCGTGGCATTGAGCGCACTGCATATCCATCCCGAAGAACATCCGGCCGATGTCGCGGGTGACGGCGTTGGGCTCGCAATCCCGATTGAGCATGAACCGGGCGGCGGGTCGCAACGCCTCGTCGGCGCCGTCCGACGTCAACAGTTCGCGAAACAGTTGATCGAGCGGTTTGTTCTCGGAAAACGACTTCTGCAAATACTCTTCCCAGTCGCTGACCTTCATCGTTTTGTCGCTGCGCCGTTCGAGCAGCATCACATCCCACGACAGGGCCATGTGCCGGGCGTACCGCGGGCTAGCGAGCAACTGCTCGATCAGCCGCGGCCGCTTGTCGGTCGCCGGATCGTCGAAGAAAGCCCGCGCCTGGGCGGCCGTCGGAATGACGCCGGTCAGGTCGAGCGAAGCGCGGCGGAGGAAATCGGCGTCGCTGGATTGTGGGTTGATCGGCCCGGCGGCTGCCGCGTCGATCAGGGCATCGATCCGCTCGTGCAAGGGGGGCTCGTCGGCCGCGGCGCTGGCCGAAACCGCCACGGTCAAGGTCCACACCAACAAACGCGGCCAGACCAACAGACGGCAGCGAACCATGGATGACCGCATCCGGCGTGCTCCCAGGTGGGAAGGAAGGGGAGGCGAGCGCTCGTGCGGCGGGGATGCCGCGGTCAAAGCGCCCGATTCGGTGGGAAGGTGCTTCGGCCGGCTCGGCGATCGATAAGCACCCGTCTATGAAAGTACGGTTTTGCCAGCCGGCGGTCAAGCGAATTTCGCTCAAAGTGAAACACGGACCTGCCAAGCTGACGCCCGCGCGATTATTCGCGAACCTGCTGGAAGTAATAGGCCCCTTTCTTGTTGGCGGTCACCACGTCCAACAGGCCGTCGCCGTTGACATCGGCCACCTCAAACTGCGTGCCGACGCCGCTGTTGCGGTCGAACTGGTGGGGAGTCCAGGTTGGCTTGCCTCCTTCGCGTTTCAGTTCGAACCAGTACATGACCGCCGGGTGATCCGGGTTGATGTCACCCTTCGGGCCGTGGGCCCACCACCGCTTGCCGGTGACAAAGTCGGGCAGACCGTCGCCATTGATATCGGCCAGGCAAAGGGCGTGCGTTTGCGTGAAGCTGCTGTCGATCTCGTGCGTCTTCCATTGGCCTTCGGGCAATTGCTCGTGCCACCAGATGCCGACGCGATGCGCGGCCGACGAGAGCACATCGTTGTCGCCGTCGCCGTCGAAATCGTAGGCGAACATCTGCGCGCAGTCTTCGCCCAGCTTGGCGGGATGGAACTTCCACTCGGCCGCAGTCCGATCCTCGGGCGCTTCCCACCAGCCTTGCGGCACCAGCACATCGGGCCGCTGGTCGCCGTTGATGTCGCCCAAACCCAGACCATGCGAAAAGCGGTTGGTGCTCGGTGCGCCGGCGGCCGAGACCGCGTGGATGCTCCAAGGCTCCGCCGGCTTGGCAGTTCGCGTCATGAAGCCCATCCGCCGCTCGGGGCCGTCAAACGCTTTGGGATCGGGCGAAAAGGGGGCGAGCAGGTCGAGCTTGCCGTCCCCATCAACATCGACAAACTGCGGGCTTTCGTTGTTTGTACAGGGCGTGAGCACATGTTTTGGCCACACGGTATCGGGCTTCTTCGGGTTTTCCAGCCACCAGGTGTTCGCCCCCGGAAAATCGACCACGATCAGATCGGTCCAGCCGTCGGCGTTGAGGTCGTCGGCAAAGGTCTGGAACGAACGGCTGTAATTGAGTGGGTCGTATTCGGGCGCGGTGTCGCCCGTCAGCCGCATGGTCCACTTGGGAGCCTCTTTTGCGGCGGGCGCGCCGGCCTGCGGTTGTTCGTACCAGACGTAGCCGGCCGCGATGTCCTGCTTGCCGTCTTTGTTGAAGTCGCCGACCGCGACCCCTTCGCTGCGAAAGACGGTATCGAGCACGGTCCTTTGAAACGAGATCTTGCCCGTCGGCTGCTGCGCCGCAACGGACGAAACGCAGGCAACGATAAGACCCAGTACGGCAACACGAGCTAGCAACCGGCGGAGCAACATGGTGGGCATTCCCAGAAGGAGGTGGCAAGACGACTGGGCCGATTGTAACCCGGCGTACGCCGGTTTGCCTCCCACAACATGCCACCCAGCAGGAATGTACGATTTGCGAGACCAATGGTCGCGGCTTTGCAGCCCGTACAGCCGGGGTAAGGTCGCGGAGAAATTGCTTTGGGACGGTCCCAGCTATTAGAATGGCCTGGGCCATGCTTCAATTCGTTGATCCTTGCCGACTTTCCACCAGCCGCTTTTCGCGGCGCGAGTGGCTGCGTCTGAGCACCCTGGCGGGGCTGGGTCTGGCAGGGGGTAATCCGCGGGTGGCAACCGGCGCTGATTCGTCAACGAGTCATTCCGTCGGATTCGGCCGGGCCAAGTCGGTGCTGGTGGTGTTCGCCCACGGCGGGCAAAGCCAACTCGACATGTGGGATCCCAAGCCCAGCGCTCCGCTCGATGTGCGAGGGGCGTTCCAGCCGATTGCGACCAAAATTCCCGGCGTGCAGTTCTGCGAACACATGCCGCGGATTGCCGCGATCGCCGACCGCCTGACGCTGGTCCGTAGCATGTCGCACGAGGATCTCGATCACGGCTCGGCTGCTTACCTGGCGCTTACCGGCGTCTATCACGCTCGCCGGTCGGGCAATCCGCCCCCCACCCCCAACGACGCCCCCACGATGGGCTCGATCTTGCGGCGGGTCCGCCCCAGCAGCCGCTGGGTGGCCGACGCCGTTCATGTGAATGGTCCCGCGCTCGTGCCGCGCGAGGCCGGCCCCGGCCAGGATGGCGGCTTTTTGGGCCGGGCCTACGAGCCGCTCGCCATCGGCGATGCCACCGCCGCCACGGGGGCGATTCCCGGTCTGGCGCCGCTGGCCGATCAGCCAACCGTCCGGCTGGCCGAGCGCTTAACGCTCAAACAGTCGCTCGATCGGTTCGCCCGCCGACTGGACGAGAACCCGCGCGCGCTCGACATGGATCACCTCTACGCCAAGGCGTATGAAATGCTGGCGACGCCGCGGGCTCGCCAGGCGCTCGATCTGAATGCGGAAGCTCCCGCCTTACGCGATCGCTACGGACGACACCGCTCCGGTCAGGCGCTGCTCTTGGCCCGCCGGCTGGTCGAGGCGGGGGTGCCGTATATCAACGTGATCTGGAACCATTCGAACCGGGGCCAGGACGATGCGCCCGACGACACCGACGAATACGGCTGGGATACGCACAACGACATTTTCGACGCATTGGCCAATCGCCTGCTGCCCCGGTTCGATCGGAGTTTCAGCACGCTGATCGAAGATCTCGACGAGCGGGGCCTCTTGGACCAGACGCTCGTCGTCTGCATGGGCGAGTTTGGCCGCGCGCCGCGGGTCGCCTTGGAGCCCCGATTCGCCGGCGCCTCGCCCGGGCGCAAGCACTGGGCCAGCGTCTATACCATCGCCCTGGCTGGCGCGGGGGTGCAGCGGGGGGCCGTCGTCGGCGCGTCCGACCGGATGGGGGCCGAGCCGGCGACCGACCGTTATGGCCCGTGGGACGTGACCGCGACGATCTTTCATGCCCTGGGAATCGACCCGCGACAGCACTATGCCGATCTGCTCGACCGGCCGCACGCCATTGCCCAGGGCCGCCCGATCGAAGCGATTTATTGAAATACTATCCGACATAAATCTCCGCCGAAAGAAAAAGATGAAGCCATTCCTCGCTCGCTGCCTGCTGACCTTGCTCGCGTTTACGACAGCCGCCGCAGCCGCCGCCGCCCCGGCACAGCGGTCGAACATCGTGTTGATCCTGGCCGACGACATGGGTTTTTCCGACCTGGGATGTTTTGGCAGCGAAATTAAAACGCCCCACCTCGATGCATTGGCCAAAGGGGGCCTGCGGTTTACCCAGTTCTACAATACGGCCCGTTGCTGGCCGACGCGGGGGGCCTTGCTCACCGGTTATTACGCCCAGCAGATTCGCCGCGATACCGTGCCGGGCGTCAAAAGCGGCGGCCAGGGAGTGCGCCCCGCCTGGGCCCGGCTGCTACCCGAATTGCTGAAGCCGCAAGGCTATCGTTCGTATCATTCGGGCAAATGGCACATCGACGGCAAGCCGCTGGCGGGGGGATTCGTTTCCTCGTACCAACTGCAAGACGCGGGGCGCTATTTTCACCCCAAAGTCCATTTTCAGGACGACGAGCGGCTCCCGCCGGTCGAGCCGAACAGCGGCTATTACACGACCACCGCAATCGCCGACCATGCGATCGAGTGCCTGAAAGACCATGCGGCCCAGCACCAAGGTCAGCCCTTTTTTTCGTACGTCGCCTTTACCGCGCCCCACTTTCCGCTGCACGCCCTGCCGGAAGACATTGCCCTCTATCGCGACACCTACACTCGCGGCTGGGAGGTGCTGCGCGATGAGCGGTGGCAACGCCTCAAAGCACTGGGGCTGGTCCGCGGCGGTCTGTCGGCCGTCGAACGCGAAATTGGCCCGCCTTACGACTTTCCCGCGGCTTATAAAGAGCTCGGACCAGGCGAAGTCGATCGGCCGCTGCCGTGGAACGACCTGACCGACGAGCAGCGGCAGTTTCAGGCGGCCAAAATGGCCATTCATGCGGCGATGGTCGATCGAATGGACCGCGAGATTGGCCGCCTGATGGAACAACTCCGCGCCATGCAGGCCCTCGACAACACGCTGATCTGCTTCCTCTCCGACAATGGAGCGAGCGCCGAGATCATGGTGCGCGACGACGGGCACGATCCGGCGGCGCCAGCCGGTTCGGCCGCTTCGCACTTGTGCCTGGGCCCCGGCTGGTCGAGCGTTGCCAACACCCCGTTCCGCCGGCATAAAACCTGGGTCCATGAAGGGGGTATTTCGACGCCGCTGGTCGTGCACTGGCCGCGGGGCATCGCGGCGCGGGGCGAACTGCGGCAAACACCGGGCCACGTGATCGACCTGGTTCCGACCATTCTGGAAGTCGCCGGAGCGAAGCAACTCGAAACGTGGGAGGGAAGACCGATTCCGTCGCCACCTGGGAAAAGCCTGCTCGCCGCCTTCGATAAAGATGGCAGCGTCGAGCGCGACTACTTGTGGTGGTCGCACGAAGGGAACCAGGCGATCCGCGTGGGAGACTGGAAGCTGGTCAAAGCGGCCAACGACGAGTGGGAACTGTTCGATCTCGCCAGCGACCGGGCCGAGACGAAAAACCTGGCGGCCGAGTACGCCGATAAGGTGCGGGAACTGTCGCAGCTTTGGAACGAGCGAAACGACGAGTTTGCTGCAACCGCCAAGCAGGCCGAGTGAGCGCCCATCTGGCACGCTGCCCCACAAAGGGGTAGTCTCAATTGCCTTTCGCACCGCAATCGAAACGTGGGAATATCAATGCCGGTTGGCCTGACAATCGTGGCGCCATGCCAGGCGTGACTTGCACGGAAAGAGTCGAATCATGCAGCTCACTCGGACGAATCCCATAGCCGAGCATTCCGGCAAAGGAACGATCGACTTCGCCGAGCGACAAGCGGAAGAACTGGCCGACACGCTGGAATTGCAAAGGATCAGCTCGCTGCTCATCCAGGACGGCGATGTCGCGGCGCTGTACCAGAACATTCTCGATGCCGCGGCCGCGATTATGCACTCCGATTTTGCGAGCCTGCAGTTGCTGCATTCCGATCGCGGCAGGGGAGGTGAGTTGCAGTTGCTCGCCTTCCACGGCTTCACTCCGGCGGCGGCCGAATTCTGGCGGTGGGTGCGAACCGATTCCGAATGCACTTGCGGGGCAGCCCTGCGCGCCGGCCGGCGCGTGATCGTGCCGGATGTGGAAAAGTGCGAAGGCATGGCCGGCACCGCCGACCAGGCGACATTACTGCAAACCGGCATCCACGCCGGGCAGTCGACGCCGCTTGTCTCGCGTGGCGGACAAATGCTGGGAATGATTTCGACCCATTGGCGACAGCCGCACGAGCCAGCCGAGCGAAGCCTGGGGCTATTGGACGCACTAGCACGACAGGCGGCGGACCTGATCGAGCGGAAGCGAAACGAGGACCAACTGCGCCAAAGCAGCGAGCGGCTGGAAGGGATTCTGGCCAGCATCAGCGATCGGTTTCAGACGGTCGATCGCGAGTGGCGTTTCACGTACTTAAACGCCGCCGCGCGGCGATCCTACGCCGAGCATGGACTCGATTCCGACGCGCTGCTGGGCAAAGGCCTGTTTGAAGTTTTCCCTGACTCGCCGGTTGCCGCGGAGTTGCGTCGGGCGATGGACGAGCGCGTCGAAGTGAACTACGAGACTTACTTCGAGCGGTGGCAGCGGTGGTTCGAAGGCTTTGCCGCCCCGACGCCCGATGGCGGGCTGGCCATCCTCTCGCGTGACGTCACCCAGCGCAAGCAAGCGGACGTAGCGCTTCGAGAAAACGAAGAGCGGTTCCGCGCCATCGCCGATAGCATTCCACAACTGGCCTGGATGGCCGACAGCACGGGCCATGTCGGCTGGTTTAACCGGTGCTGGCTGGATTACACCGGCACGACGCTTGATGAGAATCAAGGGGTGGGTTGGAAATCGGTTCACCACCCCGATTACGTCGATCGAGTCGCGGAAAAGTTTGAGCGTCATCTGCGGGAGGGGAAGGACTGGGAAGACACATTCCCGTTGCGCGGCAAGGATGGTCAGTATCGCTGGTTTCTCTCGCGCATGAAGGCGATTCGCGGCGAGGCGGGCGAGATCGTGCGCTTCTTCGGAACCAACACCGACGTAACCGAGCAACGCGAGCTGGAGACCCAAATCTCGCAGCAGGCGATGGCTTTAGCCGATCTCAACCGCCGCAAGGACGAGTTTTTGGCGATGCTCTCGCACGAGCTGCGCAATCCGCTGGCGCCGATCTTGAACGCCGTCCAGTTGCTGAAGCTGCAGCAGGGAGGGACGGAAATCCAGCGCACTGCCCACGCCATGATCGAACGTCAGGTATCCCAACTGGCCCGCCTGGTGGACGACTTGTTGGAGGTTTCGCGCATTTCGACCGGGCGAATCCACCTGCAAGAGGAGCGGATCGACTTGCGGGGAATTGTCGAGCGGGCGATCGAGGCCACGCGACCACAGTGTGGCAGAA
This sequence comes from Pirellulaceae bacterium, assembly GCA_040901775.1. Classification (GTDB taxonomy): domain Bacteria; phylum Planctomycetota; class Planctomycetia; order Pirellulales; family Pirellulaceae; genus CAYLLN01. The sequence continues at coordinate 14,177 of JBBDYF010000114.1, read as the reverse complement.
AGTCGCAGTCGCTCGCCCAATCGCTGCCCGACCAGCCGGTCTGGGTCCAGGGCGACTCGGTGCGACTGGAACAGGTGGTGGTAAACCTTTTGAACAACGCCTGCAAATACACCGATCGCGGCGGCCATATCTGGGTGGGGCTGGAACTCGCTGGCGCAGCTCCTACTCCTACTCATCCTCCTACTCTTCCTCCTCACGCTGAGCATCAGCCCCCTGAGTTCTGCACTCTCCGCGTCCGCGACACCGGCATCGGCATTGCCCCCGAACTCCTACCGCGCATTTTCAACCTGTTTACGCAGGCCGACAAATCGCTCGACCGTTCGCAAGGAGGCTTAGGCATCGGGCTGGCCTTGGTGCAATCGCTGGTTACCATGCACCGGGGCCGAGTCGAAGCGCTCAGCAAGCCAGGCGAAGGGAGCGAATTCGTCGTCCACCTGCCGGCGATGTCCTCGCCCAGCCAGCCGAGCATTGAGGCCGGTAAATCCGAGAACCGGACGCTCCATTCGCTCCGCGTGCTGGTGGTGGACGACAACGTCGATGCCGCCGCGGGGATGGCCATGCTGCTCAGGGCATCCGGGCACGAGACGCGCGTGGCACACGAAGGGGCCGCCGCCATGCAAGCGGCCCTGGAGTTCGTGCCGCAGGTTGTCCTGCTCGACATCGGCTTGCCCGTCGTCAACGGTTTTCAGGTGGCCCGGTCGCTCCGCCGAGAGCCGGCGCTGGCTCACGCGGTGCTGATCGCCCTAACGGGCTACGGGCAAGAGAGCGACCGGCAGCGCTCCCAGGAAGCGGGTTTCGACCATCACCTGGTCAAACCGGTCGATTTCGCCAAAGTGCAGCAGATTCTCTCGGCCGGCGGGCAAAAGGAGTGAGACCGGTGGGACTCGAACCCACGACCCCAGCATTAAAAGTGCCGTGCTCTACCAACTGAGCTACGGTCTCGAAACCTAGGCCCGACAAGCGGTACAGAAACTTGCCGGCCCTATCTACAGCCAGACACGCTTCGCCCCAAGAAGGCTCGCCAAGTAATTTCTCTCGGCCGCCTTGGGCAGTCCCCTTGGGGGTCTGTCAGTCTAGCGGAATCTGCCGGCGCGACAAGGCAACGCCTGGCAGGGGCCGGTTATTCAGCCAGCCGATTGAACCAGCCGGACCGCTGAAGCGACTAACGCGGATGGGCGGCGAATCGTGTTGCCCCGCAATGACTTATGGCCGATAATTCAGGCAGCGACCGCCGGCCGACAACCGCCGGCCGAGAAGCACCGTCAATACCCTTCGCTCCGAGGAGCCCTCTGGGATGCCAGCCACTGGAATGCCCGATACGTTGAACCGCCGCCAGGCCCTGGCCGCCGGTGCAGCGTCGCTGGGGGGCTTGGCCCTGTCGCAGGCGATGCCGCGCGCCGCCCATGCCGCCAAGAACGACCCCAAGGTGGTGACGGCGATCGAGAAGGGGCTCAAATGGGTCGCCAAAACGCAGTCGTCCCAAGGTCACTGGACGGCTGGGGGCTATCCCACCGCGATGACCGCCCTGGCGGGCACCGCCCTGATCGCCAGCGGCTCGACCACCATTCAAGGCCCGTATGCCAAGAACATTCGCAAGGCGGTCGATTACCTGTACGCCAAGCTGCGCGACAACGGCCTGATCGGCGACCCGGCGTCGGACAATCGCTACACCTACGGTCACGGCTTCTCGATGCTGTTTCTCTCGCAGGTATTGGGCGAAGAGGAGGACGAGGATCGCCGCGACGAGCTGATCGATACGCTGACCAGGGCCTGCGAATTCAGCGGCAAGGCCCAAACGCCCTCTGGCGGCTGGGGTTACGTCAGCGCCAAGGACGGCAACAACTTCGACGAAGGCTCGACCACCATTACCCAGGTGCAAGGCTTGCGCGGCTGCCGCAACGGCGGGATCGTCGTTCCGGGCGAGGTGATCGACCGGGCCAAGGAATACATCTACGGCTGCAAAAACGCCGACGGCGGCATCTCGTACAGTTCTCGCAACCGGGGCAGCTCGCGCCCGGCGATCACGGCGGCCGCCTTGGCCGCGCTCTACAACGCGGGCGACTACGACGGTAAGCACGTTCCCGAGATGCTGGAGTACTGCAAGAAGACGTTGCAGAACCTGGGAGAAGGCCCCAACTCGTTCGGCCACTGGCACTACACCTACCTGTATTACGCGCAGGTCATGTATCGCCAGGGGAACAAAGAGTGGGAGCCGTTTCGCGACAAGCTGTATGCCCACATCGTCAAGGACCAGCAGTCCGATGGAAGTTGGAACGGCAACATCGGGCCGATCTACGTCACCGCCTGCAACCTGATCATGCTGCAGCTCGACCAGGCCCTGCTGCCGATTTATCAGCGGTAGGCCGAGAGGGGCTGGGGCCTGGGGATTCGGGGCTGGGGGCGGGCGAGCGTTTGGGGGGGGGGGGGGGGGCGAGCGGGAGGCGTCAGCCTCCCGATAGGATTACCTTTTCTAAGAATCGCTGGGTGCCACTGCTGGCTCTTCTCGCAGCGAACCCCGGCTATTCGCCGCTCGGCGCGTGGGGCGGCGAAGCCACTCGGGGAGCCGCGGGGGAGCAAAGAGGAAGGTCAGGAGCACCGCCAGACCGAACAGCGAATAGCAGAGCGTGAACACCCACGGCTCGGCCTCGAAGAACATCGCATCGTGCAGCAGGTTGGCAACGAACCCGCCACGGTAGGCCGTCTGTCCGGCTAGCTCGCGGAGGCGGTTCTCCCACGTCGTGAGCGGGCAGACGACACCGCACCACGCCTCGGCGACGACAATCCCGATCATCGCCAGATGCATGACGCGGAACCAGAAATTTCGCACCCACCTCCAGCGCAGCACTGCGCCGCCAAGAGTCAGTAACAGCCCGATGATCACAAATGCCACATAGGCGAAGTGGACCGTCACGACGACGTCGGCCAATATTCGATAGAAGAGTGCCATAGCACCCGTTACGACGCGCCGCGGCGACCAATTATTCCCGCGAAATATACGGCTGGGTCGCGTCGGGGGGCTGGCGCTTCGCGCAGCGAACCCCGCCTCGCCGCCGCCCGACGCAACTGGCACGCTAACAGGATGGAGAAAACTCCTCCGGAATCGAAAAAAGCCAGCGACAATTCGTCGCCGCGAGGCCACAACCGGTTCCGGTCTGAGGGGAGAACCGCAGATGACTCTGATTGTCGCGGATTCGCAACGGCATTCTCTCTGCATCCGCGCCCTCCGCGAAATCCGCGGTTTCTTTGCGGCTGCCAGGAGGCGTCCATCTTCCCGGTAGCTCGGCTCTCGCTGGGAATTGCTGCTACTCCAGCGTAAACCCCGGGAGCTTGACGATCTTGCCCCCCTTTTCGGCCGATTGGTGGGCGCAAATTCCCACGCACGTCCAGTTGGCGCTCGTCGTTGCGTTGGGCCACGGCTCGCGTTTTTTCACCAGGGCGGCGACCATTTCGTTGACCAGGTGGGGGTGCGAGCCGCCGTGGCCCCCTCCCTGGATGAACGAGAGGTGTCCCGTGTCGTGAATCTCCGCCGGCTGCGTGAAGCGGCGAATCGGCTCGGGCAAGAGATGCGCATAGTCGGGCACCGTCACCTTGCTGGGGATTTCCGGCTCGGGCTTTTTGGCCGTGTGCAAAATGTGCGGCTCATGCTCGACGAGCGTCCACTCGAAGCTTCGCTTGGTGCCGTACACGTCGAAGCTCTCGCGATATTGGCGGGCCGTGTCGTACAGAAATCGCCAGATGTGGGCGACGACGTCGGAATCCTTGATCTTGATGTGGCACGATTCGACGGCGAACTTGTTGCCCGATTTTTTGGCGATGTCCTTTCGCACCGCGCCGCTGCCGAAGCACGACACATACTCGGCTCGGCCGTTCACCAGCCCCAGACAGGGGCTGACGACGTGCGTGGCGTAGTGCATGGGGATCATCTTTTGCCAGTAGTCGGGCCAGCCATCCATGTCTTGCGGGTGCGAGGCGGCCAGGTGCTGAATTTTGCCGAGATCCCCCTTCTTGTACATTTCTTTGATGAACAGGAACTCGCGGCTATAGACGACCGTCTCGGCCATCATGTAGCGCAGGCCGGTCTCCTCGACCAACTGGCAGATTTTGTCGCATTCTTTAATGGTGGTGGCCATGGGCACGGTACACATCACATGCTTGCCCGCCTTGAGGGCCTCGATCGACATCCAGGCGTGGTCGGGAATGGGCGAGTTGATGTGGACGAAATCGACCTTCGGGTCGGCCAGCACGTCGTCGTATTCGGCATAGCGGGTGGCGATGCCGAAGTCGTCTCCCACCTGGTTCAGCTTCGCCTGGTTCCGCTGGCAGATGGCGTACATGTTGGCGTTGGGATGCGCCTGATAGATGGGAATGAACTCGGCTCCAAAGCCCAACCCGACAATCGCCACGTTCACTTGCTTGGCCACAGATCGTTCTCCTCAAGGGATGCTGAATCGCCGGTTGACTGCTGCCGACGGGGGACAAAGGGAATCCGGCAATCGCGCCGGCGGCAGAGGCACCATTTAGCCAGCGCGCGGGCCGGAATGCAAGGACGCGGCACCGGCGACTGCTTGCTTGACGGCACGGATTGGCCCCAGGGTGGCCCGGCCGCTGATCAGGTTCGATCGGAAGGAGAAAACCGCGGATGACTCGGAGGTCGCGGACGGGCGAGGATTTTTGAACAGAAGCTAACGAAGGGAACAAAGAGGGGAGGAAGAAGGATCGGGTCGGGTCGGCAAATGTCAAGCTTCGTTTTCTTCGTTGCCTTCTGTTCAAATGGTTGCTGCTTGCCCAGCGAGTGCGAGAGGGCTCATCCGACTGAAGCGCGCGCCGGAGGCTTCCCGCTGGGCACTTTGGATTTTGGAGGCATAACTCCGGTGTCCAAAGGGAGGTTGGAACGTAGCGATCCGAGCGACTATCGTGTGTCTGTCCGGAGTTGGCGGAGTCAGGCTCTGCTGGGAAGCAACCTGACAAGGGAGGATCCGGGCCGACGGTGTGCCAATGGTGCATCCAGGCCCCTGGCGGCAAAGGCTTCCAGGGGCCACTCTCTTGATACCATTGGACATCGGGACATGCCTTGGAAAATCCCGCTTGCGAAGTCAGCCCACCCCAAGGACTTATGGCGGCGCACGCTTGTGTCGGATGAACCCTTCTTTCAGCAAAACACATTCAGAATTGATTGAGGAGTTGTACTGAAGCATGACCTGCGCGACTCGCCACAAACTACAGCTTCTTCAGCTCTTCCAGCACGGTCTTGGCCGAGGCCCGTCCCTTGTGCGTTCGGCTGATGCTGGCAAAGCGAATCTTCCCCTCGCCGTCGATCACGAACGTCGCGGGGTAGGCCGTCTCGTCCTCTTTGTCCCAACGCAGGTGATACTTGTTGGTGAACGTGTAGTCGGGATCGGTCACCAGGTGAAAACCGGTGGGCAGCACTTTTGTCCCCACGAACTCTTTCGCCCGCTCCCCCAGGCCGTCGGCGACGCCCGGATAGACCAGCACGACGTTCGCCTTGGCCTCGGCGAACTGCCTGGCTCGGGCGGAAAATTCGCCCACCTGGGCCGTGCAAGCGGGGCACTGATAGCCGGGAAATCCCCGCAGCACGACCAGCACCACCGGGCCCTGCCGGGTCAGTTCGGAAAGCTGCACTTTCTCGCCGCTCAGCGAGTGGAGCGTGAAATCGGCAGCCGCATCGCCCACGGCCGGCGGCTTGGCGTCGTCTGCAAACGCGGCGGGGACTAGACCAGCAATCAATACGAACGAGGCGAGTAGCGAGCGGCGGGCGAGCAACATGGGATGGTTCTCCTGGGGAGTGGAAAATGGGCGTTCAGATGTTCGATGCTCGCCGGCCGGGCCGGTTACAGGCGGATTCCCAGAACCCAGGCCCCCCAGGCATAGACGGCAGCCGGGATCAGCACGATGGCGGCGACATCGAGCCAAAAGCCGGCCCGCACCATTTGCCGCAGCGGGATTCTGCCCGTGGCGAAGGCGATGGCGTTGGGTGGCGTGGCGACCGGCAGCATGAACCCGCAACTGGCGGCGACAACCGCCGGCACGCAGAGCAGCAGCGGGTCGATCTGCATGCCGACCGCCACCTGAAACAGAATGGGGAGCACGGCAATCACCGCGGCCAGATTGCTGGTCAGTTCGCCCGTAAACACGATCAGGGCGACGACCAGCACGATTTGCCACAGCGCCGGCAGGCGCGCGAGCACGGTCACCTGGCTGCCGATCCACACGGCCAGGCCGCTATCGGTAATCGCGGCGGCCAGGCTCATGCCGCCGCCAAACAGCAGCAGCACGCCCCAGGGAAGCTTGAGAGCCGTCTTCCAGTCGAGGGCAAAAATGAACCGTCGCGGATCGACGGGAATCACGAATAGGGCGATAGCGCCGAGCATCGCCGCCAGCGGATCGTCGAGCGCGCGAACCAGCGGCAGCCTGGTCGTCAGCCAGTCCCAGTTGCGCAGGTAGCCGCCGGCGATCCAGAGCGTCGACGTCGAGAGAAAGACGATCAGCACGACCCACTCGCCGCGCGACATCGGGCCCAGCCGCTGGTATTCGCCGAGGATCAGCTCGCGCCCGCCGGGGATTTCGGCAAGCCGCACGGGAAAGAACACCTTCGTCATCAGCCACCACGCAACCGCCAGATAAACCAGCGACAGCGGCAGGGCGAACAGCATCCACTGGAAGAAGTCGATCGGCACGTCGCGGCTGGCGAGGTAGCTGCGGAAGAAGACATTGGGGGGCGTGCCGATCAGCGTGGCAAACCCGCCGAGACTGGCGGCATAGGCAATGCCCAGCAGCAGGCAGGTGGCGAAGTTGGCACCGTCGGGCGATTCTGGCGAGCGGGAGGCGTCAGCCTCTCGATAGGCGTCGTCGCCGGTTTCCGCATCTCCGGCCACTGGTCGCGGCTTGGTGAGCTGAGCCGTCAACAGCGCCACCACCGACATCCCGATCGGCAGCATCATCACCGTGGTCGCCGTGTTGCTGATCCACATGCTGACCAGGGCGGTGGCGAGCATGAAGCCCCCGATCAGCCGGGCGGGCTGGGTGCCGACCGCCAGCACGGTCAGCAGGGCGATTCGCCGATGCAGGCCCCATTTCTCAATCGCCAGGGCAATGAGAAAACCACCCAGGAACAGGAAGATTGCCGGATCGGCAAACGCCGCGGAAGCTTGCTTGAACGGGTTTGGCTTGCTGAGCTGGCCGAGCGGATACGTCCGCTCGACCGGCTCGCTGGGCGTGGGGAAGGCGACGACCGCCTCGGACTCGCCGACAGAAACGACCCGCGCCGCGGCTTTCAGCGGCTTGACCTGCACGGTGTCTCCCGGCGCCAAGGCAGCCGAATAAACGCCAGTCAAGGGAAACAGGACGAGCGGCAAGAGAGCGGTCGCTTCCAGTGGCAGAGCCTCGGTCATCCACCAGACGGCCATCAGCGTTGCGACGCCTGCGCAAGCCTTGGCGGCGTGCGACAGCCCCGCATCGCCTGCTGGCAATAGCAGGAAGACCGCCAGCCCCAGCAGCGGCCCGGCAACCAGGCCGATCCGCATGGCGAGCGACGCCTCGGCCGTTTCCGGCACCGAGTCAGACGTCATGAACCGGTCGCCGTATTTCGCTGAAGGTCATCCATGACGTCCTGAACTCGAGCTATGGCCTCTGGGTGTTCTTGAGCCAGTTCGCCCAGCATCCGGCGTCCTGCCACGGAATTGCCGGCTCGCCAGAAGCACGAAGCGGCGCTAATCCTGCTGCGGATCGCGTTCTCGGTTTGTCCAGCACCCGCGTAGTCGTCAGCCAGCACTAGTTCCATGTGCGCGGCGGCGAGAAAGTGCTTGGCCGTTGCCGTGCGATCGCGGCGAGCCTCGGCTGACATGCCACGCTGGATTTCACGCGACTTGACCATCGCCAGCATGTCACTTACTGGAGCTTCAACGATCGACATGGTCCGATCCTCGCTACCGCAGTTGAAATCCAAGGCGAACGGATAAAGTCTCAAACTCCGCGACGCAAACTCCGAATTCGCCATACCCGTGTGCCACCAGTCGGTCCCACCGCGTGTCCCAGGCAGCCGCCAAGTCGCTGGCGCGGGAGCGTCCCGACACCTCGAAATGACACTCGTCCGGATCGACCAGGTAGTCGGGGCCCGAACCTTCCAAGGCGACGTTTCGAATTTCCAACCCACAGCCATGATACACCGCCAAACCTGCGATCGCGACGGCCGCCAGTTCGACGAGTCGTGACCGCCCGTAGGTTCGCTGCAATCGCCGAACGTCGGTGGTCGAGACATCCTCGCAATCGACCGACAATGCCAGCCGCGGTCCACGCGCCGCGGGAGCGCGAGTGAGATCGACAGCGACGATCGCAGTTTTGTGATCCAGGCCCCGGCGAGTGCAAGAATGCATTCATCCCACAGCAGCCGCGGATGGAGCGCTGGAAGATCGGTTGCCTTGCAGATCACCTTGAAAGCGTGAGATTCCACGTCAGTTCGCCCGGAGTTCTTGCGGCGCGCCAACCATTGCGACAGTTTATACCCCGTCGGATGTTGTTCGCTACGCCCGCTTCTTCTTCCGCAGTATTCCGAGCGCGTCTTCGATGTCCTTGCGTAGGGCCGCCGTTTCGTACTTGTCGTGCAGCCGAATGCGCAACAGCGGCAAGCCGGCGGCGGTCAAGGCGACATACACGAACCGATTGCGCGGGGTGCGCGCTACCGCGGGATCGTCCAGTTCGATCGCCAACTTGACTTCGAGCGTATCGTAGTCGCAGAGCACGAAGTCGAGATGCTTCCCCTGGATTCGCCCTTGCCAGGTTTGCGACTTGCGGGTCTTCGCCCGGACCTTGAGGATGTCGGTGAGCCGGACTTTGCAGAAGATCAGCCAGTCCTCGCGAACGGCGGCTTGCAGCGTGCGGAGGAAGTGAATTTCGCTGGGGCTGAGCAACACTCCCCGCCGCTGGTAGGGGGGCGGGCCATCGCGCAGCGAGACCAGCGCCAGAACGATCACCACGATCGTCCCCAGGGCAAACACGACAAGGGGCCAGTTCTGGGCAAGCAAGGGCATGGTAGTTCGGCCGCCGCCACGGCAGGAAATCGCGTTTTTTATCGGAGCGGCGAGGTTGCACGCTGCAAGCAATCGACCGCCGCCGATGGTTTCTTCCGCCGGCGCCTGTGCAGTCTTCCGGCAGGGCAAACTGCGCCGCGTTCGGGATACGTAGAAAATACCGATCGCACCGCGCCTTCGCGTCGTACCGATTGCGCGGCCCCAAGCGACACCCCACTGTCGCGGCAGGGCGGGCCGAAAAGCGAGCCGGCCCGCGCCTTCCCGCACGGGAAAGGGGGGCAGTTGCTCACCCCGCCGGATGACGTAGTGTTTCGGGATTGAATTGCCGCTCGTTTTTTCTTGCGCCTCGCCCCTGTAAGTTCACCATGCTTACTTCTCCTGAACTGGCCCGCTTCACCGCGGCAGGTCCGACCGACCACGAGCTTTCGACCGAGCTCGTGGGTTTGGCGGTAGTCCTGCGCGAGACGTTTGGCGAGAGCTTTTCACTGTGGGATGCCCAGACCGGCGAGCTGGCGCATGCCTCGACCCAGCAGCCGGCATGCAACGATCCGCTGCGCGGCCAACTGGCCCGCGCGCTGCACGGCAACCAGCCGCAGTTCCTGGCCGACGACGACGGCTGGCTGCTGCTGGGGATACCGTTTTCGCTGAAGCTGGGGCGCTCGGTCGTCGCCACGGCGGCGTTCGTCGAAACCGTCTGGTCCGCCGACGCCTTGACGCGCCTGGCGGTTGCCGCGCAGGCCCGCCTGACGGCGGAATCGCGGGTCCGGCAACTCGAGCACGAAGTCGAGAGCGTCTCGGACAATCTGGCCTCGACCTACGAAGAAATCTGCCTGCTCCACAGCCTGACGCAGAACCTGCGCCTGCGGAGCGACGACGAACAGCTTTGCAAACTGGTTTTGGGCTGCCTGCTCGACTGCGTCCCCGCCCGATCCGCCGCCATTCAGTTGCTGCCGGTCGCCAAGGAAGGACAGATCACCTACAAGGCCCGCACGCACAGCGTGCTGTTCTCGGCCGGCGACTGCCCGATCGATGGCCACGATTTCTCACGGCTGATCGAAACGCTCAATCTGCAGCCCAGCGGCGGCCCGCGGGTCGTCAATCGTCGCGATACCCAAACCGACGGCTGGCCGTTTCCCGACGTGCGGCAACTCGCGATCGTGCCGATGCCCGAAGGGGACCGCGTGTTCGGCTGGCTGGCGATCGTGAATCACGCGGAAGACGCCGAGTTTGGCACCGTCGAGGCGAGCCTGCTGAACTCGATTGGCGCGATGCTGGGGATCCACAGCTCGAATCGCGACCTGTATCGGCAGCAATCGGAATTTCTGGCCAGCGTGGTGCGGGCCTTTACGTCGGCGATCGACGCCAAAGACCCGTACACCTGCGGTCATAGCGACCGGGTCGCCCGGATTGCCGTCCGCCTGGCCAGAGAGCTGGGCTGCGACCCGGAGTTGCTGCACACGCTGTATATGGCGGGCCTGTTGCACGACGTGGGCAAAATCGGCATCGACGACGCCGTGCTGCGCAAACCCGACCAGTTGACCGAGGCCGAGTTCGACCACATCAAGGAACACCCGGAACTGGGCTATCGCATTCTGGCCGACATCGCGCAGCTTTCAGCGGTGCTCCCCGCCGTGTTGCACCATCACGAACAATGGGACGGCCGCGGCTACCCGTTCAAGCTGGTTACCGACCAGATTCCGCTGATCGCCCGGATCGTCGCCGTGGCCGACGCCTTCGACGCGATGAGCAGCGACCGCCCCTACCGCAAAGGAATGCCGGTCTCGAAGGTGGACGAGATCTTCCGCAAAGGCGCCGGGCAGCAATGGGATCCCGAGGTGATTGCGGCGTATTTCGCTGTCCATCAGGACATCATGGATATGTCGCGGCACGAACGGGCGAATCTGACGCTCGACGTCGAGCAGTGGACGTAAGAGGAAGTTTCAAGTTCCAGGTTCCAGGTTCCAGGTTGGCGGCGGCCTGACCGCGCATTAACTTGGAACCTTGGAACTTGGAACTTGGAACCCAGCCTTTCTATGTCCCGCCACGAATCGCCTCGCGAAGACCTGCTGCGCGAAGCAACCGCCCTGGTCGAGCGGGCCGAGTTGGTTGTGGCTGGCTACGACGAGCCGATCACCGCGGGCTTTCGCAAGGACGGGTCGGCCAGCTTCTTTTTCGGGGTCGATCCGGTCTATCAGTTCAATGCGGCGGGCGAGCTGCGCCGCGCTTATGTCGGCGGCCGCCTCGTGAAAGCCGAGCAGGGTCGGCTGGTCGCCTTGCGGCGCGAGCGGAGCGCCACCGAGGTCGCCCTGGTGCGCGAAGAGCTTTCCGCCCCCCAGACCGAACAATTACTGGCAGCCATGAGCGAACACCTACTGCGGCTGCGAACGGCGCTTGGGCAGGATGCCTTTGAGTGCCGGGGACAGGTGCCTGCCGAGGCCGATGTGCCCAGCCGCATTGGCGATTGGCTGGCCGCCTTGCCCCCCAGGGTCGCGGTGGCCGGGCGGCCGAATGTAGGATGAGGGTTGCTTGTTCTCCCTCCGGCCCACTTATCCTTCCTCCGGCCCAGGAGCCTCGGATATGACCACCCCCTCGTCGCTCGCCCCGCCGTCCACGCTCGATCCCGATTCGCAGGCCGCACGGCGCGAGCGACGCGCTCGCTGGTGGTTCGTCGTTTCGGTTCTGGTGTTTGCGCCGATCGTGTTGCTGGTGGCTGGCGTGGCAGCGGTCGTCATTTGGTTTCAAGTGGCGCGTTCCGCGGCTTTTGCCGAGGTGCAGAAGGAGGTCGCCCGCATTCAAGCGGCGGGCGAGCCGATCACGACCGAGGACCTATACGCCTATCACCGCCCGGCGGCGGGAACCAAGGATATTACGCCGCTGTGGCTGGCGGCGCTACAGTCGTTCGACGAAGCCCAGTTTGGCAAGGATGCAGGCACGCTGCCGATTGTCGGCAGCGGCCAGCAGACCACCCTGGCGGCCGACGACCCAAGCGGCCAACTGGCCCAAGCCGAGCAGTTTTTGGCCAAGTACGACGCCACCGTCGCGGCCACCCTGGCCGCCGCCCGCGAGTCGGGCGAGTGTCGCTTTCCGGTGCAGTTTGAGCAGGGAGTCGCCATGCTACTGCCCAAAGTCCAGAAGATGCGCGGGGTAGCCAGGCTCCTTTCGCTGCGCACCCAGGTTGCCATGGCCCGGGGCGATGCTCCCGCGGCCATCGAATCGGTCGAGGCGACGTTTGCCGCCTCGCGGGCGATGGAGAACCAGTTGACCCTGGTCGAGCACTTGGTCTCGCTGGCCATCGCGGGTGTCGCCATCCAGAACGTGGAGTCGCTGCTCAACGAAATGGACCTGACCGACGAACAACTGGTCCAACTGCAAGCGGCGGTCGAACGGGCCGATTTGCGCGGCGGTCTGACGACTGGAATGCTCGGCGAGCGGGGGATGGGTTACCACGCCTTTCACCATATGGAGCAGATGACCAGTCGCAACAATGCCGGTGCAATGGCTCCGCCCGGCGAAGGCCATCTCAGCCGGCCGGTCGATTGCAAGTTTTATCTCGAAACGGTGCGTCAACTGGTCGAGGCCTCGCGCGAGCCGATGCCCCAGGCCCTGCGTCAGGCCCAGCAGGCCGAGTTGAATGTGAAGGCCGTGATCGGTGTCGGCAACCCACTGACAAAGATGAACTACATGCTGACCGCCATGATGATGCCCGCCGGCACGGCGGCGTTCGCCGCCAACGCGCGGGGCCAGGCTCAGTTCCAACTGCTGCGCTGCGCCATTGCTACTCGACGCTACCAACAAAAGCATGCTACCGATCCGCCAGCGCTGGCGCAACTCGTGCCTGAGTTTCTGCCGAGCGTGCCGCTGGACCCCTTCGACGGCCAGCCGTTGCGGATGAAGACCAGCCCCGCCGAGATCGTCCTGTATAGTATCGGCAAGGATGGCAAAGACGACGGTGGCAACGATCCAAAGGACAGCGGCGAGCCGGATCTCGTCGTCCGCTTGCAGGCGAAGCCCTAGGGCCGGCTTGCCCTTCGAATCGACTCGGCGTATTGTGCGCCGTCAGAGTTTTGCCAGTGTGTTGGCGGCGAGGAATTGTCCGCAGAAAAGCGTTGTTGGGAGAAAACGATGGACGCAAATGCCGTCAAGATCGTGACGGTCGCGAAAAGCTACGTGGGAAGCGGCGCGTGGATGTATATTAAGGAGAAGGATGGATTCGGAAAAAACAAGAACAAATGCAACCAGTTCGTGTATGACGTCGTCGTAGAAGCCGGACTGCCGGGACCTACGGTCCCCAAGTATGGCATCTTTTCACGCCCCCCCACTGCCGGTGAATGGGCAACGCCCGCAGTACTTATTAAAGGTTGGAAAGTGGTCACCGAGCCGCAGGCGGGAGATGTCGTCGCGGAAGCGCACCGGTATGCCGACGCAACCGGGCACGTCGGAATCGTCGTTGAGGCGGGACAGACGGCATCGGCCAGTTCGAACGAGGGTGGCAAGATTGTCCAAAACGATTGGGGATTTCGCGCGGACAATCATCCAACATTCCGTCGCTACATTGGGTAGGCGGTATCTTACGTGCGGGCACTCGCCCCGTTTACAGCAGCACAAACACGCCGCTCAGTTCGGGGCCCAGCGTGATCTCGGTGCCGGCTTCGATGACCAGGCCCGTTGGCCACGGCAATTCGCCCGCTTCATCGACGATGCTGGAGAGCCGCAGGAAGCCTTCCCCTTCGCTGTTGATCGTGATGGTGCCGATCACCCGGCCGTCGATGATCGCGGGGAGCGATTCGCCCGGAATCGCGTTGGAAACGCCGATGTTCAGCACCGTTTCCAGGCCGCTGGGCGTTTGCTGCTGCTCGTAAATGGCCTCGGACCACTTTCCCCCTTCGCTGCTGGAGACCGCCACCAGGGACGGGAAGGTGGGCGGGGGCGGCGGCTGGTCGAGATCGACGAGCGTGCCGTTTTTGAACTTGTTTTTGCCGGCGTCGCCATCGAGCAGGTTGACGCCCGCGCCGCCGTCGAGGTGGTCGTTGCCGGCGCCCCCCTTGAGGCGATCGTCGCCGTTATTACCCAACAGTTTGTCTTGGCCGTCGCCGCCGTCGATCCAGTCGTCGCCATCGTCGCCGTAGATCTGGT
>JBBDYF010000113.1:0-4577 GCA_040901775.1 Pirellulaceae bacterium | reverse complement strand
AACCCTCGCCCGCGTCAGCGGCGAGGTGCAGCTCGAAGTCGAGCCGCCGGTGACGCTGCGCTCGGTTCTCGATGCGCTGGAGGCTCGCTATCCCATGCTCCGCGGCACGATCCGCGACCACGTGACGCACAACCGCCGCGCGTTCCTCCGCTTCTTCGCCTGCGAACGGGATCTCTCGAACGAGTCGCCCGACGCCCCCTTGCCGGACGCTATCGCAACTGGCTCGGAGCCGCTGCTGGTTATCGGCGCGCTGGCGGGGGGGTAGCAGATTTCCTGCACTTTCCGAAAACTGGGCTATGTCAGGCCGCCAGGGCGACGAGGTCAGGCTGCCAGGGCGACGAGGTTTTGGACTAGGTGGATGATTTTCGCGGGGAGCGACTCCGGAGCGCCGAACGTCGGAAATTCGTGGCGCAGGATGCAGGCCCGCAAGGCTTTGCGACGTTTCGCGTCCGCAGCCCGGCGCAGTATTTACTCCTCCTCCTCCTCCTCTCGATCCGGGTGCAGCGGGTCGTCGGGATCGAAGAAGAAGTCGCCCAGGCCCAGCGGCACGTTGCCCTCGCCCAGGGTGCGGGCCCGCCGCTGCGCCGCGGCTTCAATATCGAGGGCATCCTCGCCCAGGCACTTTTCCAAAGCCTCGCGCCAAGCCTGATCCTTGCTGAGCGGATGGTCGCGATCTTGGGCCAAACGCTTCATCGCGTACCGCAGCAGGTTGAGGCCGTCGCGGGGCGAAAAGTCGAGCTTGAGCTCGTGGGCGTGCTGCAAAAACTCGACCGTCATCGCCAGCATGTCCGACTCGGCAAACGGCAGGTGATACTGCAGAATCGCCAACTCGTCCTGCCGGCTGGGAAAGCCGAGGGCGAGCGTCGGCTGCAAGCGGCTGAGGATGTAGTCGGGAATTTCGTAGGTCGAATCGTCCTGGTTCATCGTCACCGCGCAGCGAAAGTCGGCATGGGCGGAGATCGAAATGCCGGCGACGATCGATTCCACATACCGCCGGTGATCGAACAGTGGGGCCAGGCTGGCCCACGACTTTTCGTTCATCCGGTTCCCTTCGTCCAGAATGCAGACCCCGCCGCGGAGTATCGCCGTGACCAAGGCCGAGGCGTGGTAGGCGATCCGGCCGCTTTCGGCCAGCACCGGGGTGACGAGCAAATCCTCGGGCCGCGTATCGGCCGTGCATTGATAGATGTAAAGCTCGCGCCGCAGCAGCTTCGCGCCGGCCATGCCCAGCGCCGTCTTGCCGATGCCGGGCATGCCGACCAGCCGCGGCGTCAGGGGCAAGTCCTGCTCGTTGACCACCATCCAGCAGGCCAGCAACTGCTTCAGCACCTCGTCCTGGCCGATCCACTGGCCGGCAATCTCGTGCGGCTGGCAAAGTTGGAGGTGTACGCCGTCGATCTCAACGTGTCGTTGCATGGCGGCTCGTGCTTCCAAAAAACCTTGGGCTGAAAATGGGCAGCGCTCAATCCTACTGGGCCGTTACAACCGCTCCAAGCGGTGCCCGTGGCGCGGCAAGTGCCAGGCCCGGCCAGATGGCCTCGCTTCCATCCCCCCGCTCGCAGCCGGTGAAAGTGACCTAGAGTTTTGCTGTCCAAGCACCTCAAGCAACCCCAGCAGCGGGCTCTTCACACAACCCCGGATCCATCCTCACCGACAAGCGGGCGGCCATGCCACTCGAACAACTGTTCTCGTCCAAAAGCTCCGAGCGAGTCAGTCTTCCCCAGTGGCTCGATCGAGGAATCGTCCTCGCCGTTTTGCTGGCTTGCGGCGTGGCGTTGTCGCTGAACATCGTCGATCCCGATCTCTGGGGTCACGTGCAATATGGCCGCGACGCCCTGCGCGATGGGCTACCCGCGACCACAACCTATTCGTATCTGGCCGAAGGTTATCCCTGGATCAACCACGAAATCCTGGCCGAATACGCCCTGGCGATCGGCAACGACTGGCTCGGCGGCCCCGGCTTGTTGATCGCCAAGTGCCTGCTCGGGCTGGGCGTCGTAGGGCTGATCCTGCAGCGGGCGTTTCAGCAAGGGGTCAGCCTAATCGCCGGCTGCATGGCGGCGCTGTTCGTGGCGGTTTGTCTGGGAACCCACTGGAGCCTCCGGCCGCAGGTCTTCTCGTACGTCTCGTTCGCGCTCTTGCTGGCGATCCTTTCGTATTGCTTCGAAGGTTGGGAAGGGCGCTGGCAATGGCCGCTCGCATCGCTGCGCAAGTGGCGCGGTTGGCAGCCCGACGATTTCGAGCCGCTGGAGTATTCGGTCGATCGCTTGCGGATGCTCTGGCTGGTGCCGCTGTTGATGGTCTTTTGGACCAATGCCCACGGCGGATTCCTGGCCGGCCTGTGCATCTACATTGCCTACCTGGGTTTGCGAGCCGGCGAAGCGTACCTGCACAAGGGGCGCGGCGCGGACGGCCTGGCCAAACGCTTCGGCCTGATGGCGGCGGCGGCGGCGCTGGCGACGCTGCTCAACCCGTATGGCCTGCTGTTTCATCGCTGGTTGTTTCACGATCTGCGCGTGCCGCGGCCGGAGATCGTCGAATGGCGCTCGCCCGATCCGCTGGACCCCCAAACATTTCCGTTCCTGATTCTCCTTGCGCTCTGGGTCGCCTCCCTGGCGCTCAGCCGGCGGTCGAAAGACCTGACCCACCAGATCATCCTGGGCTTGATCGCCTGGCAGGCCTGCCTGCACTTGCGGCACATCGCCTTTTTCGCCATCGCCTTCGGGTGGTGGATGCCGGTGCATTTGGACTCGATGCTCAAGCGGTTGGGCATGGGCAAACGCTTTCAAACCGAAGAAGAGGTGCGCTTCGGTTGGGCGCCGCCGGAAGACCCCGCGTTCACCGCTTCGCTTTCGCCCCACCTGCAAAAACTGTTTGGGGTGCTGCTCGTGTTCGCCATCAGCGTGGGTGGCGGTCAGCTCGTTTACCGGCTCTGCTCGTTGAATGTCGAGCGCGACAAGTATCCCGCCGACGCCTTTTATTACATCGCCCAAGAAAAGCTGACCGGCAAGATGGTCTGCACGTTCAACTGGGCGCAGTACGCGCTGGCCGCCTTTGGCCCTCAGCAGACGGGCGATCCGGGAATTCTGGTGCAGGTTGATGGCCGCTGCCGCACCAGCTACTCGCAGGAAATGCTCGACACCCACTTCGACTTCATCATGGGCCCGCTGGACCCCAGCTTTCGCTACCGCGACGACGAAAGCGGCCCGGTCGATCCGCTTCGCGCGCTGCATGTCGGGCGGCCCGACCTGGTGCTCATTTCGCGCTATCAGGAGCCGAGCGTCGTCGTGATGCAGTCGCAGCAGGACGAGTGGATATTGCTGTATCAAGATCGCTTGGCCCAACTGTGGGGCCGCAAATCGCGTTACGACGATCCGCAAAGCGCGTACTACCTGCCGCCGCCGCGCCGCGCGGTGGGCGAGTTCGCCCCGCGGGGCTTTGTCCCCTGGCCCGCCTTGCCCGACTACCGACCCGATTCGTTGCCAAACGTGGCCGCCTCGACCCCCTGAACCGCCAGCAAGCCGTCACCATGCCGACTTCTCCCCAGGTTCCGCAGCTCTCGCTGCACGGTTTTTCGTCCACGCTGCCGGTCGCCTCGGCCGAGTTGCGCGTGACGCGGTCGCTCGATCGCCTGCAAGAACTTTCGGACCTGCTTTCGCTGGAAGAGGATTACGAGCCGGCCAAGCTCGACTACGAGCTGCCGCGCGGCTTTCGGCTGTCGGTGGTGATCCCCGTCTATAACGAGCAGCAGACGATCCGCCGCGTCCTGGCGCGGGTGGCGGCCTTGCCGCTGCCCAAGGAGATTATCGTCGTCGATGACTGCAGCACCGACGACACGCGGCGGGTGCTCCAGTCGCTCGACGAATTGCGCGACGTGTACCTCATCTTCAAGCCGGCCAACGAAGGCAAGGGGGCGGCCCTGCGGACAGGCTTCCGACGGGCCAGCGGCGATGTTGTGGTCGTGCAGGACGCCGACCTCGAATACGACCCGCGCGACATCGTTTCCCTAATCAAGCCGATCGTCCAAGGCCAGGCCGACGTGGTCTATGGCTCGCGGTTTTTGGGCGAGCAGCCGCAGGATACCTCGCTCATCCATCGGCTGGGAAACCGCCTGCTAACCCGGGTCTCGAATGCGACGACCGGACTGTCGATCACCGACATGGAAACGTGCTACAAGGCTTTTCGCCGCGACGTGCTGCGGAGTTTCGAGATCGAGCAGAACCGGTTTGGCTTCGAGCCGGAGGTAACGGCCAAGATCGCCCGCCGCAAGTGCCGCCTGGTCGAGGTTCCCATTACTTACACCGCCCGCAGCTACGCCCAGGGAAAGAAAATCGGCGTCCGAGACTTGCTCAGCGCCTGCTACTGCATCGCGCGCTACGGCCTCGGGGACTGAGCGGGCAACAGCCGTCTCAACGTGCCTCACTGAACGGCCGAATCCGAATGTCGCCGCCCGGCAGATGGGCGATCAATTCTAAGTCGCCCCCCAGCGCCCGAATCAGCCGTCGCAGGGTGCTCACCTGCATGTCGTCCTGAGATTCTAACTTGGACAACGTCGGCTGCTTGATTCCGAGTTGAGC
>JBBDYF010000112.1:0-4590 GCA_040901775.1 Pirellulaceae bacterium | reverse complement strand
ATGTTCAGTTCCTTTCAACTGAAAAGAGCCATCAAACTTGCCTGACGCACCGAAGGCGCAAAGGAAGGCGTCATGTTATTCCTTGGCGGCCTTTGCGAACTTGGAGCCTTTGCGTTGAAAAGAAGTAGGGATGGCTTGGCGAGCGAGACGCCCACTAATCGTTGCCAGAAAAAATGGCCGCACACGCGCCGCCAACGGTTGACCGTCTGCCATGTCCCTCGCTGACGCGTCGGGTTGGTGCTGGCCACTAGCGCTCGTCGAGAATCACCTCCAGGTCGGTCTGGAGGGTGCCCATGTAGGCCCGCCATTCGCCGTCGAGCTGGCTTCGGTCGATCCCCAGGCTCTCATCGAACAGAGCGTTCACGGCGTCGGCGCTCAGTCGCAGGTCGGGGGGCATCTCGCCCAGACGGCGATAGAACGACATGAACTTCTCAAAGTGTTTTTCCATCAGGAAGTGCGTCAGCGCCCAGGCCTGGGCGTAGCCGTGAACCTTGCCGGTGTGGGTCGCCGCGTAGTCGAAGATTTGGTCGCCGACGATGAAGTCGAGATTGGAATGTTCGCGGTCGGGGGCCAACACGCGATAGAACTCGAGCCGCGAGGAATTGACTGCGCCGACCCCTCCCCACGAGGCGCCGTTGGGCGTTTCGAAGTAGGTCGCCAGCCCCTCGTGAACCCACGAGGGAACCTGCACGTACCGCGGCAACAGGCCCGTGTTGCCCGCCATCTGGTGCGTGATTTCGTGGCTGACCACCTCGATGTCGGAATTTTCGCGTTCGATCTCGACCAGCAGCCGCAGGGTGTCGGCCAGGCGGACAATATCGGCGGCGTTGGCGGCCCGCTGGCGCTGGGCCTGGGTCTTCAGCTTTTGCAGTTCCTGCGAGAATTCGGCCAGCGCCTTGAACTGGGCGTTGGTGCCGTGATCGTAAAAGACGGCGGTGTTGTTGTCGGAGCTCCAAAAGCCGCTGGCGCTGGTCAGGCTGGGATCGAGCTTTTTGGCGAAGGCCAGATACTGCTCGTACTCGTTGAACAACACGACCTTCAGTTTTTCGCGGGGGATCTCCAGCTCGACGCCGTAGGCATAAAACCGGAGCAGAAAGCACTCGTAGACGGTTTCGAGCAGTTTAATGCGTTCGTCGGCGCGGGTCAGCTTGCCGCGGATCGGCGTGTCTGGCGTGTCGTGCATCAGAACGAAATGCGGACTCTCTGCGATCTTCATACTCGCCCGGCCGACGAGCTGGCGCATCTCTTGGATTTGGGGCGCACCGCTGCCCAGATCCGCGTCCATCTGAGCCTTGAGTTTTTTGACCAGGCGAGCCCGGATGTGATTGGGGTCGTGCTTGAGCGCCTGCTCGACCGCGGTGTGGAACTGCGGCAGCAGGCCGTGCCGCAGGGCCCACTGGGCCGCTTCCATGCACTTGTCGGCGTCGCCTGCCGAGCGGCTGAGCAGGCGGGTGAACTGCGTTTGCATCGTGGGAATCTTGCGGATATCGACGCTCTTGCTGTCGAAGTGGATCCTGCCGAACTTGGGATGGGTGAACGTGGACGTTCCCCCCGGATTTCCCGAGGCCGACCCTTGCAGGGCAATCGTGGCGCGGCCGCCCGGCAGCGTATAGAACAAAATGTCGGCTCGTGCCGGCGAGATGCCAAATCCCAGCACCAGAACCAGCAAACTGCCGAGCGAGACGAACAAATTGCGGAGGAGCATAAGATTTCCAGCCACTAGAAAGGCGAAACTTGGAACCGACTAGGAGTAAGGAGCCGACAAAAACAACTTCGGTAACTTCATCCCAAAGGATTTTGAACAGAAGTTAACGAAGGCAACAAAGAGGATAAGAGGGGTGGAGTTGGATCAGCGAATCCCGCCTTCGTTTCCTTTGTTACCTTCTGTTCAATTCATCGCGGTTGTTCGTCATGACATTCCTGAATTATTCAGCGTCTGAACCTCAGGGCTGCAAACTTTCTAACGAGAACGGCGGCGCCGCGGTTTCCAGATCGACCGACTCGGCCCCGTGAATCGTACACATGGCGCGGAACACCCGCGGATCAACGTTGGCCGAGATCTGCCGCACCGAACCATCGGCCATGACGACGATCGTGCCGGGCGACGAGAGCCCCTTCGAGCCGAGGCCGCTGACATCGTGAAACAGGGGCTCGCGCGCGCCGCGAATCGTCGCGCCGCCTCCCATGATCCACGGATTGGCGAGCCGGCCGCTGCCGACCACCATAATCGTCTGGCTCGTGCCATCGGTAATGGCGTCGAATCGGGCGACGGCGTCGTAGCCGAAAACTCCGGCCCGGGGATCGCTGCGGGGCAACTTGGCGGCGACCACGTTGCGGGCGTCTTCCACTCCCGACATGCCGGCGAAGTGGGTCAGCGCCATGCCGTCGAACGGGAAACCCTCGAACCGAGTGCGGCCGTCCGCCGGGTTCTGAAATTCCGCGATCACTTCGGCCCCGACCTCGAAGTTCGTCGCCTCGCTCAGCGGCTTGCTCCGATCGAGCTTGTGATAGATCGCGTCGTGCCCCAGAAACGGCAGCAGCTCGGTCATCCAACTGAGATGGGCCACGGGGTTCCCTTCCGGGCCGGCCGGGTTCAGCCCCGACAGCTTCACTCCCGGTTGCCCATGCCACGCTTGCAAGGCCGCGGGCAGGCGAGCGAGCGGAACCCCTTCCACTTCTTGAAAGCCGCCCCCGGTTTTCGAGCCGAAAGGGGACAGTGAATTTTGTGGCGCAGCAGCCTTGGATTCAGGCGACGCGGTGGGAGCGACCGGCGGAGCGGGCAGGGGCGGAGCGGGCAGGGGCGCGGCTGGCGGCGGGGGAATAACCGGCGCAGGTGCGGGAGCCGAGGGAGCGGTCGCGCCGCCCTTGAGAGCTGGCCGAAGCGCGGGGGCAGGCTTTGGCTCGGGAGTGATTGCGACTCTTTTTCGCCCCCCGAAGCTGCTGGTAACGATCATCGCCAGCAAGAGCAGCACGACGACGCCTCCACCGCCGACGGCTGCGATCATCACCCACGTATGCGAAGCATCCTCGGCCGATGCGTGCCGGCCCAAAGGCTGGTGCAGCAAGCCGCCGGCCGGCACCCCGGCCGAGAGCGGCCCCAGCGCCAAAGGATCGAGATTCAGGAGGTCGATTGCGCCGCCATCGGCGGCGGGAATGTGCAGCGTCGTTTGGCAGGCCGGGCAGGGGACCGACCTGCCGCGGAGCGATTCGGGGGCCCGCAAGCTTCGTCCACAGGTGCAGCGAATAAGAATCCCCTCGGGCCTTGGCTTGGCCGCCGAAGGACGCACGGCGACGGGAGCGCGCGCGGGTTTCGCTAGAGGAACAGCCGCCGCCGGTATTTGCAGGCTGTCGCCACAGGCGGGGCAGCCCACGGTCTTCCCGAGCAGGTGGTCCGCGGCCCGAAAGCTTTGCCCGCAACGGCAGGTAACATCAGCCGGCATAAGATGTATCCAAGGAGAAGGGGGCTGCACCCCCATTAGAATGCCTGCTGCAATCGTTTGGGAAGCACTTTGCACGAATATTCCTCCGCCCCTTGTCGGCCCCACGGGAATGACGACTATGGCGGCATGCAATCGCCCGAAACGATTTCCCTGACCGTCCGCAGGGCTGCCGCCGCGCTGCAAATTCGCTTGCAAGAGTTGGGACCGCAGGTGCGCGATGCCGCAACCGGCGATCCATTTTACCCGCAACTTGCCGCCGCGATTCGGGCGTGCCTGGTCGAGCTCGAATCGACTCGTCTATGGGGACCGGAAAACCGCTTGCCGTCGTCTCAGTTGTGGGATGCGGTGGGCGATACGCTCTGTCGCGGCTGGCTGCAAAACCAGGCCCGCATCAAGCCGCGGGGGTATGCGGGCGACTACGAGATGCTCGCTCGGATTTATGAAAACCGGCGGTGCGACGACCCGCTGGGCCGATTGCTGGACCGGTATTTTCAGGAAGAGGCCGCGCCGCAGGCGGTTCGCAACCGAATGCAAATGATGTCGGAATGGATTGTAGCCGCGGCGGAAACTACCGCGCATCCGTTGCGAGTTGCCATCGTCGGCTCGGCCTTTGGTCTGGAGGTGCGCGACGCCCTGCTGGCTTTGCAGCCTGCCCAGCGCAGCCGGATCGCCGTGACGCTGTTGGACATGGACCCGGCCGCCTTGGCGTTCGCCCGCGAACAACTGACCGGCTTGCTGCCCGAGCAGCAGATTGTGTCCACGGCGACCAATGTCTTCCGGCTGGCCGATCGGCCCCGTCTGGCCGAGCCGCTGGCCGGGTCGCACCTGTTGTTTTGTCCGGGTCTGTTCGACTATCTCGACGACGCTTCGGCCACGGCGATGCTGCGACTGTTTTGGAATTGCCTGGCGCCGGAGGGCCGAGCGACGATCTTTCAGTTTGCCCCACACAATCCGAGTCGCGGCTATATGGAATGGCTGGGGAACTGGTACCTGCTTTACCGCGATGCCGAGCAATGCCGCGCGCTGGCACAGCAGGCGGGAATTCCCCCGGCGGCAGTCGAGATCGGCGCCGAAGGCCAGGGGATCGACCTGTTTCTGACCGTGCGCCGAGTCTGAACTGCAAGGGGTGGGGGGGGGGGTGGGGGGGGGG
>JBBDYF010000111.1:0-4639 GCA_040901775.1 Pirellulaceae bacterium | reverse complement strand
CTCCCGCTGCGATTCCTCCACCCCGGCCTAAACCGCAAAGTGCATGGTGCGCCCAATCCGCAGTAGCCCGCTAGCAAAGCGGCCGAAGCGCTGGTCTCTAGCCGTTTTTTGTTGAGAGGGATAGCTTAAGAGGTTGTCGAGACGGCATTTGCCCCCTATTACGGATCTTGTTATGCCTGCCGTGTACGAGAATTTTGGCGTCCGGTTTTTGTATCCCGAGAATTGGTCGATCCTCGACGAAGAGTCCGACGCCTGGCCCCGCACCGTGACGCTGCAAAGCGAGCAGACCGGCTTTTGGACGCTGTGGGCCTATCCCCCTCTTCACGAAGCCCGCAAAGCAGTGACCGAGGTAATCGAGACGATCCGCGAAGCCTATCCCGACCTGGAAGTGCTGCCGGCCAAAGAGATGATCGGCGACGCCCAGACGAAGGGGGTGGATATGGCCTTCTTCTATCTCGACCTGCTGGTCGAATCCCGAATTCGCTGCCTCAAAACTCCCTCGGCCTTGCTGCTCTGGCACTATCAAGCTGAAAGTCGCGAATTCGAGCAGATCGAGCCGGTCTTCCGCGCGATGACCGTCAACATGCTCCAGACGCAAGTGGCGCTGCACGAGCTTACCGACGAGTGAAGCTATTCCGGCTGGGGTGCGATTGCGGGTCGTTCCGGTCGTGCCGAAGCTGACGGGAGAACTGGTTTTGCGATTTGTAGGGGGCCGAAGCAACGAGCAGGTTCCTCCTCGCCCGCTCCTGCGCCCTTGGCACGTCCTGCATGTCTTGCTCGGCAATCATTCGCGCCTTTCTGACGACTAGCTTGCTAACGGCTGGCGCGCTCGCCTCGTTGCTGGGGCTGGTGGCTTACGCCAGCGGGCAGGAATTGCTGGAATCGTACGCCGAGCAGTTTGCCCCGCCATGCCCCGACCTGTGCTATCACCTGGGGGGCAAAGCCCGCGGCTACTACCTGAACGATCAACGGATCGAGTTCACCGGGCAGGAAGCGACCTTCGCGGTCGAAGGAGTGCTCGACGGCGGCCTGTCGCACCAGGTGGGCAACTGGACCTGCGATCTGTACGGCGAGTTGTTTCTGACTCAGCCTTTCGATCGGAACATCCTGGTCGATAGCCCCGTGCGCGAGTCGTTCGCCCACAACTTTGATATCGACCCGCTCAGCATCTCGCAGCTCTTGCTGGCGGCGCGCCATGAAGAGTGGACCTTCGCGTTGGGGCGGTTTGCCACCCCCTTCGGCCGCTACTACTTCACCAACTATCGCAACAATTTTGACGATTCCCCCTTCATCCGCAGCGAGGCAATCCTGTTTCGCGAAACGGGAGTGCTCGCCCAGTGGAATCCGGAGGGTTACGTCGTATCCGGCGCATTGACCAACGGCGGCCCGAACCAGGACGCCAACTCGTCGAAGGCGTTGGTCGCCCGGGCCGGCATCGACCGCCAGCAGTTCGCCCTGGGGGCGTCGGTCAAGGTGCAAGACGGCATCGGCTCGGAAGGGCAAAAAATGTTCAATGAACACTTTGGCCTCGACGCCATGCTCCGCCGCGGCAACTGGACGCTCTCGGGCGAAGCGATCTACGACCATTACGGCTTTCGCCGCCCCGGCTTCGACCCTGACGACATCACTTGGGGACGCAGCCTCTATTTCCGCGACCTGAACAAGGCCTTTCACGAGCCGATCACGGGCCTCGGCTACTACCTGAATCTCGGTTACGAAGGCCCACTCTGGTCGCTGGCGCTCAACTACGGCGAGTTCTACCCCGAGCGCCTGGGCATCGCTGACCACGACACCCCCACCCGCCGTGGCATCGTCCGCGCCAGCCGGCATTGGACCCGGCACCTGGAAACCTACGGGGTGCTGATGCTCGAAAACACGCTGGCCGGCGCCTTCGCCGGGCACGACCGCCGCGGGGTGTATGTGCTGTTTGGCTGTCAATTCTCGCTGTAAAAGTTTGCCGGCGGAGTCCTGCATTTTCGCGGATTTTTGCGGTTCGGGCACACAAAATGCCGCCGAACCGTGAAAACGTCCAGGCCGTAGCTTATCATTAGCTGAGAACCCCGACGCACTCTCTCGCCAGGAGCTACATCATGTCGCACCCCCGCTGTGTGAATCGCCGCAAACTTGTTTTGGAATCGCTCGAATGCCGGACCATGCTGGCCGGCGACGTGCAGGTCGATGTTCATGGAAGCACGCTCAAGCTGCGCGGCGACAGCGAGTGCAACGGCGTGGTGATCGTGCAGCTCGACGCGGGCGAATATGCGGTCGTCGGCTTCTTTCACGACAACGAGCCGACCACGATCAACGGCGGCACCGACCCGGTGATCGTCCGCGGCGTGCGCGGCAATTTCAACATCGACCTGCGCGGGGGCGACGACTTGCTGGGGATCGGTAACGATGTGGAGCGGCTCGCCGCGCTGGCCGCCGATCTGGGCTTCGACACGGGC
The DNA here is from genome assembly GCA_040901775.1 of Pirellulaceae bacterium. Classification (GTDB taxonomy): domain Bacteria; phylum Planctomycetota; class Planctomycetia; order Pirellulales; family Pirellulaceae; genus CAYLLN01. Next base: position 2,192 of record JBBDYF010000111.1, on the reverse strand, counting down.
TTCGACGACGACGGCGACAACTTTGGCCTGGACGAAATTCCCGACGAACAACTGGAAATCCGCGGCTCGCTGCTCGTTAAAACCAAGGCGGGCGAGGACGGCGTCGTGGTGACCGCCGACGTGCGGCGTTCGATCGTCATCAACACCGGCAAGCAGGCCGACGGCATTGCCATTGCCGATGCACGCATCGGCGGCAGCGTCATCCTGCATACCGAGTCGGGACGCGATGGCGTGCTGCTCGAGAACGTGAGGATCGACGATCATCTGCACGTCAACACCGGCAAGGATGGCGACACGCTGATCGTTGCCGGCTCCGACATTGGCCACAGCGTGCTGCTCACCGGCAGCGGCAGCGACGCCGTCGGCATCAGCGACACCGGCTTCGATCAGCATGCGATCGTTCGCACGGCAAGCGGCAACGACGAGGTGGTGTTCAGCCAGGTTTCGGCCAGGCGGATCGACCTCGACACCGGCAGCGGCAACGACGAAGTGGGCCTGGGGAACCTGTCGGTCGCGCACGATCTGCTGGTCCGCACCGGCTCGGGGAGCGACGACCTGCTGCTCGTCGATTCGGAAGTCGATCGCGCCTTGCTACTCTGGCTCGGCTCGGGTAACGACGTCGCCGAGATCGACAACGTCGGCGTGGGCCGGCACGCCCTGATCGACGCCGGTTCGGGCAACGACGAGGTGACCGTCACGGCCAGCGACGTCGATCAACTCTTTCAAGCGTTCATGGGAAGCGGCCGGGATGTGCTGTCGATTTCCGACTCGACCGCCCGCCGGGCGATCCTCCGCGGCGGTTCGAAGTCGGACACTCTCAATGTGGACGAGACCGATTTTGCTGACCACGTCAATCAAAGCCAGTTCGAGGATGTGAACGTGGGGGCATAGCGCCAGCTTCCCATTCCTACTCCTACCCTTCCTCATCCTCCTACTCTCTTCGTTGGCTTCTGTTCAAACAGTATGGACTTCACCCGCACGCCGCAATCGCCGCCTGGCGCAGGTGGGGCAGCGTCTGCCGGTGGTCGCCGCAAACGTAAAAACTTTCGCCCCCGTCGGCCACCGTGCGCACCAGGATCGTCTTCCACGGCCGGTAGTAATACTGCGGGTTGCTCTTGGAGGCTTCGCTTTGCCACTCGCCGTCGATCGGGATTAGGTCGAAGGCGGCCGTGGTGAAGTGGGCGATCTGCCGCGATTCCTGATGGGCCACGTTGCGAGCCATCGCCAGGGCCTTCAGATAGACCTCGGGCCCCATGACGGCGCTGCCCAGACACAGGAAGACGCCCCCTTCCAGCCGATCGACCGTGGCGCAAACGGCCAGAAAATCGCGATAGCTGGCCGAGCCAAACGCGGCGGGGTCGAAATTCGGATGTTCGTGCAGGATGTCGTAACCGATGCCGATGTGGGCGGTAACGGGAACACCCAACCGCACGCCGGCCGCCAGCACGCTGAAATCTTTGTGCGGATAGTCGCTCTCTAAAATGTGCCGGCCGACCGCTTCGCCCAGTCCCAGCCCGGCGCGATCGCCGGCGGCGACGATGTCGTTGAGCTCGCCCGTCTCGCGCCACAGGCCGAACTCGCCGCAGCGAATGTACCGGGCTACGCTTTCGCACGTCGCGCCGATTCGGGCCAGTTCGTAGTCGTGGATCGGTCCCGCCCCGTTCGTGCCGATGTGCGTCACCAGGCCCCGCTCCATCAGGTCGATCAGTTGCCGGGCGACACCCGCCCGGATCACATGGGCCCCCATCAGCAGCAGCACGGCCGACCCGCGGGCCTTGGCCTGGGCCATCCGGCGGCCCAGCTCGGCGATGGTCGCCGCGGCCTTGGCATCGAGCGGCGGCGGCAATTCGTCGAGCGGCAACTGCTGCTCGATCGACAGATCGTGCTTCCGTTCGGCCAGCGGCCGGATGATGAGGCGCGAGCGATCGAAGCTGGGAAGCATGGGAGGAAGGGCTGGGGGCTAGGGCTGGGGGCTAGGGCTGGGGGCTAGGGAACTGGGAAATAACACGCGCAGAACCACGTCGAGGTGGCGATAGTCGGGAATCACCAGGTGCGCGCCGGCCCGAACCAAGTGTTCTCGCTTGAGAGGATGGATGCGGCCGCTCCGCTGGATTTCGTCGCTGGCGACTCCCAGGGCGAGCGCGCCGACCGCACGGGCGGCCAGGATTTCCGCCGGGCCGTCCCCAATGCAG
>JBBDYF010000110.1:0-4650 GCA_040901775.1 Pirellulaceae bacterium | reverse complement strand
CACCTCGACCCGCTCGGGCCGCAGACCTTCGTTGGCGACGAGCGCCCCGCGCACGCACTCGCCCACCCCAATCACGCGATCGCTCGCCCGGAGCAAACAGCGATTGGCGAGCACGCGCTTCGTCCGGCGAAAGTCGGGATAGTCCCGGCCGTGCTCGGTGAACACGATCGGCAGCTTTCGCCAGCCCAGCAGCCGGGCGATCGCCGAGTAGAAGAACGGCGCGTATTGATGGGCATGGACCAGCTTGACGTCGTAGCGGCGGAAAACCTGCAATAGTCGGCGGGCACAAGCCAGGTCGAAGCCGGGCCGACGCCCGAGCACTTCCACGGCGAAGCCATCGGCCCGCAATTCGTCGGCCATGACTCCTGGCGAATCGAGACACACAAAGACGAAGTCGAACTCGTCGCGCGCCCGCTCGGCAAACTGCCGGGCCAGCAGCTCCGCTCCGCCGACGTTCAGCGTGTGTACGAGCTGGCAGACGACCGGCTTGGGTTGGTCGGCGCGGCCGGTCGCGGGACCGGGTTGTTCGAGTGTGGCGACGGCGCTAACCAACGAAGTTCCCCCAGAAGCGGCGAACCTGGTGCCCCGTCCAAGTGGCGCCGAGTGCCTGCGGCCACCGCCAAACGCGGGCCAGGCGAACCGTCATCGCCAGCAGTTCGGCTGGCGAACGAAGCGAACGCCGAACCCTTTCACGTTGCGGGACAAACCGGCTGCGGGGAGTGACGGAATGATCGTAGGATGGCTTGCTGAAAACTTCAGGAAGTGCCGCGGAGGCAAGCTGCGCGGCACTCAGCCCCATCTGCAGGGCGAGCACGGTGGGTCGCGTGTATTGCCAGGTGGGAAAGCTCATCAGCGAGGACCATGCCCGATCGTAAAACCACTCGGCCTTGGCGCGAAACTGGGCGGCCTCTATCGCATCGGCAAACTGTGCGGCTGCCGTGAGCACGTTCGCTTTGCGCAGCTCTTGCGCCGCCCAGGTCTCGGTCGGATATTCCAGTTGTTCCGGCTGGTCCAGATAAAACGATTCGTGCTGGGCCATCCAGCGGGCATAGTGCAGCAGGCTGGCGCGGGCATACTCGACCAGGTAGGCGTTCAGCCCGCATTCGTCGGCCATCGCCAGCAGGCGTACCAGCGATTGGAGAAAAACCGTGTACGACCACCGCAGCTCGGCCTTGTTCAGTTCGAGCGATGCGATGTCGTCGTGCGGATGGATGGTCCGACGCACCAGCTCTTCGGCCTTTACGAGGAACTCCTTGCGGCCGGATGCCAGCCAGCCGTCCAGCAGTGCATTCAGCGAGTTGCCCGCGCCGCGACCGGGGCCGTGATAATTGATTTCGCTTGTCTTTGAGGCAAAGCCGGTCGCTGCCTCGGACACGAGTCCCTGCAGGTGTCGCCGGCCGTCGTCCATCTGCAGCACCCAGTCGGCCAGTCCGACGACGGTATCTCTCGCTTGCTCGTTGCCGGTCAGGTGGAAATAGAGGAGCAGGCCCGACGTATAATTGTGCTCGTTCGCAGGTCCGCCCCCCCCCGCCGGATGATTCACCTTCGAATACGAGCGATGCGTGGCGGTCGCGGCTTCGACGTAGTGGTTGGTGTGCCAGAACAGTCCGCCGTTGTATGCCGCCCGATCCTGCGTGGTGCGATAGATGTCGATGTCGATGATGTGTCGGGCGAGCGGGTCGGCCAGTTCCCACCACCGGCGATCGCCGGTCAGCAGGTAGCAGAGCAAAAAGGCCTCGAGCGGGTCGTATTGGTTGTTGTAGTGCGAAACGATCGGCCGAGGGCCGTCGTAATACGCCTCTTCGTGATCGGCCCAGAGGTCGCCGAAATTGCGCCAACCGTATTCGTCGGCCGTTTCGCGCTTGGCGAAGAAGCTGCTGGTGCCCACAAGGGCTTGTTCGGCAATGGTGTGCCACTCTGGCCGCAGCTTGGATTGCGACTGTGGCAGTCGCCACACCGCGCCACTGGCGGCCATCCAGGCAGGATCGCAGGCTGCTTCTAGCGGCGCGAGCGCGGCCAACAGCGGGGCGGCAGCGGGCTCGGCCGACGTTCCGAACGCGACTGCCATCCGAGTCGTCTTTTGCTCGCCCCCTTGCAGCTCGTGCAATTCGCCGGATTGCTCGGGAAATATTCCCAGTTGCAGCGACGCGGACTCCGCCTTCAGAGCCTTCGGAAACTGCTGCCAGAACTCGGCCATCCCGGCAGTTGCCAGCGTTTCTCCGTTATGAACCGCTACGATTGGTTCCGCCCGCGCGCCGCGGCGCTCGCCCGTTGCCGATCGAACGAGATAGCCGCTCTCCCGCTGGACGAGCTCGCCCAGCCGATTGACGTGGTTGCGGCTGGCGTCGTGCGGGCCGACGCTCGTTTGCTGCACAATCTCAAACTGTCCGCCCGGCTGCTGATTCCAGGGGCCCGCAAGCTGCTCGCACCACTGAACTTGAGCCGCTTGTGCGGCGGCCAGCGGCACCTCGAGCGTCAGGCTGCGGAACAGCACCGAGCCGGGGTCGCCCAAGTCCCACAGGCCACGGTGATGGCGTGCCCGCGAGGGGTTGTGGATCGTCAGGTCGAGTTGGGCAGAGGCGGAATTGGCGCGAAACGTCCAGTCGCCTCGTACTAGCAGGCCCGCTTGACTGATGCGTCCCGTAAAAACAATTCTTACCAGCAGCGGACCTGCTTCGGCCAGTTTCAACGATTCGATCCGCGCCGGCAGAGCTTGGCCTTGCCGATCGACCAGCCGTAATTGCGCCCCGTCCGGTCCCAATGCGGGTTGCTTGCCAACCTGCACCTGCTCGAGCCAACGGTCGCCGCGGCGCGGCAGCCGGAACGAACAAGTACCGGTTTGGACGTCGATCCAATCGGCGGTTTCAGCGACCTTCAGGCCCGATTCAGGCATTGCCGATGCCGCCGAGTGGCGCGACAAGCGATACTCGATCCGTTCCCTCGCGGTCACGGTTGCTGGAAACACGACTCGCAGCCAGCGGACGCTTCCGTCCGGCCAGGCGGCCACAGCCGAAGTCTGGCACGCAGTCGCATTCTCACCAGCCGTTTCGACCTGCCAGGCATCCCCCGGCGCAGCGAGACCGCGCGGCAGCGGCACGCTGAGCGTGGCCACTTCCTGCACGCGGGCAATTCCCGCCGGCTCGCGAAGGGTGAGGGAAATGGGGGTCATGCGCTTACGGCGGGATAGGAAGCGAAAAGTTCGCCGGCTTGTTGGGCCAGCGCGGTCCACTCGAAGTTGGCGACAACCCACTCGCGGGCATCGCGGCCCATGGTCGCCCGCAAACCGGGATCGCGCAGCAGTTGGGCAACGGCTTCAGCCAGCGGCTCGGGCCGCGTGCAATCGACAATCAGCCCCGTCTCGCCGACCACCATCGTCTCGCGTGTACCCCCCGAGGCCCCTGCGATCACCGGCTTGCCAGAGGCTTGGGCCTCGAGCAAGACCATACCGAAGCCTTCGATGTCTCCGTCAACCTCACGATTGGGCAGTGCGAACAGGTCGCATTGCTGGTAGCACTCAATCATCTGCTCGTCCGACACTTCGCCATGAAATCGGACCAGGTCACTCACGCCCGTCTCCGCCGACAGTCGTTTCAATGTTTCCAGTTCCAGCCCATTACCCGCGATGGCATACAGAACGTCGGGAATCTGGCTGCGGATTGCGGGGAGGGCGCGAATCAGCATGTCGTGCCCTTTACGCTTTTGCAGTCGTCCCACCGTGAACACGACCTTCGCCCCGCTCCACCCCAGCTTGTCACGCACGCCGGGACTGGCCGAAGCGGGCACGAATCGCGCCGTGTCCACTCCCGGGTGGAGAATACGCACCTTATCGTCGGGCACCGACCACTCCTCGCGTAGCATGCGGGCCGTGTTGTACGAATTTGCAACCAGCAGCCGGCAGCGCCGCAGCACGCGATTGGTCATCCACCGCAGCTCGCGGCTTTGTCTTGCCATCGGCAGCTCTTCGCCATGCACGTAACACACAAAGGGAAGTCCGAAGCGGGCCTGCATCATCAGTGCGAGCCAACCTTCTGGGAGGCACCGCCCGCAGTGCAATTCGCGGGGTCGCAGCCGACGAATCGCCTCGGAAACGACTCGATAGCCGGTGAAATAGCCTCGCCAGCCGCGGGGGTCTGCAATTCCCCAGTTTTCAAAGCTCAGCGGCCGACGCTCGATCCAGGCGTGCTCTTGCCGGTCGAATTCGGTGCCACGAGCATGCTGCGCCACGCAGGCCGTCACGCTCCCCGGCGGCATCCGGCGATAGACCTCGTATAGCCACCGCCCGCTGCCACCGACGTGGGGCGGGAAGATTTCGCTTAAGAGCATGGCTTTCACGCCAGCACCGCTTCCCTTTTGCCCGCCAACGCCAACTCATATTGCCGCACAACCGCGGCGACGTGGGCCTCCACGCTGAAAAGCTCTTCGCACCGCACGCGGGCAGACGAGCCCAACCGCTCGCGCAGAGCTGCATCGCCCAGCAGGCGCTCGATCGCCACAGCCAGATTCTGCGGGCTTTTAGGCGGCACAAGCAGGCCTGTCTGTTCGCCCACGACCATCTCGGGTATGCCCCCTACATGGCCGCCAATCACCGGACGAGAGTGGGCCATGGCCTCGAGCGTTGCGTTGCCCAGTGGCTCGGCGTGCGAGGGAACC
>JBBDYF010000109.1:11101-30910 GCA_040901775.1 Pirellulaceae bacterium | reverse complement strand
CCTGCGCTGCTATCAGCAAGCTCTTTAGAATCACAATGTGCGAGTTGCACCCAGCAGGCAAGACCTGAAGCCGGCCAGCGAATAGAATGGGTAAAGCCGGGAAGGAGGCAGGTATGCACGCACTGCTGATGTGGACACTTTTGGCCGTGGGGGCGTCGCCGCTGCCCGATGGCACGCCGCTGTTTCTCGAGAACTGCAACAGCGTCGTCGAATACACCACCCGCGGCGAAATCGGGCACGTGTCGCTCGCCTTTAACGAAGGGGGCGAAACCTGGGTCTATGAGGCGACGCCGGGCGAGGTCCGCCGCATCGCGCTGGCCGACTACTACGCGGAGTTGGCCCGGATCAATCGCCGCCGCGATGATGACGAACAAGTTCGCGTCTGGGCCTTGCGTCCGCGCCAGGCCTACACGGTCGACGAAGTGGCCAAGATGCGCGCGTTTTTAAGCGACCAGTTGGGCCGCCGCTATTCGGTGCGCGGCTACGTCCGCACCAAGCCGGGCGACGGCATCCACTGCGCCGAACTGGCCAGCACGGCGCTCAACCGCTCGGGCCGCTATGGCTTCGAGAACTGCGAGAAGATTCATCCGCAAGCCCTGTATGCGGCCCTCAAGCCGGGGCACATGGCGCCGCAGGAGTTGACGATTCCCGCACTTGCTAAGAAGGAGCCGTGGTGTGCTCGCGCCCAGCGGCGGACGGGCGAGTGGTTCACCTGGTGTGGCTGGAGTTGCCAGGAAGCGTGGTCGTGGTGCTGGTGACATTTCGACCGCGCGGGTCGAAACACAAGTGTGCCAGCTAGGGATTGGTCTAAATCAACTTCCCTGGTCCCGCAGCCGCGCTATCGGGAGGCTGACACCTCCCGCTCGCCTTGGCTGCGTCGCAGCATGTTCCAGCCCAGGCAAGCGGCGATGCTCAGCCCGGCGAGGATTAACAGTTGCGAGTCAAACACGGGCGGAGGAACAGAGACTACGCCATCGACGCCCGTAATGGCGGGCCGGCGAACATAACGGCCATGCGCTGGAACGGCGACCCGATCCCAATTGCGGACCAGCGCGTCGAGTTGCTGCCGCAGCGGCTCGCCATACATGGGAATGCCGTGCCCGGTTGCCCCCACCTCGGGATTCAGATCGGCCAGGGCGGCAACCGAACGGCGGGCGGCGGACCAATCGGAAGTGTAGTACGCCGGGGGACGGCTGACCTGCGGCCACTTGGCGAGCGCGGCCAGCGCCGATTCCTGTCGCGTGGTGACAAAGGCGTCGCCGGCAATCAGTGTCCGGTCGTAGTCGCGAAAGAGTGAGACATGTCCGGCCGTGTGCCCCGGCGTGTGAATCCAGCGCCAGCCGGACATGCCGGGGATCGTGCCATCGCTGGGAAGGACCATTGCCCGGCGACCGAGGTCGATCGGCCCGCGGGGATAAAAGCGTGACAGAAACGACATTATGCCGCCGCCAACCGCCGGATCGGGCGGGGGGTAGCTCGACCGGCCGGTCAGATAGGGAAGCTCCAGCCGGTGGGCATACACGGGGACTTCCCACCGATCGGCGAGGGCCGGCAAACCGCCGACATGATCGAAATGGCCGTGGGTCAAAATGATGGCCGCCGGCCGCGACGATTCGCCGTAGCGCTGGGCCGCTGCTGCGACGATCGAATCGGCCGAAAATGGCAGGCCCGCGTCGATCAGCACCCACGAGCGATCGGCACTGTGCGGCCGGCCGTAGAAATAGATGTTGACGAGCGACTGCGGGATGCAGGTCAGATCGTCGCGCACGTCAAACTGCCCGGCCGTCTTGGCTGGCACTCGGGCGGGCAGGCGCGGTGCGGGGATGCGCTCGGCCGAAACGGGATGATCCATACGGAACCTTCCACGAAGAGATAGCAATCTCGTGGAAACAATCGCAATTCGCGTGCCGCTGGCAAAACTCTGCGGGTCGGCGCGGCCCGCTAGCGGCGCTCAGAACGGGCAAGCTCAACCGCGCGTCGAGACGATCCCGACCAGTTCTGTCGGCATTGTGCCGCGCGTCGCAAGTCGCCGCAGCGGCCGAAGCAACCAGCCGACCGTCGCCCGGATCATCTCGGGGGAGACGAACGCCAGGTTGGCAATGATCATTACCAGGCCAAACGTCAGCATGCCCAGGCAGAGGCCGATTCCCGCATGCACGGCCACTGCCATCGCCAGGCAGACCGGCCGCGTCAGCTTGGGCCAGACCAGAAAGCAATAAAACGTTTCCCAAAAGACGGTGGCGTGCGTCAGCAGGGCGATCGCCCAGGCATGATGCACCAACCAGGTCAAGTTGAGCGACTGGTATTCGAGATTGGCCAGGGCGAACCAGACCGCGCTGCCGTCCCACCACAGTTCGCCGCGCATCTTGCCGATGCCGCCGAACAGGTAAATCACGCACAGGTGAACTTGTAGCAGGCGAATCGCCAGGTTGCTGCTCACCGCGGGCGCTGGCTCGCTCGTGTCTCCCCGCCGCCGCGCCAGCCAGCGATCGACCGACCAGACGCTGCCGCTGGCCCCCAGCATCAAGTACATCGCGATGAAGACGTTGATCTGGTCCAGGCCAAACAGCGAACCCGTCAGCCGGTGGCAATACGAGATGGCGATGATGAACGCCAGGACCGACGTGATGCGGGTGAATGCTCCGGCGACGAGCATCGCCAGCACGATCAGTCCCGCCAGGTGCAGCGTCCACAGCAGGGCGGGCGAATCGGTCCAGGCCAGATAGCTCCAGGCATAAATGCGTCCGTCCAAGCCTTGATTGAGCAGGGCGACCGTTTCGCGCGGCAGCCAGCCGTGCGGCCCCAGGAAGGCTTCGAGATGCAAGCTCCACACGAGGTGCGTGTAGAGCAGCATTCCGCCGCCAAGAATGCGAATCAGGGCCAGCGTGTGCGGCGCTTGCGGGGTGAACCAGAAGCGGTCCCACGCCTGGGCAACGTGACGGCCCCAATTTTGAACGGCCGCGATCAACGCCTTCATTGGCCTAGTCCCCGCGGCGGAGTTTCCGGCAGTTCCAGATACGAATCTTCGGCGTCGAGCCGACGATTCTGAAAACGAACTTCTCCCGGCAGCGCGGGGCGATGCTCGACGCGCGTCAGCACGACGCGCGTCGCCCCGTGCTCGTGCTTCAGGTGCTCTTCAAACGCCTGCCACAACGCCTCGTACTGATTGCGCTGATGTCGCCAGCGGGCCTCTGCCAGCCGGTAGTCTTCCGTCTGAATGCGGTAGCGAGCCTTCTCGGCGGCGGGCGCGGTGACCGGCGGCGGCGTCGGCTTCGGGGGCGCAGTCGGCGGGGTAAACTGGTTGTACAGCGCTTCGGACAGCATGAAGTGGCGATGGTACGAAAGTCGCGGCCACTGCTGCCGCAGGTTGGGAAACACGCCCTCGACCGGCTCGCGGCCATCGGCGAATTCCAGCCGGTAGCGGACCAGGTGGCTCGGCCCCGGATCGGGCGCGAAGAAAAAGTAGCCGTGATCGAGAAACATCGCGCTGGTGTAGGGGCGCAGCACGCGCGCCACGGGATCGGCCAGCGGAGACGACGACAGGCCCACGTTGCAGGCGAAGGCGAACGGACCCCAGAAAACCGCCGCGACATGCACCGCGATCAGCCCGCTGAGTAGCGCCTTCACCCACGGCGACAGCGGCTGGGGCTCGATCTCTTTCGCTCGGGGCGACTTACGCTGGATCATGCGGCTCATATCGGCCGACCGCGGCGAGCGGGGCAAACATTTCGGCTTGCGGCGACTCGTTCGCTACCGCACGAAAAAACCCTCGATCCGGACGAACCGGATCGAGGGCTATTTAATTTTTCGTCGATGACCGCGACCAATGGTCGCGGCTTTGATCCCCCGCGACCACTGGTCGCGGCATTGCACACACGCGACCACTGGTCGCGGCTATGCAACGGCTACCGGCTGGCCACTTTTTCGGCGGCAAAGTCGAAGGTCAGTTCCTGCGACTCGCCGGCGCTCAGATCAATCGTCTTTTCCTGGCTCACGACCCGGCCGTCCTGCTCGAACTCGACGCGGACGGTGTAATCGTTCCAAGCCTTGCCGCCGGACAAGCCGGTGGTGCGGAAGACGCGGGTCTCGCCCTGGGCGTTGGTCTCGTTGCCGGCCAGATAGACCTTGGCCTCGGCCGGAACGTGGATCGTCAGCGAGGTCTCGGCCCGAGCGGCCGGGAAGTCGAACGCCACTTCGGCTGTCTGGCCGGCCCGCAGGCTGACCGACTTCACTTGTTCGACCGTCTTGCCGTCGCGGACCACTTCGGCCCGAACTTCATAGTTGTAGTTCAAGCCGCTGGTCAGACCGCGCGAAACGTACTGCCGCTGGGCACCGCTGCTGCTGGTGGCCAGGCCGTTGACGAAGATTTTGGCATCGTCCGGCACGCGCACTTCAAGCAGGCCGTCGGCCCGGCGAAGCGAAGTCTCGCGAGTTGCCTCGGGAAGCGCCCCTTCCGGCAAAGGCTGAGCCGGGGTCATGTCCATCGGACCCATCGGGGCCGTCGAAGGATCGAGGTATTTAGAATCGCCTTCGATCGGGGCATAGTAGTAGCCGCCGTTCTGTCCGCCCGAGCTGCCCCAGCCACCGCTGGATCCACCGCCCGACGAACCGCCGCTCCACCCGCCCGACGAGCCGCCTCCCGAAGAACCACCTTGCCAGCGGCTCCACTTATGGGCCATGTGTCGCTTCCACCAGCCTTGGCCGCCGGTCGAGCCACCGCCCGACGAGCCGCCGCCCCAGCCACCGCTGGAACCGCCGCCCGACGAACCGCCGCCACCGGAACCCCAGCCGGCATATCCGCCGCCGTTGGAGCCACCACTCCAACCGCCCGACGAACCACCACCCGACGAACCACCGCTGGAACCGTGCCAGCGCCAACCGGCGAAGGCTTCGCCAGCACCCGTGGCAACCACCGCCAGCGAAAGAGTGCAGACGACCAATTTGAACGAGATTTTCCGAATCATGCGAGGACTCCCCCCTGTATCAAGAAGACAATGCGTGACTGAGTTGATGGCAACGAACCGACTCTGGCTCTCCAAAAACATACCAACCCTAGCACGTAATTCAAGCAGTTTGGGAAAGAATTCATAGCTGCGGTATGTGCGTTAACCGGCGAATCTTTGCCGACTGGGAAAACTGTAGGCCACGATTCTGGCGCATGATGCCCTTTAACCCCGTGCGCGATCCCGCAGGGGTCCAGCGAGTGAATGTTAGAAAAAACCGTGCCAAACTACCGCACGATCGCATCCCGCTTGGCCTGGAACAGCTCGAGCCACTGCAGGGTGATGGAGTCGGCCAAGGTTTTGCCGGCCCGGTATTCGGCCGGCTCTTGGCCCCAGTAGAAGCCGATCCAACCGTCGGCATGAGCCCGGTTCTCTTCCATAAACTGCCCCAACTCCTCGACCGAGCACTTAAGCGGAAAAATCTCCTCGACGACCACCGGCTTGCCGATGTTGAACGCCTTCAGCGTTGCGGCCGCTTCGTCGAGTTTGCCCGTTTCGGGATAGATGTGGACCGCGACAAAATCGAGCGGCCCGCACACTTTGTCCGGCACGAAGCCCGAGGAAAGCCCCGGCTTGTCGAGGCTCCAAGGGACCAAGCCGACGGTAATCAGGTGCTTCGGATCGTGCTTGCGGATCGCCGCCGTGAGGTGGCTGATCCAGGCCAGGGCGACTTCGGGCCGCTCGCGCCCCTTGGTTTCGAGCGTGATGTACTGCACGAAGTGCTTGTCGCCAAAAGCCGGCCCCAGCCAGTCTTTTCCCTTACCTTGGCCGCCGGGCACCACCGGCTCGTTCATCAGGTCGTAGCAAAAGATCGCCGGGCTGGCCGCGCAGCGCTTGGCCACCGCTTCCCAAAAAGCCGCCTGCGCGTTCCAGCGGCCCGCTTCGCCGAGCGCGTCGTACCAGGCGGGAACATCTTTTTTGTGGTAGCAGCCCAAGCCGGTGAGATCGAGATAGATCCCTTCCTTCTCGGCCAGCTTCAGCAGCCTGGCCAACTGGTCGAGCGACTTCTCGTTCGGCTGGTCGGCACGCTCCATAAACTTGCCGAACTGGATGTGCAGCCGAACGACATTCGCTCCCAGGCGTTTCATCTCGGCAAAGTCGGCCTCGACCTTGGGCCACTCGTCGTGCCAATAGTCTTCGATCAAGCGCCCCGTTTCGTCGTGATCGTAGTTGACGCCCCAGGCGATAAACGGCTGGCCCGAAGTTTCGAGCACAAACGACTGCTTGTCCTCTGCCGCGCGAATGAATTCCAATTCGGCGGCCTTGGCGCTCCCGCCACAAGCCGCCGCAATCCAGAGCGTGGCATACACGAACAACGATCGGCACATCGGAATCGACATAAGAAACTCACTTACCGCGCGACAAAATTCCTGAGAAACGTATGGCTCTGCCGGAGCGAAGCTTTGCGGGCCTCGAGCGAATGTTCGTAGGCCCGGTCTTCCACCTCGACGCAGACCGGCCCGCGATAGCCGACGTCGGTCAGCACCGAGAAGAACTGGCCCCAGTTCACGTCGCCCAGGCCGGGCAACTTGGGCGTGTGGTACTCGTGCGGATGGGCCAGGATTCCCACGTCATCAAGCCGTTCGCGGTCGATCCGCACGTCCTTGGCATGCACATGGAACAGCCGGTCTTTGAACTCGCGCAGCGGCCGCAGGTAGTCCATCTGCTGCCAGATCATGTGCGACGGATCGTAGTTGAGACCCAAGCTGGGGCTGACGATGTCGGCGAACAGCCGCCGCCACAATTGGGGGCTGACGGCGATGTTTTTGCCCCCCGGCCATTCGTCGCGGCTGAAGAGCATGGGACAATGCTCGATGCCGATGCGAACGCCGCTCGCTTCAGCGAACTTGACCAGCGGCTTCCAGATTTCGAGCATCCGGGGCCAGTTGTCATCGACCGAGCGAGTCCAATCCCGGCCGATGAACGTGTTGACTGTGTCAAGTTTCAACAGGGCGGCCGCCTGAATCACCCGGCGCAGGTGAGCCACCGCCAGGTCGCTTTCCTGCTGGTTTGGCGCAAGCGGATTGGGATAGTAGCCCAAGGCGCTGATCTCCACCTTGGCATCCTGCATCACGCGGCGAACGTCGTCGGCCTTGGCCGAGGTAAGGTCGGTCGCATCGACGTGGGTCACGCCGGCGTACCGCCGCTCGGCCTTGCTGAGGGGCCAGCACATCAGTTCGACGCAGTCGAACCCGATGTCGGCAGCCGTCGCGGCCACCTCGGCCAGCGAAAGTTCGGGCAGAATAGCGCTGACAAAGCCGAGTTGCATGGTCTGAATCCTCGCTCCAATAAGGTGGCATCAATGTACCCGACCGGGGAAAGCCGCAACACGAGTGCAGAACGGATGAAACGCGGGCCTCCCCTGGCTTCAATTCGCCTTGCCGCATTCCGCCCCCTGAAAGTACACTCCGGCCGGCCGCCGTCCCTATAATGCTGTCGGAGTCTCCCCATGTCGTTCGCCCTGCTAGCGATGTTGCTTGTCGCCGCCGATCCCCAGCCGGTCGATGCGGTGGTGGTCGCCCCGCGCGAGTACCTGCCTGCCTTGCAGCCGCTGATTGGTCATCGCCAGGCGCAGGGACACCGCTTCGGGTACATCCCAAATACCAAATCGGCGGAAGAAATTCGGGCCGACATCCGCACCGCCGCCAAGGGGGGCGCGCTCAAGTATGTGCTGCTGGTCGGCGACGCCGAGCCGGCGGCCCGCACCGATGCCGCGGTTCGCGCCCGCTCGGTGCCGGTCCATCTGCACCAGGCTGTCGTCAACGTGAAGTGGGGGAGCGAGCCGCAAATCGCCACCGACAACTGGTATGCCGACCTCGACGACGACCAGCAGCCCGACCTGGCCATCGGCCGCCTCCCCGCCGATTCGCCCGCCGAACTGAGCCGGCTGGTGGAGAAAATCCTGGCCTACGAACGCTCGGTCGATTTCGGTCCCTGGCGGCAGCGGGTGAACTTGATTGCCGGCGTGGGCGGCTTTAGCCCGCTAGTCGATTCCATTCTGGAAACGGCTACCAGCAAGCTGCTGACCAGCGGCATTCCCGCCGCTTACGAAACCCGCATGACCTACGGCAGTTGGTCGAGCCCCTATTGCCCCGATCCGCGGCTGTTTCATGCGACGACCGTCGAGCGGCACAATGAGGGGTGCCTGTTCTGGGTGTATCTAGGGCACGGGCACTATACCGAGCTCGATCGGGTGAGCATTCCCGGCGAACGGTTCCACATTTTCGACGTGGACGATTGCGACGAGCTCAAGGCCACCTCCGGGCCACCCATCGCCATCATGCTGGCCTGCTATACGGCTGCGTTCGACCAGCCGCGAGATTGCCTGGCCGAAGAACTGTTACGGGCCGAAGGGGGGCCCATCGCCGTGTTCGGCGGCAGCCGCGTCACCATGCCGTATGCGATGGCCGTGATGGGGACGAGCCTGATGGAGGAGTATTTCGAGAACCGGCCGCCCACCCTAGGCGATGCGATTTTGGCCGCCAAACGCCGGACGATGAAGCTGGTGGACGAGAAAAATCCGCTGCAAGACGCCAATCGCCTGTTGCTCGACGGCATCGCCTCGATCATCAGCCCCAGCCGCGAACTGCTGGAGGAAGAACGGCGCGAGCACCTGCAACTGTTCAACCTGCTGGGAGATCCGATGCTGCGGCTGGCGCACCCAGGCCAGATTGCCCTATCGGCACCGAAAGAAGCGGCTCCCGGCGAAACGCTGCAAATCTCCGGCTCGAGCGAGTTGGTTGGCCGAGGCGTGCTGGAGCTCGTCTGCCGGCGGGATCAGTTTAAAACGGCCCCACCCGTGCGCGAGCGGTTCGACCCGACCGACAAAGGGCTGGCGGCCTTGCACGAAGTGTACGAGCGGTCGAACGATCGCTGCTGGGCTCGCTGGGCGCTCGATTTGCCCGGCGGCGAATTCGCCACCCAGGTGACGATCCCCTCCGAATGCCGCGGGGCGTGCCACTTCCGCTTGGTGGCAGACGACGGCAAGAGCCACGCGTTAGGCGCGGCCAATATCTACGTCCGTCCCCAATCGCCGCGCGTCACCGCGGCGGCGAATGTTGGCCAAGCGATCCACGTCGCGCCCCTGCCCGCGGCGAAGTAGCGTTCCCGCATCATGCTGTGCGAACCCCTGGTCGCTAGGAAGACTCGCCGAATCCGCCCCCGGGTGGTGGCGGGGGCCAAGACTGCGGCGGGTAGGCGACCGGGCGATAGGGCATGAACGACGCCAAAATCTGGTCGGACGGGTGCCCCTCGTCGCCCATTTGAAAGGCCGCCTTCACCGCCGGATTGAGATACACGATCAGGCCATAGATCAGCACTCCGATCGAGGTCGGCGCGCAGTAGCAACTCAGCAGCGAGACCATTCCCAGGCTGATCGAAAGAACTCCCAGCGTCCGGCGGCGATAGCGAAAGTTGCTGACCGCCGCGACGATTCGCAAGATGCCCGCCAGCAACGTGGGAACTCCCAGGGCCAGGTAAACGCCAGTCATCACCCACAACATCTCGTCGGGCGGCGGATTTCCGCCTTGCCGATCCGGATTGTTGGCTTCCATCCGCATCATGATGGGAAAGAGAGTCGCCATGCCGCACAATAGCAGGCCCATGGGGATTTCCAGCGCCCCTTGCACGCCGTTCAGCACCGAGACAATCCGCACTTGGCTGACCGAACCGAAACCGGTATCGGGAACAACGTAGCCCGGCTGGTCGGCAAATTGCTTGAGATCCGGAGTTGGCGACTGGTATGGATTGCTCATAAAGATCGGCCAACTCTGCAGGCCGGAATTTCACTTTGGACAGGGTCTATGTCTTCAACATTTCCCGATCGGCATGCAGCCAAAGCTCGTTTTCGATCCGCCGCTCGCACGCGCCGGGCCAAGGAAAGTAAGCCACGATGCCGCATAGCAGCACGCCGGCCATCCCCAGGTTCAATAGCTCGCCGGTCGTAAAGTAAGCGACCAAGTTGCCAAATGCACCCCCTTCTAGCAGCGCGCAGCCGATGATCGTGCTGGTTTGAATCTTGGCTTGCAGCGTCAACACACGGGCCACATCGGGCTTGTGGGCACCCAGCGCTGCCTCCGCTTTAGGTTGCACTGGCAGGTTGCGGATTAGAATTGGCGGCAGGGCGAAACCCAGCACCAGCTGCACCGCGCCGAAGATCAGCATCCCCAGACTGAGAGGGTGCAGCTTTCCGGCCAGTACCAACGGTTTGCCCCAGTTGATCCAAATCGAAATACCGCCGAAGACGACCACCCCCGCGGCCATCATGAAAACGATGAACCGCAGCATCCGAATGGCTTCGCTAAGCGGCACGACGGCGGCTTCCGGAATCGTGGATCTTTCTCGCATAACCTCTCAACTTTGAGTTTTAAATCTTGAACCCGAAACCCTTTTGCCCTCTACGCGAGCAGCCGCCGCGCCAGCAGCCACCGATTGTACGCCGCGAGATCCTCCTCGCTGGCAAAGTACGGGCTGAGTGCGCAGTTTTCCGGCGACATGCCGGCGGCGAGCAAAGCTTCGGTCTGCGGGCTGACGAGCGCACGTTCGGCCCGCAAGCCAAGCTTGGCGACCAGCAAAGCGAACTTCTCGCGCCAGCTTTCGTGGATGGTGCCGCCCAGCGTCAGGGCGTAGTTCACTTCGTGCGAGTGCAGCCGCAGGTGCAGCCGCTCGGCCCCGTGGGCCACCTGGGCAAAAACGTCGAGCAACAGGTCGCGGGCAATCTCGACCTGCACTCGCTCTTCGACGATCGTCGCCCCATGGTGCAGGGTTACTTCAACCAGTTCCGCCTTCCTGTTTTCTTTGCGAATCGCGCCGGCCGAGATCACCAGCACGTCGTGCCACGCGATCCACTCGGGCGGGCCGTTGTATTTGAGCTGCACGCCGAGTTGGTCGCAGTCGAGTTGCAACAGATGCACGCGCCGCGGCTGGGTCGGCTGCGGCACCTGATCCTGATCGGCGACCAAGGCTGGAAAGCCCACCGCGGTCAGCCCGGCGGCAACTCCCTGGGCTGCTGATTGCGGCGCGTATTCCCAGACGATCCCGTGCGCGCCGCGGCTGGCGAGCTTGGCCGCCACTGGGGCAGGAAAACCGGTCTGCTCGGCGAGCAGCGCGGCAACGAGCGATCGATCGGGAAACGGCTCTTGCCTTAAGAGGACGGCGGAAGGCATGACAAATCGCGGCTCCGGGCGGGCGGCCAGGGGAGCCCCCATGCTAACTGAGCGGCAGGCGATTGGCACCGTGCAAGCGGCTACAGCCGTGGCAATTGCTCCTGCCGCTCGGCCGGCCGGCAGCCCAGTAGTGAGCCTCCCACAGTGGTGCGATGAATCAGACCGCGACGGACGAAGCCCGCCTTCGTTAGTCCACGCTGAGACAAAGCATTGCCCTGCGACGTTTCGGCAATAGCGCAGCTCGCAGCCGGCGTGTCGGCGAACATCCGCTGCACCAGGTAGGGATAGAGCCCACGGCCGCGGAAGGCGTCGCACATGTGATACCCGCCCAGGTAAATCGTGATCGCCGGGTCGTAACCGAGCGGCCGGAACAGGGGGGACGCGGTAAATCGCCAGCGGATCGCCACGCCCACGTTGTCCGCCACAATCAGCCAGGCCGTAGCGCCGCGATTGAAGTTCGAGACGTCGGAACCCGCGCCGGCCTCGTCGATAGCCCGGGCGTGGGCCGCGCGTCACGGCGGCGGCGGCGAGCGTCGAACGAGCGACCCACTTCTCGCCCGAACAACCGCGATAACCTGGGTTGGCTGCGAAACATCTCTTCGGCATTTCGACCCGAAACGCCCGTATTTTAACCCGCCGGCTTGCATCCGAAGTGCCTTCAACTAACCTGGGCGACAGCCATCCTTTGCGAAAACTGTAGTCGTCCGATTCGTCTTACTCGCGGCCCAATCGGTCGCTAGAATGGGGAAGCCTGGATGAAGGGGGCGAGAAATTAGCTAGAAAAGCCAGCATGACGAACCTTTCGCACGCGCGATCGGCTGGCCCCCGCGGACTGGAAAGGCGGCAGCGGTGACATTTGCGACCGGCTTGCAAGTAGCCAGCTTGACCGACGTTGGCATGCGCCGCACGACGAATCAGGACTCGCACGCGCTGGTGGTCGCCGACACCCTCGACCAGTACACGACGCGCGGCCACTTGCTGATGGTGGCCGATGGCATGGGTGCCCACGCGGCGGGCGAACTGGCGAGCAAACTGGCCGCCGATGGGGTTCCGCATCTCTACCACAAGCACGCCGATCTTTCCCCGCCCGAGGCCCTGGAACGGGCCGTTCGCGATACGAATGCCGAGATTCATCGCCGCGGAATGGCCAACCCCGATTTCCACAACATGGGGACCACCGCCAGCGTGCTCGTCCTTTTGCCGCAAGGGGCGATGGCGGCCCATGTGGGCGACAGCCGCGTCTATCGCCTGCGCGGACAAACGCTGCACCAACTGACGTTCGATCACAGCTTGCAGTGGGAGCTGAAGGCCTCGGGCCAGTTGCCCGCAGGGAGCGAGCTGGCGGCGATCGTTCCCAAAAATGTGATTACGCGCTCGCTCGGGCCGAATGCAAACGTCCAAATCGACATGGAAGGGCCGCATCCGCTGGCCCTGGGCGACGTGTATCTGTTGTGCAGCGACGGCCTGACCGGGCGCGTCGAAGATGCCGAGTTGGGAGCCATCCTGGCGAGCCTGCCGCCGCAAGAAGCGGTGCGAGCGCTGGTCGATCTGGCCAACCTGCGCGGGGGACCGGACAACACCACCGTGATCGTCGCCCAAGTCGCCGGCCCCGAGGCGGTGACCGGCGCCACCCCGATCGAGCCGTTGCGGCTGAGCGGATCGCGCGTCGTCCACGCGGTGCATCCCGCGATCTGGATCGTCGCGGGGGTTTGCCTGTTGGCGGCCATCGCGATTGCCTCGCTGCAGCAGTGGATTCCCGCCGCTCTGGCATTGGGCGTGGCGGTGGTGGCCGGGGTGGTCGGCCTGGCTCAGCGATACAGCGGCTTCACCAGCGGCACCGAGGTCGGCAGTGGCCGGATGCTTGGCCGCGGCCCGTATACCAGCTTGGTTTGTCCCCCCAGTCACGATCTCGCGGAGAAGCTGGCGGCCACGCTCGACGAATTGCGGGAAGCCGCCCGCAATGGGGAATGGGCGATCCAGTGGCAACCCCTGGACGACGCCTGCCGCCAGGCCGGCGTCGCCGACGAGGCGGGCAACTATGCCGAGGCGATCCGCCAGTATTGTCGCGGCATCGTCTTGATGATGAACCAGTTACGGCACCAGAACGGCCGCCGGGCCAGCGATTCGGCCATTTGAAGATTTCCCGTAGGACGGATTTCCCAATCCCGTAGGACGGATTTCCCAATCCGTCAGAAGGAAAGAAGACGGATTCTAAATCCGTCCTACCAAAAAAATCACCACTTTGAACACCGTCGCGGGAATAACGTCGCGCTGTGGCGCATCGAAGGGATCGCCCAGTAATCTCGCTGGCGACATCGGTATCGTCCGTTGAAAAACCGGCCCACTCCAGCAGTATCCCAGCACATTGCCAGAGATTCGGCGGCAATCCTGCTCCCCAGCCTAGCCCGGCTGCCCCCCTTTTGATTGTCTGCGCGGGACATAAACCTATAATTCGGTAGGAATTATGCCCAGCGCGGCATAGGGGAGGCGGTTGGTGCCTGAAAAGTTAAAACTGCTGTACGTCTGCGATCCGGCCAGCGGGGTGGAAACCCTCCCTTCTGGTCTGCGCGACGAGGCGGAGGTTGTCGTCGTCCACAATCCCTTGCGGGCGCTCGCCAAGATCGCCCACGAACCGTTCGACGGCATTTACGTCACCGCCGATCATTTTCAGGCCGCTCTTCGCCTCCGCCGGCTGCTCGAAAACGATCGCATTCTGGAAGGGATGCCCGATGCCGTGGCCCTGGTGGACGCCGATTTTTCGATCCTCTGGGCCAACCATCAGCTCCTCCGCTGGTGCAACCGGGGCAATGTCGTCGGCGAGCGGTTCTTCGCCGCCATGGGCAATCCGGATGTCATCGGCAGCGACGGCTATCCGCTGCTGGCAACCCTGCAAAGCGGCTTGGCCAGCAGTTCGCTGCTGAGAATGGCCAACGGCCGGTATTACCAGATGCATGCCGCCCCAATCAGCGACCCGAAGGACAACGCCCGCCACCTGGTGGTCACCATTCGCGATGTCACCGTCGAAACCCTGCAGCAGCAAAAGCTCGACGCCATTCAAGACGCCGGCCGCGAGTTGGCCGACCTGAAGCCGGACGAAATCTTCGCCATGCCCGTCGAGCAGCGGATCGACATGCTCAAGGCGAACATCCTGCATTGCACCAAAGACATTCTAAAGTACGACGTGGTCGAGATCCGCCTGCTCGACCAGAAGACGAACAAGCTCGAGCCGCTGCTCGAAGTCGGCATGGATGCCGAGGCGGTCTGCCGCGATCTGTACGCCGACGAACAGAACAACGGCGTCACCGGCTTTGTCGCCGCGACGGGCAAAAGCTACCTCTGCGAGGATACGGCTCACGATCCGCTGTATCTGACCGGCGTGACCGGGGCCAAAAGCTCGCTCACCGTCCCGCTCAAACTGCACAACGAGGTGATCGGCACGTTCAACGTCGAAAGCCCGCAACCCCACGCCTTTACCGACAGCGACCTGCAGTTCCTCAAGGTTTTTTGCCGGGACGTGGCGGTTTCGCTCAACACGCTGCAACTGCTGATTGCTCAGCAGATGAACGCGGCCCAGGAAAGCGTCGCCCAGATCCACAGCCAGGTGGCCCTGCCGATCGACGCCATCGTGGCCGACGCCAGCTTCATCGACGAGCAAGCCGCCAATCTCGATCCCGACACGCGACAACGGCTCAAGCAGATTCTCGACAATGCCCGCGGCATTAAAGACGTCATTCAAAAGGTCGGGCAAACGCTTCCTCCGGTCGATATGTACCTGCCGCCGACCTGCGACAAGCGCGACAAGCTGCGGGGCAAGCGAGTGCTGGTCGTCGATGCCGAGTCGGACGTCCGCAGCGAGGCCCACAAGCTGCTCGAACAGCACGGCGTGTGGGTCGATACCGTGCGGCAAGGGGCCGAGGCCGAGTCGCTGTTCCGCCGCGGCCTGCGCGACCGGAAGTATCATGTGGTGATCGCCGGCGTCAAGCTGCCCGATATGACCGCCTACGACTTGCTCCTGCGGCTCAAGCCGATGGTCGATCGCATGCCCCTCATCCTGGCGCAGGAGTTCGGCTGGGACATTGGGCACACGATGGTCAAATGCCGGCAGGCCGGGCTGCACCCCAGCGGCTTCGTGATCAAGCCGTTCAAAGAAAGCCAATTGCTCGACACGGTCGAGACGATTTTAGACTGGACGAGTGGCGGAAAAGCGTAGTGTTCGGGTCGCGAGTTCCGTCACGCATCGCCAGTCGCCGACCCCCATGCCACTCGTTTTTGAATGGTTCCTCGCTCTCGCCGCCGCCGTCGGCCACTTTTCGCTCGCCGTCTGGCTCTATAACCGCCTTCACTCGGTGGCTTGGCCGGTGCGGACGATTAAGGTGCTCGAGCGGGCGATCCTGCTGATTGCCGCGATAGTGCTGGCCGCCGGGATGGTCCGATTTATCTGGATGTGCGGTTTCGACCTTCCCTGGGCGGGCCAGGTTTATTTGTTGGTTTGCTGGATCTGCGCAGCGCTGGTCTTGCCGCTGTGGCTCGTTCCCAAGCTGCGCCAGCGCACCCCGCTGGTTTTGCAATCGAACGATACGCAGGTGATCGACGTGGCCCAGCAACTGGGCGCGCCGCCGATCGCCGGCCGGCAGACGCAGCTTCTCGCGCGGATTCCGGGAAACCAGCTTTGCCAACTGCACGTGCAGCGCAAAACGTTGCGCCTGCCGCGCTTGCCGCGCGAACTTGCCGGCCTGACGATCGCCCACCTTTCAGATTTGCACATGCTCGGCAACCTGACCGAGGCCTTCTACGCCGAGGTGGTCGATGCGACCAACGCCCTCGCTCCCGATCTGGTCTGCATCACAGGCGACATTTTAGAGAAAACGGCTTGCCTCCCCTGGATTCCCCGCACGCTCGGCCGCCTCAGCGCGCGACATGGAAAATTCTTCGTCGTGGGGAACCACGAGCTCCGCTTGCCCGACGTGGCGCCGCTGCGAAAAGCGCTGACCGACTGCGGCTTTCGCGACCTTGGCAGCCGCTGCGAGTTGCTTTCGCTGCGGGGGAGCGAAATCTTGCTGGCGGGGACCGAGCTGCCCTGGTTTGGCACGGCGCCGCCGGTGAACGCCCGGTCGGAAAGCGGCAGCGCGCCTTTCCGCGTGCTACTTTCTCATTCGCCCGACGAGTTGGCCTGGGCCAGGGCCAACGATTTCGATCTGGTGCTCGCCGGACACGTGCATGGCGGGCAGATTCGCCTGCCGGGGCTGGGGGCGCTAATCTCGCCCAGCCGCTTCGGCTGGCGCTACGCCGGCGGCCTGTACCACGAGCCGCCGACGGTGATGCACGTCAGCCGCGGGCTGTCGGGCAAGCAGGCGATTCGCCTGAATTGTCCCCCTGAGATCGCACTGTTGGTGTTGGATGCCTGATGCGAATGGTATATTGACCGCATGTCCCTTGCCGATTTGCCAAGCTCGCTGCTCGCGACGAACCCTCGGCCCAAACGCTGGTCGGAGGCCGAGTTTTCGCTGCTGATCGAGCGCGGGGTGTTGCAGCCAGATGCCGCCGAGTTGCTGGGCGGGGCGATTTTTCGCCCCGCCGCGCGATCGCGTGCCGAAACCGAGCGGCCCTGGACTCGCACCGAATATTACCGCTTGGGCGAGCTCGGCTTTTTTTCGCACGAGAGGGTGCAACTGATCGACGGCGAGATATTCATCATGCTTCCGCAGAACCCGCCGCATGCCGTAACTGTAAAGATCGTCGAGAAGGTTTTGGAACGCCTGTTCGGCGACGGGTACTCATCCCGCGCCCAACTTCCGCTCGACCTGGGACAAACCCAAGAGCCCGAGCCCGACGTGGCCATCGTAGTGGGAAATCCGCGCGACTACTTGAACGAGCATCCCCAGGGAGCTGCGTTGGTGGTCGAAGTTGCCGACTCGACCTTGGCGTTCGATCGCAAGAAGAAGGGCCTGCTGTATGCTCGCGCAGGCATTGCGGATTATTGGATTGTCAACCTGATCGACGGCTGCCTGGAGGTGTATCGCCGCCCCACGAAGGACGGCTATCGGCAACGCACCGTTCACGAGCCGGACGAAATGATCGCTCCCCTCAAGTTGCCCCAGCAATCGATTCTCGTTTCCGAGTTATTGCCATAACATTTCGGCGCAAGCTTGGTGTTCTGCTCGCTCGCATCCCCTATGTTCCGCGCCGTCCTCTTCGACTTCGACTACACGCTGGCCGATTCCACCGAAGGAGCGGTCGAGTGCGTCAACCACGCGCTCTTTGCTTGCGGTTTGCCCCTGGCCACGCGCGAGGCGATTCGCCGCTGCATCGGTTATCCCCCCGCCGAGACGTTCGCCCGGCTGACGGGAATCGACGGCAACGATGAGGCACTGGCCGGCTTCTTGCAGGCATTTATGTCGCGGGCCGACGAGGTGATGGCCCCCCTCACCACGCTGTTTCCGCAAACGATCGCGACGATGCAGCAGCTTCGCCAGGAGGGCCTGCGCACCGGCATCGTCAGCACCAAGTTCCGCTTCCGCATCGAATCGATCCTGGCCAACCACGAGGCGGGCCGCCTGTTCGATCTTGTTGTCGGCGGCGAAGACGTCGAGCGGCATAAGCCGCATCCCGACGGCCTGATCCGCGCCTTGACTCGGTTGCAACTAGAGCCCGAGCAGGTGCTGTTCGTCGGCGATCATCCGGTGGATGCCCAGGCGGCCGAAGCCGCAGGTGTGCCGTTTGTGGCCATGCTGTCGGGTGCTTCGACTGAAGACGACTTTGGCCGCCTGCCGCGGAAGGGAATGCTCAGCCGCATCGACCAACTGCCGAAGTGGTTGCAGTTGTGGCAAAGTTTCGAGCGGTTCGCTTCGCCTGATTAGCACGGCCTTTCGCCACCGCTACGCCAGCGCCTCCCGCGCTTGTGCCACCACGTCGCGCAAGCAACCGGGCTCGAACGGGCTGACGAGGCCGGCCGAGCGGGCCAGTTCCTGAAACGGCGCTTCGCCGCCGCGGGCGCAGAGCGCGTTGTAGGCCGCCATCGTCCCCGGCAGGTCGCGCTGCGCACGCACCCACAACTGCAGCGCGCAGGTTTGGGCCAGCGTGTAGTCGATGTAATAAAAGGGGCTCAAATAAATGTGCCGCTGGAACTGCCAGAAGCCGCCATCGGCCACATGCGGCAGGTCGCCATAGTCGCGCCAGGGCAGATACATCCGCTCCATTTCTTGCCACATCGCGTGCCGCTCGGCGGAGCTCGCCTCGGGCCGCTCGTACACCAAATGCTGGAAGTGATCGACCGCCACGCCATACGGAATGAACAGCAGCCCTTGCGTCAGGTGGATGCGGCGGAACCGCTCGGCGTCTGCATCGAAGAACTTCTCCATGTGCGGCCAGGTGAGGAACTCGAGGCCCATCGAGTGGATCTCGCACGATTCGTAGGTCGGCCACAGGTAATCGAGCAGGGGCTGGTGCCGGCTCTGGTACGCCTGATAGGCGTGCCCCATCTCGTGCGTGAAGACCTCCACGTCGTGCTTGGTGCCGTTGAAGTTGGCAAAGATGAAGGGCAACCCGTAGCTGGGAAAGGAGGTGCAAAAGCCGCCTCCCGCTTTGCCGTCCCGGTTTTTCAGGTCGGTTAGCTTCGCCTCGACCAGCAGCCGGAAGAAGCCTCCCAGGTCGCTTCCCATCGCGTCGAACATTTCCGTGGCCCGGGCGACCATCCAGTCGTGGTCGCCGTGCGGAGCAGGATTGCCCTGCCGATCGTGGATCGCATCGTCCCAGAACATCAGCCGGTCAACGCCCAAGCCCTTCGCCTGCTGCCCGCGCAATTCGGCGGCCAGCGGAACCAAGTGCTCGCGCACCTCGGCCCGGAACTGCTCGACATTTTGCTGCGTGTAATCGACCCGCTTCATCCGCTTGTAGCCCAGGCCGACATAGTCGGCAAAGCCAAGCTGCTGGGCCATTTCCTGTCGCAGGCGAACCAGATCGTCGTAGATCCGGTCGAGCGCCGGCCGCTGGTCGGCATACCATTGCCAGCGAACCTGCTCGGCGTCGTGCCGCGTCTGCCGGTCGGCATCTTCGCGAAACTTGACGATCCCCGACAGGTTGTACTTTTGCCCGCGAAACTCCAACTGGGCAGCCGCCGTCAGCTCGTTGTACTCGGCGCAGAGCTTCGCTTCGCGCACCAGGTGCCCTTCGATCGCCGGATCGAAGGACAGGCAGTCGGCTTCCCAGAGGGCGAACGCTTGCGGGCCGAACCGCCGCGCCAGCGCGTCTCGCTGTGGATGGGCAAGCAGGAGCCGCTTCAGGCGGACATCGAGGTCCGTCAGCCGGGGCGTGATTTCGTCGCAGTATTCCCGCTCTTTCTTGTACGGCTCGTTGGTTGTGTCCTGATTGAACCGGAGGTTCACGAGGCTCGACCAGGTTTCCACTTCGCGGCGGAGCGTATCCCATCGCTCGACGACCGCGGCAGCCGACACGCCATCGCCGGCCGCGGCAAGGTCTTGCTCCAGCACGCGGTACTTAGCCGCCAGGTCGTCGTAAACCGGCTTGGCGGCGGTCAGGTTGTCGATGGTGAGCATGGTGGAACCACAGTATGAGTTGGACGGCACACTAACCCGAAGCGTCAGCGAGGGACCGCGCCCGAAGCGTCAGCGAGGGACCGCGCCCGA
>JBBDYF010000109.1:0-11001 GCA_040901775.1 Pirellulaceae bacterium | reverse complement strand
AAGCGTCAGCGAGGGACCGCGCCCGAAGCGTCAGCGAGGGACCGCGCCCGAAGCGTCAGCGAGGGACCGCGCCCGAAGCGCCAGCGAGGGACCGCGAATGCTCCTCGCTTACGCTTGGGTTAGTGTAGGTGTCAACGCGGGTCCTTTCGCGGAATGAGCACCAGGCGTACCTTCGTTTTCTTGGGCGGGATCTTTTCAGTAAAGGCGTGGAACAGCAGATCGGCATTGGCCTGCGAGCTTTGCACGGGCAAGTCGAGCGTCGCCGTCGGAAAGTTCGAGACGCAGATAAAATCGCCCCCGTTGGCCTGGTAGTGTTCTTTGCCCGTCTCTTCGTCCTTCCAAAAGCCGCTGCCCGCGAAGACCCAGTCGTACTCCATCGCCTTGCCTGTCTTGGCGTGCTTGATCCACTCCTGCGCCCGAGCCTGATGTTTGCCCCCTTGTTCGTCGCGCCACAAGACATAAATGTCGATCACCGGCCCGGTCGCCGGCTGATACTCCGGATCGAACTTGACCGCCGTTCCCGGCTTGGCCCCGGCGGCGAGCAATCCCGCGTGTGCCTGCTCTGGCAAGCAATTGAGCGACACGATCGACTCGTGCTCCTTGGTCCCCTTGGGGCAGGCGAACATTTCGAGTTGCCCGGCCCGCAGGCAAACTTCGCCGTCGATCACCACGGCATTCCGCTTTTTGTCGAGCCAAATGTCGTGCGTCTTCGACAGCCGGACGAGCTCCGCTGGCACTTCCGCGGCGGGCGTTTCGGCAGCGGCAGGTTCGGCAGTCGGCGAACTCTCCGCTGTGGTGGACGCGCGGGCTGGTGGTTCGGTTCGCGCTGCCGTCGCCGGAGGCTCTTGACCGTTAGCGGCCAGCCCGTCGAATCCCCCACTCACGAAAGCTAAGGCCGCGAACAGCGCCGCAATCTGCCCCTGCATCTCAATGCGCAACATAACCATCTCCCTCTGCCCAATCGTGTGCCGGAGTAGGCAATCGCTCCGGGCATTGCTACAACTCAAAAGACAAGCCGACGTACGTCCGCGAGCAAATTATACACCTGCATCTTGCCCGTTGAGAATGAGCACTGCTTTATCTTCGCTCGCGACCTTCCCCTCGACGCCCAGTCCCCTGTCGTCCGCACCGACAGATGCGTCGAGTTTGTCGACACGGCAAGAGATTCAGGCTCGCCGCGACGGTCTGCACCTGGACAAGCTGTTCGCGCTTGCGCATCCGCCGGGATACTACAACGAAGCGGCCTGCGTTGCCCTGCTGCGTCAATCGCAGCGCGAGCCGCACGACCAGTTGCTGGTCGATTTTTCCGGGCCACAAGTTTTGACCGAGTTGACCGCGGCCGGCCGCGTTTTGTGGTCCAGCCTGTGGAACTGGCAGGCCACGGTCGATGGACACCCCTTGCAGGCCGCGGGCCCGTGGCGCGAAGTCTGCTGGCACACCGACGCCGACGTCGATTACCTGGAGCTCGAGCTGCCCCTTACCGACGGCTGGAAGCTCGAACGACAATTCGTGCTCGGACGTCACGACCGGTTTGTATTGCTGGCCGACGCGATCCTGGGGCACGAACGGAGCGAGGCGGGCGGGAAACAACCATCGCACGAGATACGCTACGCGTCAACCATTCCGCTGGGCGAACGGGTCGCCTTTGCCGCCGCGGCCGAAACGCGCGAAGCGTGGCTCGTCGCGGGGCGCAAGCGATCGGCCCTGCTGTTGCCGCTTGCCCTGCCCGAGTGGCGTTCGGAATTCGCCCATGCCGACCTGGCCGCTGGACTCGACGGAACCGTCGCCCTGATGCAGGCGGCCCAAGGCCGGGCCCTCTACGCCCCGCTCTGGATCGACCTCGATCCCGCCCGCGCCAAGCTGCCGGTCACCTGGCGGCGGCTGACGGTGGCCGAAAGCCTGGAGGTGCAGCCGCGAGATGTCGCCGCCGGCTTTCGCGTACAGATCGGCGGCCGGCAATGGCTCGTCTATCGGTCGCTCGCGCCACGGGGAAACCGCACCGTCCTCGGCCAAAACTATTCGTCCGAGTTCGTCTGCTGCCGGTTTTTAACGTCGGGACGGACGGAGAGTATCATTGAGGTGCAATGAGCACTCTCGATGACTCTGCCGCCTGCCGCTTGCAACAGAACCTGGCCGAAGTGCGCGGGCGGATTGCCGCGGCGGCGGCTCGCAGCGGGCGCGGGGCCGAAGCGGTAATCCTGGTCGGCGTAACGAAATACGTCGATGCCTCGGTCGCTCGTCTGCTGGTCGAGGCGGGCCACAAAACCTTGGGCGAAAGCCGCCCGCAGACGCTGTGGGACAAAGCGGCGGCTCTGGCCGATCTGTCTCCCAGTTGGCACTTGATCGGCCACTTGCAGCGGAACAAGGTCCGCCGGACTGTGCCGCTCTGGACGGTGATTCATTCAGCCGATAGCCTGCGACTTTTGCAAGAGGTCAGCCGCGAAGCGGATGCCTTGAAAATACCGGCCGACGTGCTGCTGGAAGTGAATGTGTCGGGGGACAGGACGAAGCACGGCTTCCACCCCGACGAGATCGAGCCGCTATTGCCGCGGATCGCCGCGCTTCCCAGCCTGTTTGTGCTGGGGCTGATGACGATGGCCTCGCGCGAAGGGGATCTCGATCGTGCCCGCCGCGAGTTCGCCGAGCTGCGCACGCTGCGCGACCGCCTGGCGGTCAACTGTCCCAAGCAAATCTTGCTGAACGAGTTATCCATGGGGATGAGCGGCGACTACGAAGTGGCGATCGAAGAAGGAGCAACCATCGTCCGCATCGGCAGCGCCTTGTTCGAGGGCGTCACTTCCGGTTCCTGATCGTTCACAACCGACATGCGTTGAGGAACGCCATGCAGCGCGCTGCGACCCGTAGATCGGTTACACTTGCCCCATGCGTTTTCTTCTCGGCATGGACGAAGCCGGCTATGGACCCAATCTGGGGCCGCTGGTGATTGCGGCGACCGCCTGGCAGATTCCCCGCGTGCTAGAGACCGAGGCCCTGTACGAAGCGCTGGCCGAAGTCGTTTGCTGCCACGCTTCGCACGCCGGCGACGAGCGGCTGGCGATTGCCGATTCCAAGCAACTGTATAAGCCGGGCGGCTCGCTCGCCGCGCTCGAGCGGAGCGTGCTTGCCGCGCTCGCCTGGCTGGCCCGCCTGCCCACGGCATGGCGCGAGCTGTGGCCGCAGATCGACTCGCAGCATGGCGACGCTTGGCACGCGCTCGCCTGGCATCAGGGCTACGACGAAGCGGTGCCAATCCATGTGCCGGCCGGAGAACTGGCCCGGCTCGCCCCCATGCTCGCGCAAGGTTGCCGGCAACGGGGCGTGCAATTGATCGATTTGCAAGCCGCCGTGCTGGTTCCCCGGCAGTTTAACGAACTTGTCGAGCGGTGCGGCAACAAGGCCGAGGTGCTGTCGCTCACCACGCTCGCCTTGGCCCGGCGGATGATCGAGCGTTTGCCCTCGCCCGAGCCGGTGCAGGTCGTCTGCGACAGGCACGGGGGCCGCGCCCGCTATGCCGCCTTGCTGCAGCACGTCTTTCCCGAATCGTTGGTCGCGGTGCGGCAAGAGACGGCCGAACTGGGCGTGTATGAACTGCGCTGCGACGGCCGGCCGGCCGAGTTTCGCTTTTTGGTCAAGGGAGAGCGGATGCTGCCAACGGCGCTCGCCTCGATGACCGCCAAGTATCTGCGCGAGCTGGCGATGCGGCCGTTCAACGCGTTTTGGAAGGGGCACGTTCCCGGCCTCCGCGCGACCGCCGGTTATCCCAGCGACGCCCATCGCTTCCGGGCCGAAATCCAAGCGATGCAGCGCAAGCTGAACATCGCCGACCGCGACCTGTGGCGCGACCGCTAAATCGCGAACCGCTGTCTCCTGGTCCCTGTCTCCTGGATCCTGGCGCTCAGCCCGCTTCGCGCTGTTCCGGAACCGGCGCTGCCGGGGGCGGCTCGAACTTCGGCGCCGACACTTCGTCGAAATCGTCGTAGTCGCTATACGTTTTGCGGGCCGCCTTCGGCTTGGAAGGGGCCGAATTGAACGTATCGGTAAAATCGACCTGCGACCGCAAGTCGTCGAGCCCCTTGCGGAACTCGCGATACATGCCGCCAAACTTTTTGGCCATGTCGGGCAGGTTCTTGCCGAACAGCAAGATCGCCACCACGGCCACGATGATCAGTTCCTGAAAACTCAGCCCAAACATACGGCACCTGGTGAGAAGGAAGCGAGATTCCCGCGCGGGACATTTGGCGAGCGAGCCCGAAATGGACCAAGCCCGGCACGCCTTACGCAATCACGACGGTCGGGCTACGACACGTCTTTCTTCTCACTCGGCTCGTCGTCTTTGTTGACGCCCGAAATCCCTTCCTTAAATTCGACCACGCCGCGGCCCAGCGACCGCATGACGCTCGGCAGCCGGTGGCCGAACAAAATGAAGATGACCAGCACAATCAGCAACACTTCCCATTGACCGATGCCAAACATGGTTCGCTCTCGCGCATAAAAGAAAGGCGGGACAGATAGCCGAGCGGCGAAAGCGGGCGACCGCCCAGCAGGGCAGCGCCAGAACCTGCTCGTAACAGGGCGAGCGGCGATTGCGGGGGACAGCCCGGCTGGGCGTCACCAGTACCAACTCGAACAACCTTCAGCCTCTATCATAGTGGCCGACCCGCAGCCGTGTCAAATCCGGTACGCAGGTGGAAGCTGGGCAGGCGTCTCGAAAGTACAAATTGACGCCTGCCCCTGCCTTGGCGTGTCATTCCCGTGGCGGGACAGAGCCGAGCAGTCGATAGAGCCGCACGGTGCTGCCCTGTGCGTCGGCTGCGAACGCCTGGGAGCGTGGATCGTACAAGTCGAGCGACACGAGCGGACTCAGCCGGAGCGAATACGACCCGACAAGCTTCCAGTCAAGCTGGCGGGCGGCCCAATCGCGGCGAAAGGCGGAATCGACCCAGGCATGGGGGCCGATGGCCAGGTACGTCGGAACGACACGAGTCCCCTGGCGGGTGGGCTCTTGCGGAATCGATTGCACCGGCGCGGTCGCCACCTCGCCAGCCGCGGACAATTGAAAGAAGAGGGCCGGTTCGCCATAGATATAGACGGCGCGCGATTCGGGCCCAAGTTCTTTCTGAATGCCGACCGCAACTCGTTGAAGTCCCTGGCGATCAGTCCAGGGAGAGATTGTTTCTGCCGGCGGGCGCTGGGTCCATCCAATAATCGCGGCGACGATCATTGCGAGCCAGACGCCGCCGAGCAGCACGAGGCGCTGGCGAACGCCGGTCCGCAGAGCGTCGGCCCGGCGAGGATCGGCCCATGCCCGCAGCACCTGGTCCCAGCAAAGTGCCGCGCCGAGCCACGAGGCGAGCAGCCACGGTGCCACGAGCCGCGGATAGGGCCAGTAGCAGGGAGTCGCCACCAAGAGGCCCAACCACCAGGCGGCGACCAGCGAAACCCCAAAAATCGCTCGCCTCGCCTCGTCATCCTGCGGCTGCGACCGGGCGAGCAAGATGGTGCGGATCGACAGGCCGACCGCCGCGGCTGCCGTCAGCACGAGGAAGCTGGTGCCGATGGCTGCCAGCACGATCGATCCCAGCACCAAGGTGCCGATGACCAGCGTCGTCGTGCGTCGCGAGACTGGTAACAGCCCGCGCTCGGCCCGCAGGGAGAAGAGCATGTCGGCCACAACCAGCGACACACCCATCGCAAAAGGGCTCAAGCCGCTTTCCAGAATATGCTGGCTCGCGATCTGCCGACTCAGCGAGTTGACCCAGCCCGCCAGGCCGACGACGTACTTCGCATGGTTAGCCGCGATCGGCCCGTAACCGCCCGACGCCTGTAGCGATAGCAAAAAGGGACTCAAGATGGCCGCGGCGACGAGGGCCGTGACGGCCCAGCAGCCGAGCCAGCCGGCAAGCTGCTTGGATGACGGCCGCAGCAACAACCAGGCGATCGGCAGGGCGGCGGCCTCGATTGCCAGCGGCAACCAGCCGTTGTACTTCGTCCACCAGGCGAGGCCGCAATAGACCCCCGCCCCGATCGCCCAGCGATAGTCGGTTTTCAGCAGCGAACGGCCAATCGCATCGACGGCGAGCAGCAGCCACAGGCCGAGCAGCACGTCGGTCAGCGCGGCGGCGCTATAGGCGATATGAAAATCGCTCAAAGCACACAAGGCCGCCGCGGCCAGGCCGACGCGGGGTGCGAACCAGCTTCGGCCGAACCACCAGAGGGCGACGATCGTGCCGCAGCCGGTCAGAAAACTGGGCAACAGGGCTGCCAGGTTCGGCGGCAGGCCCGCGATCATTCCCGCCTCGATTGAGGCGGGCAGCAACGGCGGGGCGTACAAGTGCCGCTGTGGATAGGCGTAGTCGGGCGGGCCGAAATAGAGGTTTGAGGCATACACCCCCTCATCAAAGTGCTCGACCGCCGCTTGGGATAGCGCGAACAAGCGAGCCGCAAAGCCAACGACGAGCACGATCGCCAGCAAAATGAGTTCTCGCTTCAAGGCAGCTCCCAGCTAGCGGTGAATGGCGGCAGCCCCGGCTGCCAGCCGCCGCCGGGTTGCTAGAATAGACGGTCGGGCGCGAGTTTCACAAGGAAGGACCACGGCGATGATGGAGAAGATTTCGGTTTACGACGCCCGCCAAGCGGCGGCCATCGGGCACAACGTCCTGGTGCAAGGCTGGATTCGGACAAGGCGCGACAGCAAGGGGGGCTTCAGCTTTCTGGAAGTCAACGACGGCTCGTGCCTGGCCAGCCTGCAGGTGATCGCCGACGGCTCGCTGCCCAACTACGAAAGCGAAGTCAAACACCTCTCGGCCGGGTGCAGCGTCGCCATCGAGGGGGAAGTAAAAGCCTCGGCCGGCAAGGGGCAAGTGACGGAGGTCGCCGCACACAAACTGACCGTGTTGGGAACGGCCGATCCCGAAACGTATCCCCTGCAAAAAAAACAGCATTCGCTCGAAAAACTGCGCGAATGGGCCCATCTACGCCCCCGCACGAACACCTTCGGCGCGGTCACTCGGGTCCGCAACTGCGCCAGCCGCAGCATCCACAATTTCTTTCAGGAAGAGGGCTTTCTCTACATCCACACGCCGATCATCACTGCCAGCGACTGCGAAGGGGCGGGGGCCATGTTCCGGGTGACGACGCTCGACCTGGAAAAACTGCCGCGGAAGGACGGAAAGGTCGATGCCGCGCTCGATTTCTTCGGCAAGCCGACGTATCTGACCGTCAGCGGCCAGTTGGAAGGGGAAATCCTCGCCTGCTCGCTGGGCAAGGTCTATACCTTTGGGCCGACGTTTCGGGCCGAAAACAGCAACACCTCGCGGCACCTGGCCGAGTTCTGGATGGTCGAGCCGGAGGTGGCGTTTTACGATCTTGGCGACAACATGGCCCTGGCCGAGCGGTTTTTGAAGCGGATGTTCAAAGACGCCCTGGAGCAGTGCCCCGACGACCTCGCCTTCTTCAACGAGCACTACGACAAGACGACGATCGAAACGCTGGAAAAAATCGTGGCCAGCGATTTCCGCCGCTTGCCGTACACCGAGGCGGTCGAAATCCTCCGCGGCTGCGGCGAGACGTTCGAGTTTCCGGTCGAGTGGGGGATCGACCTGCAATCCGAACACGAGCGCTACCTGACCGAAAAGCATTTTGGCGGCCCGGTCATCCTGTACGACTACCCGCGGACGCTCAAACCGTTTTACATGCGGGTCAACGACGACGGCCGCACGGTGCGGGCGATGGACGTGCTGGTTCCCAAGGTGGGCGAGATCATCGGCGGCAGCCAACGCGAAGAACGGCTCGACGTAGTGACCCAGCGGATGGTCGAGCAGCACCTGCGGCCCGAAGACTACTGGTGGTATCTCGACCTGCGGCGCTTCGGCACCGTGCCGCACGCCGGCTTCGGCCTAGGTCTGGAACGGGCCGTGCAGTTCATCACCGGCATGGCGAACATCCGCGACGTGATCCCGTTTCCCAGAACCCCAGGAAGCGCGGAGTTCTAACGTAGGATAGGCCTCCGGCCTATCCGGTTAGTTTCGCGGATACCGCAAGGGCGGTGGCTTCTATGAAAGCCCGTTGCAAGGACACTGGTTCTTGGTTATAGCAGTCTCGCGCTAAGTCGGCGCATTTTCAACTCTAACTGTTCGACACGATTCTGCATTTGCGTCAACCACGCGTCGCTGATGGTTCCGGCGCCGGCCTCAGCCACATCAGCCTTCGCGAATGCGTCTGCTACGATCTGGTGCCCCGCAGCAAAAAGAGCTTCGGCCTCGTCGAACTCGACAGAGAATAGTCGCAGTTCCAATTCAGATGCTTGTGACCGAAACTGCCGGTTTTTGGCGTGCTGTATGGTCCACGAGCTTTCGAAAGCAACTGCGGCTTGTCTCAGCATTCTTGCACGCTGCAGATCAAGAGCACTCGGCTCGAGCGATACGCTCGTCGATCGAGCAAATGCAGTACTTTTCTCAACGTTTGGCGTACCCGAGGAATGGACTAAATGGGCAGCAGGGTCGGCGCTGGACTCTTCATGCCATCGCGTGGTTCCGAGCACGACTCCGATGAAGAATGCGACAGCAGTAGCAACGAATAGTGTGTACTTCATTGTGCCGGACAGCCCTGAGCGTAGATTTGAATTGAATCGCGCCGACTGCGTCGTAGCGAAGCTCGCACAAAAACTCTACGTCCTCCGAAGGGGGAAGCACTTCGCAGATTCGGAATTTCTACGGGAATATGCGAGCAAACACGAGCCAGCCAGCGCTTTCGGCGCAATCTGCAGATTCTGCATGAAGGGATGGAATGGCTGGAGGGCCGAAGGCACTAACCCGACGCGGACGGGTGGCCGTGGGTTCGCCGCAGTTAGCCAGAACACCTTGCCACTTCACGAAAGTCAGCCGGCCGAGCAACTCGGCGAAAACCCGGTGAACTGACGAGGGGCCGCAGGCACCTGCTACTTCCCTTCCCACACCAGCCCCGTCGTGACGATCTTCACTTCGCAGTCCTTGGTCGTGTTAGCGATGTTGGCTGGGGTGATGACGATCGACGGGTGCCTCAAGGGAATTGCGCCGATCCCAAAAAATGAACCGCGGATAGCGCCAGGTGCCACTGCTGGCTTGCCCAGCCGTGCTCGCTAATCATGTAATTGTGGAGCGTCGGTTTGGGAGTTTTGCCGTCCAGGGTGCTTGGCCAGACACATCCCGCCAAAAACGCTTGCCATTGGCCAGCGAGGTCACTACACCTACGGCTGACTCTTTCACCGCTGGAGCTGGTTCCATGTCTCTCTCGCGTCGCAATTTTGTGCAACTGGCAAGCGCCAGCGCCGGCCTGGCAGCCGCCCGCCTGGCCGGGGCTAACCTGCTGGCTCAGGAGCCCGCGGCACTCGCAGCCGCAGCCAAGCATCACAAAGACCTGACGATTAAAGAGGTCCGCGTCACGCCGATTGCGTTGCCCGATCCGCCGATCCTGGCGGCCTCGGGCTGCCATGGTCCCTATTTTTTTGCCAGCAACTGAAACGCAATCGTTTCGCGATCCTCAGGCGGCAGACTGAGCGATTGGCTCAAGATGTCGTTGGCATGGTTCATAATAATCCTCCTGCTTCAACGCTAACATACTATAAAAGTTGCCCACTTACTCATCTGTCACACACCCTTCGCTCGCGCTCTTCACGTTCTTGATGTACTTATACAGAGTTCCCCGCGTCGCCTTGTAAGCGGGCCGCTGCCAACTCGCTTTGCGGCGGGCCATTTCATCGGCCGGCACGGTCAGGTCGATCCGGTTTGCCTCGGCGTCGAGCGTCAGCGGGTCGCCGTCGCGCACCAGGGCGATCGGACCTCCTTCCTGCGCTTCGGGCGTGACGTGCCCCACCAAAAAGCCGTGCGAGCCGCCGCTGAACCGGCCATCGGTGACCAGGGCCACGTCCGAACCGAGCCCCGCCCCCATGATGGCCGAGGTGGGGGTCAGCATTTCCGGCATTCCCGGCCCACCTTTGGGCCCTTCGTAGCGAATGACGATCACGTCCCCCTTTTGAATTTTTCCCTGTTCCAACCCGTGCAACATTTCCTCTTCGCTGTCGAAGCAGCGGGCCGGGCCGGTGAACTGCAACCCTTCTTTGCCGGTAATCTTGGCCACCGCCCCGTCGGGACAAAAATTGCCCCGCATGATCCGAATGTGGCCGCTCGCCTTGATCGGCTCCTCGATCGAATGAATGACCCGTTGCCCCTCGGCCAGTCCGTTCACCTCAACCAGGTTCTGAGCGATCGTTTTCCCGGTGACCGTCAACTGGCTTCCGTCGAGAAATCCCTTCTCCAGCAAATATTTCATCACGGCCGGCGTTCCGCCAACGTGGTGCAGGTCTTCCATCACGTACTTGCCGCTCGGTTTCAGATCGGCGAGGAACGGCACGCGGTCGCTCACCGCTTGAAAGTCGTCGATCGAGAGCGGCACATCGACCGCGCGGGCCATCGCAATCAAATGCAGCACGGCATTGGTCGAGCCACCCAGGGCCATCACGATGACCATCGCGTTTTCAAACGCGGCGCGGGTCATGATGTCGCGCGGTTTGATGTCCTTTTCGAGCAGGTGCAAAATCGCCTTGCCGGCCGCCAGGCATTCCGCAGCTTTCAGCGGATCCTCGGCTGGGATCGACGAGCTATACGGCAGCGACATGCCGAGCGCCTCGATTGCCGACGACATGGTGTTGGCCGTGTACATGCCGCCGCATGCACCCGCGCCCGGAATGCTGCAGCGAATGATGTCCGCCCGCTCTTCTTCGCTCATCTTGCCGCTGATGAACTCTCCATACGCCTGAAACGCCGAGACGATGTCGAGCTTCGGATGACGCGGGGTGCAGCCGGCCCGGATGGTGCCGCCATAGACCATGATTGCCGGCCGGTTCAGGCGGCCCATTGCCATCAGGCAGCCGGGCATGTTTTTGTCGCAACCGGGCAAGGCAACCAGGCCGTCGTACCACTGGGCCCCCATCACCGTTTCGATCGAGTCGGCAATCAGGTCGCGGGA
>JBBDYF010000108.1:0-4700 GCA_040901775.1 Pirellulaceae bacterium | reverse complement strand
CGACTCGCTGCGCGAAGTGCTCGAAGCGCAGCGCGGCCGGCCGACGGCCGCGGTAATTCTGCTAACCGACGGCGTGACGACCGAAGGGAAGTCGCTGTCGGAAGTGGCCCAGTACGCCCGTCGCAAGGCGGTTCCGCTCTTTTTAGTCGGCCTGGGAAGCGACCAGCCCGCGCGCGATCTGCGGCTGAGCGATTTGCTGGTCGATGAGGCGGTGTTCGTCGGCGATCAGGTCACTTTCGATTTCAAACTGACGGCCGAGGGATTCAAGGGGAAAGCGACCGTGCGGCTGCTGCTCGCCCCCGGCACTGGCGCGGAAGGTGCGCCGGCCGCATCGGCCGACGGTCAGCCACTCGCCCAGAAGGAAGTGGAGCTCGATCCGAAAGGGGCGGAGCAAACGATTCGCTTGACGCATCGACCCGAAAAGGAGGGGGAGTTCGAGTACGTCGTCGAGGTGCTTCCCCGCGAAGGAGAGTCGAACACGGACAACAACCGCCTCAGCAAAAAAGTTGCCGTGCGCGAGGAGGTGATCCGGGTGCTATTGGTGCAGGCTTATCCGAATTATGAGTTTCGGATGCTCAAGCAAATGCTCCAGCGCGAGCTGAACCGCGACCAACCGGCGGAGGGAAAGACTCGCGGCTTTCGCACGGTGTTGCAAGAAGCCGATTTGGAATACGCCCAGACCGACAAGACGGCCGAGCGGCTGTTCCCGGTCAGCCGGGAAGAGTTGTTCGCCTACGACGTGCTGATTTTTGGCGACGTGAACCCGGCGCTGCTCAGCCCGTCGATCATGCAGAATATTTACGAGTTCGTGACGGTGCGCGGCGGCGGGCTGATTTTCATCGCGGGGCCGCGTTATACGCCGCTGGCCCTCGGCGACACCCCGCTGGCGGGGCTGCTGCCGATGAACCTCGACACGGTTCGCCTGCCCGATGCGGATGCCCCGATCACGCAGTCGTTTCGTCCCCGGCTGACGGCGCTGGGCCGGGCGAGCCCAATGATGCAACTGGCGGACACACCGGCCGCGAACGAGCGGCTGTGGCGCGAAGGCTTGCCGCCGCTGTACTGGTTTTTGTCGGCGCCCGACCTGCGGCCGGGCGTGCGCGTGCTCGCCGAGCATCCCAGCGCGGTGGGCGACGGCGGCCGGCCGCTGCCGATCATTACGTTGCAATTCATTGGCGCGGGCAAGGTCGTGTTTCATGCGACCGACGAAACGCATCGCTGGCGGTTTCGGATGGGGGACGTCTATTTCGCCCGCTACTGGATTCAGACGATCCGCTTTTTGTGCCGGGCCAAGCTGCTGTCGGCCGGCCGGAATGCCGAGCTATCGACCGACCGCGACGAATACCGACGGGGCGAAAGCGTGCGGCTGCGGGTTCGATTTCTGGACGATCGGCTCGCCCCGGCAGCCGACGATGGCGTGGTCGTCGTGGTGCAGCGGTCGGGTGGCCAGCGGCGCAGCGTCACCCTGCGGCGCAACGCCACGGATCGGGGCATTTTCGAAGGGACCGCTGGACAACTGGCCGATGGGCAATACCGGGCCTGGATCGCCACGCCCACGCTGGAGGGGCCGTCGCCGGTCAAGGCATTCACCATTACCGCGCCACCCGGCGAGCTAGCCCGCACGCGGATGGATACGGCCGAGCTGCGGCAAGCGGCCAAGCTGTCGCGCGGCAAGTTCTACCGCTTCGCAGAGGCGGATCGGTTGCTCGACGACTTGCCCCGCGGGCGGCAAGTCCGGATCGAATCGCTGCCGCCCCGGCCGATCTGGAACGCGCCGCTGCTGGCGGGCTTGTTCGTCGTCCTGATTGGCGCCGAATGGCTGTTGCGAAAAAGGCTAGGCTTGCTGTAGGAGCCGCCGCTATACTGCGTTCTACTATCGGTCGCCCAAGCATCCGTGGGATCTCCCTTCATCTAGCACCGGGCGGGGCGCGTGTGCGAGAATGGCGCGCATCGCCGACAAGCTGGCTGGATGTCCTGCACGCATGGCTCATCCCCTGGAATCCCGTGTTCAAGTCGTCCGCCGCCGGGCGATCGGGCTGGTGCGCGCCCACGGCGTCAGCCTGCTGCTAATCGCGACGATCGCAATTCTGGTCGGGTTCGGCCTGGTCGATTACCTGTTGCGGCTGCACGACCCGGCGGCGCGGTGGATGCTGTCGCTTGCCGCGCTGGGGGCGATCCTGTGGGCCGCGTGGAAGCTGGCGATCCCCGCCTTTCGCTACCGCCTAGGACTGATACCGACGGCGCAGCGAATCCAGTGGTATTACCCGCAGCTTGGCGAACGGCTCTCGACGGCGGTGGCGTTTTTGGGCCAGGACGAGTGCGATCCCACCGCCGGTTCGATCGAGTTGCGGCGGGCCGTGGTCGCCGAGACCGAGGCGCTGGCCGCGCCGCTCGACTTTCGCCTGGCGATCGATGGCCGTCGGCCCCGCTGGGCGCGCTTCGCGGCTTGTGCTTTGGCCTTGGTGATCGCGGCGCTAGCCATGCTCGACGACGGCCAAGCCGCGGGGCTTGCCCTGGCGCGCCTGGCGATGCCCTGGAAGAGCGACCTCGCATGGCCGCGCCGCCACAGCCTCGAGTTTGTCCGCCGGCCCGACAAGATTGCTGCCGGCGATGATTTTGAAGTCGAACTGGTCGATCGTGGCGGCGAACTGCCCGAGCGGGTCGAAATGCAGCTTCGCTTTGCCACGCCAACCGGTACGCGAACCGAAACCAAGCCGATGAAGCCGCTCGCCGACCGGATGGTGTTCCGGCTTGACAACGTCACGCAGCCGCTCGCCTATCGGGCCCGCGGCGGCGACGACGACACGATGCCCTGGACCGAGTTGGCGGTCGTCGAGCCGCCCAAGGTGCTGTCGCTGGATGTCACGGTGCAGCCGCCGGCTTACACCGCTCGTCCGCCGCTGCAGGCGGGCCGCGTGGTGCGAATGATTGAGGGTTCCGCGCTCGCGATTCGAGGCAAAGTGGATAAGCCGATTGTTTCGGCCACGCTGCGCAGTGATTCCCCCGGCCTGCAGCTTCCCCAGGTGCAGATTTCGCCCGATGGACTGCGGTTTGCCGTTCCCGCGGGACAAGCTCCTGCCGGACAATTTCCTGCGGGAAATGCGCCGTGGCAAGTCGAAAAATCGACGGCGGTCTGGGTGGAACTGGCCGATGCCTCGGGCCTGCCCACCGGGCGCGATACGCGGGTCGAGGTGCAGGTGGTGGCCGACTCGCCTCCCGCTATTTCGTGGCAGTCGCCGGCTGATCATACGTTTGTCACGGCGCGGGCACTGGTAAATATCAAAGCCCTCGTCAAAGACGACGTGGCGATTCAGAACGTGCAGTTGCGGTATCTGCGGCCGGGGTTTAGCGACCAGCCAGAGCAAGTTGTTTTGCTCTATGTGGGGCCGAATCCGCCCGAGCCCGCCGGCAGCACGGACGAGGGAGAGAGCCGCTCGATCGACTTCGCCTGGGATTTGGCACAGCTTGCCGGCTTGCAGCCGGGCGATGTGCTGGCTGTTCGCTTGACGGCCGAGGATTACAAGCCGCAGCTTGCCACCAGCGTCGCCCGGCGGCTGACGGTAATTACCGAAGAAGAACTGGCCAGCCGCTTGGGCCAACGGCAGTCGTCGATTTTGGGGCAACTGGCCGAAGCGCTGCGCATTCAGCGCGACTGCCGCGAACAGCTTTCGGCCGTGCAGTTCCGGCTGGACGAGGCGGGCATGCTCGACGAAACCGACCTGAGCCGCTTGCAAAGCGTGCAGCTCAACCAGCGACAAGTCGGTAAGCTGCTGGGCACCGCGCCCGACGGCGTCGAAGGGCAAATCCTGGCGTTGTTGGCGGAACTCGAGGCCAACCGCATCGCCGGGCAGGCGATTCCCCAGCGGATGAACGACCTGCTCGGCAAAGTGCGGCTGATCAGCGGCGAGCCGCTGGTCGAGATCAACGCCCAGTTGACCGAGGCGTTCAAGTCGGTTCGCCAGCGGATCGACAGCGGCGGCGTAGGGGCCGGCGCGGAGGCCGGCGCGGGGGATTCGCTGCGGGCTGCCGCGGTGCGGCAAGACGAAGTAATCGAGTCGCTCGAAGCGCTGCTGGGCGTATTGACCGAGTGGGACAGCTTCAGCCGGCTGGCCCGCGAGATCGGCCAAATTCGGGGCGACCAGCAGCGCTTGGCCGACGAGACCGAGGCGCTGCGGCTGCGGGCGATTGCGGCCGAGCAGTTGCCCGCGGAGGATCGGGCTGCGGCGCGCCAACTGTCGCAGCAAGAACTGGAACTGGCCCGCCGGCTCGACAAAATTCAAAGCCGCATGGGCGAGATGCTGTCGCGGCTGCAAAACACCGATCCGCTGGCAGCCGGCACGCTGGCCGACGCCCTGAATGCCGCCCGCCGGCTGGCAATCGGCGGCCAACTGCGCGACGCCGCGGCGAAGCTCTCGCAGCAGCAGTTCGGCCAATCGCGGGCCGCTCAAGCCGCCGCGCTCGACGGTCTCGGGCAGTTGCTCGATCTGCTATCCAGCCGGCGCGAGGACGAGCTGGCCCGCACTATCAAGTCGCTCCGCGCGGCCGGGGGCGAAATTGCTGGGTTGCTTGCTCGCCAGCAAGCCGTGCAGGCCGAGATCGCCGCCGCCGCCGCGCTGGCCGAGCCAGACGAGCAGCGGCGGCAATTGCAGCGACTGACCAGGCAGCTCGTGCAGCTTGCCGACGAGATCGACCCACTCGCC
>JBBDYF010000107.1:0-4730 GCA_040901775.1 Pirellulaceae bacterium | reverse complement strand
GAATAGTCGAACTTCTCGGCGGCCCGGATGTGCGACATGTTCCCGTCGCTAACCAGCGCAAAGAAATCCTCCGTTCCCGTGACGTGCCGCTTGGCGATCGACACCACCAGCCGCAAGTTGGCCTGGACGATCTCGTTTTTCACTTGGACGGCCCGCTCGTAGAGCTGCTCGATTTCGTCCATCGCGCCGGTGCGGGCCTGAGCCGGTTCGAGCTTGGCGCGGAGCTTGGTCGCCTTGTGCTTCAGGTAATTGAACATGCGGAACAGGTGATATTCTTGCTCGCGGGTGAGCAGCGGCACTTCGTACAGCGACGCCAGATAGGGCGGCAGCCCCGTGGGGCCGCGCATCTTTTTCGTCGGCACTCCGGCCGCAGGCATGGGCGACAGGATCTCCTTCTCCACCCCCGCATGATCGAAGCTCTCGTGGTACATGTAGTCGAGCGGCAGATCGAGAATCCGCCGGGCTCGCATTTCGTTCAAAACGCGGAGGATCGTCGAACGGGTGCGGCAGAACTTGCGCGCCAGGTTATCGACCGACTCGCCGCGCCGCGACTGCTGGTAGATCTTCTGCTTGACGTCGTCGGTCAACAGACCCGTTTGCTCGGGAAAAACCGCTTGTTGCGGATTTTGTTCGTCGAACTGCTTAAGGGTGTAGCGCACCGTCTCGACGCTCCGGTTGACGTGCCGGGCAATTCGCTTGGCGACTTCGGAGGGGCAGCCCCCGGCCCGAACCAAACGGCGGGCCCGATCGATAATGTCGTGCCGCTGTTCGTCGCTCAGTTGGCTGAAGCGCTCGCCGCGGCGGACCCGCGCTTCGTTCTCGGCGACGAACCGCTCGACGCTGCTCCGCAAAAAACCGACCCGCTTGCGTTTGCCGTCGAACAAGAATCGCCGACTCACCAGGCCTTGCGCGCGCCAGCGAGAGATCGTTTTTGTCGAAACATTGAACATTTTGCTCAAATCTTCGACCGTGTGGACCGGTTCGCCGGCTTCCTCGGCGCGCACGTTGGCCGAATCGGAAACATCCTCGACGAACAGACGCAGATCGTGCGCCAACTCTTTTCCCGTTAAAGCAACGCCGGCCGCCGACTCGGGGCGGTACTCGGTAATGCGAAAGCAGAGGTATTCGTAGGGATAGTTGCGCGCCACGTCGAGCTCGGCCAGCAGCTTCTCCGCCCGGTTGACGTGGTCCAGCTTTTTATCGCGGGAAGCGACCTTCACCTGCTGGTCGCGCAGTTGCTTAACCAGGGGGTTGAGATATCCAGTATTCATGATCTGCTCTTCTCTCGTCGAAATGTCTCGTCGAAATGCCGCATCGGTGTTCCCTGCGATTTCCATCGCCCGACGCGAACCACCTCCATGCTTTTTTTGACGCCACATCCTCGGGCGTCACCGACTCGACCCTTTATACGTCAATCAGTTGCCTCTAGTTCTTTGCTACTCACCCGAAATAAGGGTTCACTTTGGCAGATTCATTGACTAATCAATAAACGCTGCACATTTTGTTCCAAACTTCCCTAATTGTCGATTGCCCTGCTTGCCTCTCTTAAGAACACCGCGGAGGCTGCCAAGTTCGCGCTCGAGGACCACTCACCTTGCCATTTCCTTAGGATGCTCGCCCACTCGAACCGGTTTCTCCCAGGCGCAATTCGTGAACCTGCAAGCTGTTATATTGTTCGCAAGCAAAACTCGTTCCTTGGTTTGCAAACCGTCAAAAATCGCCCGTTTGCCTGTCTTCTCCAGCTTGCCAAGGCATCTGGATGGCGGTTTTGGCTCATTTCCTAAGCCCCGGTTTCGGCCCTAGTCGATGAACCGAAAACCTTCCCAATCTGCAACCGCTGTCTCAAAATGAGACAGTCGCCGTCCGGCAAGGAGGCCGCTGTGCCGTTTCAACGCAACCGCCATCGTCTCGCGCGATCTTTTGGGCAGCATGTCAATTCTTGGCGACATGTCGGCTACAGAGCGATTTGTGCCGCCGTCGTGGGAATGGTCGCGATTGTGCCTGCGGGGGCGGTTCAGGGGGCCAAAACGTATCAACTCGATTCGGCCCAAGCCGGCGGTTCTCACCAGCGGGTCAAGGTAGAGGTGGAGGTGGAAGGAGAGTTAAAGCTGAATTCCGATGGCACGGAGGTTAAGCATCTGCAGCTCAAAGTCAATGCAGAGTTGGAATATGTCGAGCGCACGCTGGAAGTTGGCCCGCCGCAGGCGAGCGCGCGGGTCGCCCGCAGTTACGACAAGGCCCAGGCCAAAATTCGCCTGCGGGATACCGATCTTGCCAACACGTTGCGCGACGATCGCCGCCTGATCGTCTCGCAATCGAGCGAGACCGCGGCCACCTCGTTTTCGCCGCTCGGCCCGCTCACCCGCGACGAACTGGAACTGATCGACGTTCCCGG
The DNA here is from genome assembly GCA_040901775.1 of Pirellulaceae bacterium. GTDB lineage: Bacteria > Planctomycetota > Planctomycetia > Pirellulales > Pirellulaceae > CAYLLN01. The sequence goes on along the minus strand of JBBDYF010000107.1, from coordinate 2,335 downwards.
CAGTGGGCTGACTTTGTCGGCGTTGCTTCCCGAGAAGGCCATGGAAATCGGCGACACCTGGCAGGCCGCCGACTGGGCGGTTGCCCGGCTGCTTGGCCTGGAAGCGATCAACCAGCACGACGTGACGCTGGAGTTGACCGAAGTCAAAGACGACCTGGCGATCATCACCCTCGCAGGCAAAGTGGCCGGCGCCATCGGCGGCGTCAGCTCCGAGATCGAACTGAAAGGGAAACTCAATTTCGATTTGAAACAGCGCTGGGTTACCTGGCTGGCCCTCGCCTTTCAGGAAAACCGGGCGATTGGCCATGCCCAGCCGGGCTTCAAAGTATTGACCCAGGTTCGCATGGTGGCCGCTCCGATTGAGGCCGAAGCCGGAGTCAGCGATCAGACGATCACCGGTTTTCCGATCAAAGCGGCCGGTGGGACGACGTTAATCGACTTCCATGCTGACTCGGCCGGCTACGCCTTAATCCACGATCGCCGCTGGAACGTCATGCTCGATCGGCACGACGCCACCATCCTGCGGCTGGTCGATCGGGGCGACCTGATTGCCCAGTGCAACATTTCGCGGCTCCCCCCGCTGGCCGACGGCAAGCAACTTGCCCTCGAGGGATTTGAGGCCGACGTGAAGCGGGCCCTGGGCAAAAACTTTGGCCAGGTGGTCGAAGCGGCCCAGGATGTCAGCCCCGAAGGGATTCGCACGCTCCGGGTGATCGTCAGCGGCACCGCATCGGAGCTCCCCATTCAATGGTCGTACTATCACCTGTCGGACGACGCCGGGCACCGGGCGGCGTTAGTTTTCACGCTCGAAGGAAGCCTTGTCGAGCGTTTTCCCCAGATCGACCGCGAACTGATCGGAGGCTTCCGCTTTTTGGCCGAAAAAGACCCCACACCCGCGAAGGCTGAATCCGAGACAGCCGCGAAGCCGTAGGGGTCAGAGGTCAGGGTGCATAGCCGCGACCATTGGTCGCGCTGGCATCGCCTGCATAGCCGCGACCATTGGTCGCGCTGGCATCGCCTGCATAGCCGCGACCACCCGGCCGCCGCATGTGCAGGAGCCAGCGGGCCTCCGAGGGCCGAGCTTAAAATGCATAACTTGCATAACTTGCATAACCTGCATAATCGCGGAGGCAAAAAACTAGTCGCAAGTCATTGCGAGACAATCGTTTGCGACGTTTTTCATCCTGAAAAAAAATAGGTGCATGAGGCCTGCATAAAACGCTTGCCCCCAACGCCCCATCCAGTTCACCCCCCTTTTTGCGAACACGACACTGCCCCGCGCGCAACATGCGACATGCACCCCTTACGTCCGCGGCTGACACCTTCGCCTTCCGAGGCTTCGCACGACCGATTACTCTGCCGCACGCTCGGTTGGCTACATGCTGAACGAGCCATTCACATGTCCAGTTCCTTTCAACTGAAAAGACCAAACGACTTGCCTGACGCACCGGGTAGCACCGCCCTCCCCGCCTCGCGAAACGGGGCCTGCTCCATTAACTTTGATGCATGAGCGCACCGCGTTTGCCTGCCGAGCCTTGCCCTTTGCCAGACATGCCCCCGACGGCTCGCCTGCGCCTGGGAACCCGCGCCAGCCCGCTGGCCCGCTGGCAGGCCGAGTGGGTCGCGGCGCAGTTGGCCCAGCGCGGCGTGACGGTCGAACTCGTTCCGATCGCCACGCAAGGCGATGTCAAAACCGAGCCGCTGGGACAGATCGGCGGCTTTGGCCTGTTTACCAAGGAGTTGCAGCGGGCTTTGCTCGCTGGACAGATCGACCTGGCGGTTCACAGCCTGAAGGATCTTCCCACCACTCCGGTTGCCGGGCTGGCGCTGGCCGCCGTTCCGCTGCGCGAAAGCCCGCTCGACGTGCTGGTTTCCAGCGTGGCCGATCGAATCGAAACGCTGCCGCTCGGCGCACGTGTCGGCACCGGCAGCTTGCGCCGGCGAGCGCAACTGTTGCACTTGCGGCCCGATCTGCGATTGGAAGAGATCCGCGGCAATGTTGAGACCCGCCTGCGGAAGCTCGACGAGGGACAGTACGACGCCATCATCTTGGCCGAAGCGGGCCTTTCGCGGCTCGGGCTGGTCGGCCGCATCGCGCACGTCATTTCTTGGAACATGATGTATCCCGCCGTCGGCCAGGGAGCGTTGGGAATCGAAACGCGGGCCGATGATACAGCGACGCGTGACTTACTGTCGCCGCTCGATCACACCGCTTCGCACCAGGCGGTTCTGGCCGAGCGGTCGCTGCTGTTTTCGTTGCTCGCCGGGTGCCTGGCCCCCGTCGGCGCCTTCACTCGACTCGATCCGTCTGGCCTGGTGCTCGAAGGGGTCGTGC
>JBBDYF010000106.1:0-31140 GCA_040901775.1 Pirellulaceae bacterium | reverse complement strand
CCCCCCGACCGCACTGCCGATGCTCTTGCGGGCCTTCTCGCTCGGCGCGCCGTGGAGCCAAAGGTTGATCGACGATCCCGAGGCGTTCGACCGCTTGCGCGCGACCGGCGGCCAGCCGCTATCGCGCGCGGCGCTCGCCGGCGACATAGGGGCCGAGATTGCCGCGCTCGCCGACGAGCGGTCGCTGATCGCCGCCCTGGGCCGGCTTAAGCAGCGCGAGACGTTGCGAATTGCCTACGGCGAAGTGGTCCAGCGCCACAAGGTCGAGCTGGTCGCCGAGCAGCTCACCTGGCTGGCCGAGGCGCTGATCGCCGCGGCGCTGGCCGCCGCCCTGCAAAAGGTCGCCGAGCAGCGCTCGCTCCAGGCAGCTCCGGCCCAGCCTCCACGCATTGCCGTCGTGGCTCTGGGCCGGCTGGGCGGGGCCGAAATGGATTATGGCGAGCGACTCGACCTGTTGATGTTTTATCGGCCCTCGACCGGGACCGAAGCGGCCCACCGCGCAGAACACGAAGGGGTCGATCGGCTGGCGCGGCTGCTGTCCAAGTATCTGGGCGACGCCAACAGCGCGGACCCACTCTATCGCATTCACCTGGTGACCTTGCCCGACAGCCAGTCGCCGCAGCCGATCCATACCGCGGAAGATGTCGTGTTGGGCTTCGACACCTTCGGCCGGACGTGGCATCGACAGGCGCTGCTCAAGGCGCGGCCAATTGCGGGCGATGCGGCGCTGGCCCGCGAAGTGCTCGCTCGCCTGGAGCCGTGGGTCTATCGCCGCTACTTAAGCCGGGCCGACGAGACGGGGATCAAATCGCTGCAGCGGCGATTGCTGCGGCAACGAGCTTCGACCGATGATGCGCAGTGCGACATCGCCGCATCGCGCGGCGGGCTGAACGACATCGAGGGGACGGTGCAGTTTTTGCAACTGCTGTTTGGCGGCGACCACGCGGGCGTCCGGCAACGAGGCACGCTCGCCGCCATCGCCGAGCTGGAACTGGCCGGCTTGCTGTCCGTCCCGGAACGGACGCTGCTCGAAGAAAGCTACGTCTGGCTGCGCCAGGTCGAGCACCGCCTGCAAATCGCGTTCGGACCAGGAATCACAGCCGTGCCCGCGGAATCGGCGGCCTTGGCCCAGATCGCCCATTCGCTCAAGAATGGCGCTGACAGAACCGATCTGGTTGCCGCCGCGCGAAGTCGCCTGGCGGCGGTGTGGGTAGCGCTCTCGCGAATTCTCGCGGCGGCCGTTACCGACCAGCCGCCGCCGGAGGTCGTCGATCTGCTGCTCGATCCGGCGCCGAGCGAACACGAAGCAGCCGCGGCTTTGACCGGCTATGGATTTAGCGATCCGCAAGCGGCGGCGCGCGGTCTGGCCGATCTGGCGACCGAGCGCGTCCCGTTCCTGTCCACGCGCCGCTGCCGGCACTTTTTATCGTTGATCGCCGAGCGGCTGCTGTCGGCCATCGCCATCACGCCCGATCCCGACCGCACGCTGAGCAGTTTGTGCCGCGTCAGCGATTCGCTGGGTGCGAAAGGGGTGCTGTGGGAGCTGCTCGAGGCCCACGCCCCGTCGCTGCAACTGGTGGTGCGGCTGTGCGCGGCCAGTCCCTACCTAGCGGGCATCGTCACCACCAATCCCGGCACGATCGACGACCTGGTCGATTCGTTGCAGCAGGACCGCCTGCCGACGCGCAGCGAGTTGGAACGCTCGCTGGTCGAGCTTTCGCGCGGCGCGACCGACACGCTGCCGATCCTGCACGATTTGAAGAATGCCAGCCATTTGCGAATCGGCGTGCGCGACATCCTGGGCAAAGATTCGATCGAGGCGACGCACCAGGCGCTCGCAGACGTGGCCGAGTTCTGCCTGGCGCACCTGGCCCAACGCGAGTACGAGCGACTCGTCGAAAAGCATGGCCCGCCGACGCTGGGCCCCGGAGCGTTCGAGGGCGAGCCGTGCCACCTGGTCATCCTGGCCCTGGGCAAGCTGGCGGGTCGGGAACCCAACTATCACAGTAACGTGGAAGTCGCCTTTCTATACGAAGCCGAGGGGACGACGCGCCCCGCGGCGCGCACGCGGCAGGTGCGCACCACCAACAACCACTTCTTCACGCAGCTTGCCCAGCGAGTGCTCAAGGAATCGTCCGAGTTGACGCCGCAGGGGCGGCTGGCCACGATCGACGTCGCCTTGCGGCCCCTTGGCGTCGGGGGGGCGCTGGCCTTGCCGCTGGCCGACTTCGCCCAGCACTTTCTGTCCGTCGCGGTCCCACTCTGGCAGTGGCAGGCGCTGTGCAAGGCGCGGCCGGTCTGGGGCGAAGGGCTGGCGAGCGCGGCGGTCGAAAACGTACTCCGTCAATTGCTCACCGCGCGAACTTGGTCCGACGGCGATCGAGCCGAGATCTATCGCGCGCGGCTCGACTCGCAGCGCGGCGCTGCCGAACTCAACCTGAAACGAGCCAGCGGAGGAACGCTCGACATCGAGTCCCTGGTGCAAATGCTGCAACTGCGCCACGCGCGGCAGACGCCGGCCGTGCTTGTTCCCGGCACGCAAGACGCGCTGGCCGCTTTGGCCGCTGCCGGCCACCTGTCGCGCGACGACGCCGAATATTTGGCCGAAAGCTATCGATTTTTGCGGAGGATCGAGTCGTGCTTGCGCCTGCTGAATGCCTCGGCTCGTCACGACTTGCCCGAAGACCCGCTCGAGCTAAGTAAATTGGCGCTGTTGCTCGGGCAACCGAACGCCGAAACCATCCGCGACCGCTCGATCATTACCCTGGCCGAAAATCGCCGGCGATTCGAGCGAATCGTTGGGCCTCAACGGGGTCGGGAGTCTTTGGCGAAAGATGAGCGCCCATGATGGAACGACGTGCCTCGCCAAAGACTCCCGACCCTCTTCAGCGTCATCCATCCGGGTGGCAAAGCCTGGCGCGCATGCTCGCGTCGGTGTTCGCTTCCTGTGCATTGGTGCTGATCATTCTGACCATCTGCGGGTTCTTTGGCCGCCACTGGTGGCGACTCGAACAAGCCGCGCACTTTCGCGTGCAGTATTTCTGGCTGCTGTTCGCGGCGGCAGTTGCTCTGTGGCTGGTTCGCCGCCCACGCATTGCACTGGCTTCGGCAGCCGGCGCACTCGTCAACTTGGCACTTGTTGCGCCCATCTACCTTCCTGCTCCAGAGACCAAACTCGAAGGCCCACAGGTGCGGCTCGTCTCGTATAACGTCTTGGGGCGGAATGAGCGCTTCGACGAGGTTTTGCAATTCCTGCGGAAAGAAAACGCCGATTTGGTATTGCTGATGGAAGTCCGCCCCGCCTGGGCAGAGCGAATCGCGGAGCTTGCCGACATTTACCCGCATCAGCACATCGTGCCCCGAGACGACAACTTCGGCATCGCGCTCGTCAGTAAATTACCCTGGAAAGAAGTCCATACACACGATTTTGGCGTTCAGGTGCCGACGATCGTCGCCACCTACGATCTTTCCGGAACTCCCCTCGTGGTGATTGGGGCCCACCCTGTTCCTCCCAGCAACGTACCTGCAGCCGCCCAACGCAACGAGCACTTGGCCGCAATCGGCAGATTTGCCAGCCTTCAGTCGGCACCCGTGGTGGTTGCTGGGGATCTAAACCTGACCCGTTTTTCCCCGTACTTTCACGATTTGTTAGAGCAGGGCGATTTGGCCGACAGCCGGCAAGGTTTCGGCATTCAAGCAAGCTGGACGCCGCGCCTGCCGGTGCTGACAATCGCCATCGATCACTGTTTGATTTCGCCAAGAATCGCGGTGCTCGATCGGCGCGTCGGTTCGTATTTCGGCTCCGACCACAGGCCAGTCATCGTGCATCTGCAACTGTCATCCGCCGAGGTGGCCCCGCGCTTCGAGCACCGCGGCGGCGGCGAAAAATAGCAGCGCGCCGACCAGCACCAGCCACGACAGCCAGGCATTCCGATGCGCGCCCAATAGGTCGCGGCGACCGTTGAGCAAGAGCAGCACGGCCGCCAACAACGGCACGAACAAGGCGCCCACAATTGCGTTCAGCTTTTGCAGTTGGACGAAATTGAACCACAGGCCGATGGCGGGGATCGTCGCCAGGGCGATTTGATACCACCGGTACGACGCCCAACGGGTGCTCGGCTTTTGCTCGGCAGCCGGCGAGTCGCTCTGCCGCAACAACCGCCAGGCATCGGCGAACAACAGTGGCACGCTCTGCCAAACGCCCAGCAGGCTGGAATAGACCGCGGCCCAGGCCCCCAGGACGAATCCCCAGCGTGCCAGCCAGCCCCAGTCGCCCAGCCGCCGATCGATCTGCTCTGCCAGCCGAATGATAAACGTGGTTCCCTTGCTGGGGTCGTCCGTCATGTCGAGCAGTTCGCTGCCGATGATGACCATTCCCAGACCGAACAGGGCGGTCATCCCATAGCCGCTCGCCAGATCGAGCCGGCAGGTGCGAATATCGGCGGCGGATAGGCGCCCCTGCTCGCGAATCCAGTAGCCGTAGCTCAGCACGGTGACGGTGCCGCCGATGCCCCCCATCAAGGCAATCGTCCAGCTCACTCCTTGGCCGCCTGCATCGGGAATTTGCGGCACCAGCAGGCCGGAGACGACCTGCCCCCAATCGGGAGCGATGGCAATGGCCGAGCCGACGACGACGGCAAACATGACGACGACCAGGCCGCTCATGATTCGCTCGAACCAGCGGTAACCTCCATATCGCAGCAGCCCGACGGTAACGGCGCTATGCAGCAGGCCATAAAAGATCTTGTCGCGCTGCGGCGACTCGAACAGCGGAAATATCGCGTGCGCGGCGCTGCCGCAGGCGCTCATCAAGATCGACGCGACGAAGTAGCTCCAGAACACCAGATAGGCCAGGAAGAGGGCGATCGCCCAGCGACCCAGATGGCGGGCCACCCCTTCGAGCAGCGTTTCGCCGGTGACGAGCTGCCAGCGGGCCAGCCCTTCGTTCACGGCGAATTTCAGCACCGCCCCCAAGACGACGGCCCACAAGATGGCGACCCCCAGCTTGCTGCCGGTGAAGGCCCCGGTCGCCAAATCCCCCGCGCCGACCCCGGTGGCGGCTACGACCAGGCCGGGACCAATAATGGCAAGCGGGTTCAATCTGGCGGGGCGGTCGGACATGACCTACCACCGTAAAGGCCGGCGTCCCCAGGTGCCAGAGGGGCGAGTGATTCAAACAACAGGGATCTCGATGCTGGTGCAGGCCAATCCGGGCATTCAATTTGCACATTTATGGCTGCTGGAATCGTGCTTTCTGATGCAACCCGCAAAAAAGCAGACTTCGCGATGCCGCCCGATGGCAGTTGCCGCGAAGCCCGCGAATGTCGAGGAGAAGACAATGGCTAAATCTGTCGCCAAGGAACTGGACGAGGTGTTGGCTCAGCAAGGGTCGCCGTGCCTGTCGCTCTATCAGCCGACCTACCGCCAGCCCCCCCAACAGGCTCAGAACCCAATTCGTTACAGAAACTTGCTAAAGCAACTTACGGCAACCCTGCACGATCGTTTCGACAAGCAAGTGGCGGACGAGTGCATCGCGCCGCTCTCTTCACTGGCCGACGATCCGGCACTGTTCAAACCGACGCTCGACGGCTTGGCGGTACTATCGTGCCCAGGGTTCTTGCGCGTCTTTAAGCTTCATGAAGCGGTTCCTGAAATGGCTCTCGTCGCCAACAGCTTTCATATCAGGCCACTGATTCGCATTTTCCAGACGACCGATCGCTTTCAGGTGCTGGGCATCTCCGAGGGGAGCGTCCGCTTGTTTGAAGGGAATCGGAATGTCCTTGAGGAATTGGAACCTGGCGACGGCGTGCCGCGCACGATGATGGAGGCCCTGCCGGAGGAATACACCGATCCGAGCATGCCGCCCGGAATCGATCCGCAGTCGCGCGAAGGATTCGGCGGGCCGGTCATTCATGTGGCGCCGCGATCCCGGGTCGATAATTACCATACCGATGTGCAGCGATTCTTCAGGGTGGTGGATCGTGCCATGACAGAGCACCACTCGCGGCCCACGGGTCTGCCGCTGGTTCTGGCGGCCCTCCCTCAGCACCACGCCACGTTTCGAGGCGTCAGCGAGAATCCCTTTCTCGTCGACACCGCCATCGACGCCGATCCCGAGGGCCTATCGGCGGACGAGATTCGGCAGCGCGCATGGCAACTGCTTGAGCCGCAATATTTGGCTAGGCTAGAACGCCTGCGCGAAGAGTTTCAGGCTGGCCAAAGCAAGCACCTGGCGGACGACGACCTGCCGAAGTTGGCGGACGCCGCGGCAATGTCGCGGGTGCGAACCCTTCTGGTAGATGCGAGCAAGCATCAAGCCGGCCGAATCGACGTTGCGACCGGCAAGGTGGAGTGGAACGGCGACGAACATGAAGACGTCTATGACGGTCTTGCCGAGTTGGTGCTGCGGCGAGGAGGCGAAGTGCTGGTCGTGCCTTCCGAACGGATGCCAATGCCCACCGGGGTGGCAGGCATCTATAGGTTTTGATCGTGGCATTCGCGGAACGGGCACACCACCCCGCGGCAACGACTTTACGGCGTGCTGCGGGCGGCCAACTGGTCGCGGGCGACTTGCAGGCCCGCGTTGAGGATGGCGTCGTCCGCGGTCGCCAATTGCGAAGTGCCCCCGACCGGACGATTCACCGTTTGGACGGTAATGTGCGGCACCACACCTGCTCCGCTGATCGCCTGTCCGCTGGGGGTGATCCACTTGGCAGTGGTTAGCCGGACGCCGACGTTTGCCCCCGCCAGCGGAAAGATCCCCTGGACCGATCCTTTGCCGTAGCTCTTCTCGCCGACGACGGTGCCGCGATGATGATCGCGGATCGCTCCGGCCAGAATCTCGCTGGCGCTGGCCGAATCGTGGTCGATCAGCAAAACGAGCGGCACCCGCCAAGTTCCCGCGATCTGGCCTCGATGGTCGGCATCTTCGCGCGGGCTGCGACCGCGTGTGGCCACGATCAGACCATCCATGATGAACTTGTCGGCCACATCGACAGAGGCTTTCAACAAGCCCCCCGGATTGCCCCGCAGGTCGATGATCAAATGCCGCATTCCCTGATCGTGCAACTTCCACAAGGCCGCATCGACATCGCGGCTGGTCGTCTTTTGGAAGCTGCCCAGTTTGAAATAGCCGATACCGTTGTCTCGATCGACGATTTTTACATCGGTCACGCTGGGCACCTCAACCCGTCGCCGAATAAGTTGCAAGCGTCGCGATTCTCCGAGCGCATTCTTCGCGACCACTTCGACCGGACTCCCCTCTTCGCCGCGCAGCATGTCGGCCAGGGTATCGCCAGACGTATCGGCGGTCGATTTGCGATCGACTCCGACGATGCGGTCCCCCCGCTGCAAGCCGCCCAGGGCGGCCGGCCCGGCGGGGATGACGTTGACGATCAACAGGCCGGCGGGCTCGGTCTTGAGCTCGACCCCCAGTCCGACAAAATTCCCTTCGATTTGCGAAAAGACTTCGTCCATCTGGTTGCCGGTAAGAAACCCGGAGTATTCGTCCAAGGCGCCGATCGCCCCGCTGGCAAATTCCATGACCACGGCCTGCATCGCCAGGCCGTACCGCTCGTCGAGCGTGTGGCCGAGGGATTCGACGTGGGCGAGCGTTTGCTGGCGATCCGCGACGCCGCGCGATTCAGCGAGTTGCCGAATCTCGCGCTGCAGCGCCCCTAGTTGTTCGCCGGGAATGCGCGACAGGTTCCGCTCGAGAAAGGCCGGCTCGGACAAGGCGACTTCCAGATTCGTCAGCCCGCAGTTCACCAACTGCTGCCACTGCGGCTGTTGGACGTAGTTCGCTTGTATTTTCAATAGCACTTCGTCGTAGATGGCTACCGCGTCCGGCTGGCTAAGTCCGGCCAGGGCGGTCGTATAGCTTTCGTCGCCATACCGGCGGGCGACATCGTAGTGGGCCCGGGTCACCGCCACTCGCCGTTGCAGATCCGATCGGCTGGGATGCTTGCGCAGGGCTTCTTCATAAACGGAGAGGGCCGCGGCCCAGTTCCGTTCGTTTTCCAGCCGCGACCCTTTTTCGAACGTGGTGGCCAGGTCGTCGGCGACCGGAATCGGCTCGGCCAGGGTGACGACTTGCGCCTGGACACTCGAGGAAAGAGCCAAGCCGGCGAGGACGAGCCAAGCCCAGAGGTGCGCCGTCAAAAACCTGCGATCCGTCATACGACCATCTCGCGGCGTAGGCAACGCCGGCCGCCACGAAGAGTGCCCGGCAGCGATCCAGAGGGGGTCGCCACGGCAGGGCATGCTAGCGAGGGACAGCCAACGTCGGGTCAGGATGGAAAACAATCGCGGCGGCGAAATTGGTGCTGGCACTCTTGCCAACAGTCGGGGGCTGCCCGACGGTCATCCTGACACTTTGTCCCTTGCCACCTTTGGTCTGCCCGCCCAAATTGCCCTGTCACCAGTGCAGTTCAAGCCCTGCAAATCCCGAAGGTTTAGGGAGACGTACCTTCCGCCAGTGTGAATATAAGACGAGAACCGCCCGCGGTCAAAAAAACCGGCGTAACTCTTTTGCCAAAAAACCCTTACAAACGATCAAGGTGGCTGCCGAAGGAGTGATTGTAAGGTTTGCGAAAAATCTACTTAGGGTAACGAATACGCCGGTAATGCATCCTTGCAGTAGAGGGGCCCGAGATTGTCGGGCCACTGGGCATCTTGTCCATATCCTACGGGTGTCCAACTTAAGTGGCAAACTGTCGTCGCACAATAAGTCAATCTGTCTGGCGCGGAAAGCCGCATCCGTCCCGGTCTCCCGCCCCTTCGCGCACCGCTGCTTCCCACACGACATTGACCACCGCGCCAGCTTCCCCGATACTCCGGTTGGGAAACTCCCTTTGCCTCTTCGTTCCGCCTGGAAAAAGCATGTCGGTTGCCCCTGAGTCCGAGCTCGCACAGTACTGTCGCGGCACCGCGCAGCGCTCCCAAGTGGCAGCGGCTGAATTGGCCCTGGCATCCGGCGCGGCGAAGGACGCTTGGCTGCGACAGTCGGCTGTTCAACTGCGCGGGCAGACCGAGTCGCTTTCACAAGCGAATGGCCACGATTTGGCCGCTGCGCCGGGCTTCGGGCTCTCCGAGGCGCAGATCGACCGGTTGCGGCTGACGCCCCAGCGAATCGACGACATTGCCCGCGGGCTGGAGGAGGTCGCGGCGTTGCCCGATCCCGTGGGCGAGGTGATCGAGTCTTCGGTTCGTCCCAACGGCTTGCAGATATTGAAGACGCGGGTTCCCTTGGGGGTCGTTTTTTTCATCTACGAATCGCGCCCGAATGTAACGGCCGACGCTGCCGCCATTTGCCTGAAGAGCGGCAACGCCGTGATCCTGCGCGGCGGAAAGGAAGCGGCCCATTCCAACCGGGCGATCGTTCGCATTTTGCAACAAGCTGCGTCCGAACAGGGCCTGCCACCCGCTGCGCTGCACCTGGTCGAAACGGCGGACCGGGCGGCCGTCGGCCATTTTTTGGGGTTGCCGCAATACATCGACGTGGCCATTCCCCGCGGGGGCGAAAGCCTGATTCGCCGGGTGGCGGCCGAAGCCAAGATGCCGATCCTCAAACACTTCACGGGGAACTGCCACGTTTATGTCGATGCCTCGGCCGATCTGGCAATGGCCGAGCGGATCGTCGTCAACGCCAAGTGCCAGCGGATGGGCGTGTGCAACGCCTGCGAGTCGCTGTTGGTCCACGCCGACGCGGCCGACTTGTTCTTGTTGCAGATCGGGCTCGTCCTGGCCCAACAGGGGATTGAAATTCGGGGCTGCGAACGGACGCGGCTACACATCCGCTCGGCGACTCCCGCCACCGACGAAGACTATGCCGCCGAGTTCCTGGGACCGATCCTCTCGGTCAAGGTGGTCGATTCGCTCGGCGATGCCGTCGCGCACATCAATCGGTTCGGCTCGCGGCATACCGATGCGATCGTCACCCGCGACCTCGCCTCGGCCCGTCAGTTTACGGCGCAGGTCGATAGCTCGGCGGTCATGGTCAATGCCAGCACACGGTTCAACGACGGCTACGAGTTTGGCCTGGGAGCCGAAATCGGGATCAGCACCGACAAGTTCCACGCTCGCGGCCCGTGCGGGCTGAAAGAGCTGACGACCTACAAATACGTCGTCTTTGGGGACGGTCAAATCCGCGCGTGATCGCGCGCCACCGGCAAGCAGGATGCACCCATGGCCGACGATGTACTCAGCCAGGCCGAAGTCGAAAGCCTGATCAGCGCGATGGAATCGCAGGGATCGCTCACCAAGTCGTCGTCCGCGACGGCTCCGGCGGCCAATCGAACTCCCGCGAAGCAGCGCGAGAAGATCGTCTCCTACGATTTCAAACGCCCCGAGCGCGTCGGCAAAGAGCAAATGCGGGCCCTGCAGTCGCTGCACGAAGGCTTCGGCCGCAATTTTGGCGCGGCCCTGTCGGCCCTGCTTCGCTCGATCGTCGAGGTGAAGCTGACCAGCGTCGATCAGCTCACCTACAGCGAATTCGTCTTCAGTCTGGAAAACCCGACCTGCTTCAACCTGCTGCGGGCCGAACCGCTGGAAGGAAACCTCATTCTCGATTTGAACCCGTCGATCCTGTACCCGATCATCGACCGGCTGCTGGGTGGGGCCAAGGACTCGGGCCCCATCTCGCGGCGACCGCTGACCGAGATCGAGTTGCGCCTGGTCGGCCGCATCACCGGACTGTTTTTGCAGGAACTCAAGCACGCCTGGGAAAACGTGTTGACGCTCAAGCTGTCGGTCGATCGAGTCGAAAGCAATCCACAACTCGTGCAGATCGTGCCGCCGAACGAAGTGGTGATCTTGATCAGCTTCGAGCTGGCGATGGGCGAGGTGCGCGGGATGATCAACCTCTGCATTCCGTTTAACACCATCGAGCGGGTCAGCGCCAAGCTGGCTGCCAATAGCTGGGCCACGTACAACCGCGTCGGTTCGACCGCCGAATCGCGGGCCTCGATTGGCCGCCGCATCGATCGCTCGCAAGTCGATCTGGTGGTCACCCTGGCCGAATCGCAAATCACCACGGGCGACCTGCTCGGCCTGCGCGTGGGAGACATCATTACGACCGATAAGGACGTGCGCACTTCGATGGACGTTGCCGTGCAGGGAGTCAATAAGTTTTTGGCCAGTCCCGGCGCCTTGAAGGGGAGCAAGGCGATTCGGATTGAAACGGCGCCGACGTCCTTGCCGGTTCCGGCGCCTATCCCGCCGGCGCCCGCCAAAGCCGCCAGGTAAGGCGGTTTGCTTCGCCCGCACCAGCCGGACTATGTTGCTGTTGAGGCAGGATTGTCGAATGAACCATCCAACGGCAGCCGAGATCGTGGCGGAGCTGAGCTCGCTGGGCAGCGAAAGCTATAAGCGCGTGCTCATGAAGCACGGCGCGCGCGAGCCCTTCTTTGGCGTCAAGATCGAAGACCTGAAGAAAATCCAGAAGCGAATCAAAACGAACCACGAACTGGCCCTGGCCCTCTACGACACGGGCATCTCCGACGCGATGTACCTCGCCGGGCTGATCGTTGACGACCGGCGAATGACCAAGCAAGACCTCCACCGCTGGCTCCAGGGGGCCTCCTGGTCGATGATCGCGGAGTACACCGTCCCCTGGGTCGCCGCCGGCAGCAAGCACGGCCGCGATTTGGCGCTGGAGTGGATCGACGCGCGCGACGAAGGCGTCGCCACCGCCGGCTGGTTCACGCTCAGCAACCTGGTGGGGACGAGACCAGACCAGGAATTGGACCTGGCCGAACTGAAGAAGTTGCTGGCCCGCGTCGGCAAATCGATTCACAGCCAGCCGAATCGCGTCCGCTATGCGATGAACGGGTTTGTGATCGCAACGGGCTGCTCGGTCCTGCCGCTGCACGAAGTAGCCATCCAAACCGCCAAGAAGATCGGCCCAGTGGAAGTCGATATGGTGGGCGCCTGCCAGGTGCCGTTCGCGCCGGACTACATCGAAAAAGTCAAAGCCCGCGGCGCGATCGGCAAGAAGCGAAAGTCGGCTAAGTGCTAGCGGATCGCTTCCAGCGTCACGTCGATCCCCTTGCTCGTTGGCATGCCGCTGCCGTGGGTATCGCCTCCCATCAGCCGGCTCGACAGGTCGCCGTAGGGAATGAAGAGCAGCCCGGCGGGGAGTTCGTCTCCTTTCGATGCGACGATCGCCACCTCGATCTGGCCCCACTCGCTGGTCAGGCGCACGCGGTCGCCGGCTGCAAGGCCCAGCCGCTGCATGTCGGCGGGCGAGACCTGTAGCGTCCGCGTTTCGGCTTGGTAGTTCTCTTTGAACTTCCCTTCGCTGATGCCGACGCCTTGTTTGCTGGTCCGGCCGGGAATGAGGATGAAGGTTTCAGGCATGACAGCAGCGGGGCGGTGAGAGGAAATCGAACGGGATGCGGCCAGGGCGATTTAGTCAATGGGGGGCTTCGGCTCGAAGGGGCTGCCCAGCGGATCGAGCAGGGCCTCGGTGATTCGCCGGCGGCGGACCTTGCGAACCTGGGCCCAGATTCGATCGACCACCACCATGTCGCCCCCTTTGAGCGGCTCTTCGCGGCCGTGGTTCAGCCAGTCGTTGAGCGTCGTCGTGGCGGGCAGGTCGTCTCCCAGGTCGGCCCGTTTGAATTGATCGCGAAGCTGGGCCACCGTCACTCCGCCCCCCACCACAAGCTGATGCCCTGCCGGCCCGATGTGCCGCGGCAGCCGGTCGAACTCGTCCTGAATGTCGCCGACCAACTCTTCAAAAATGTCCTCTTGCGCGATCATGCCGACGACCTTGCCGCCGGTGCTGCGGACGAGCGCCAGGTGATGATGCTCGGCGATCAGGCGACGCAGGGCTTCCGACAGGGTCATTTCCTCGGGCAGGCTGACGACCTGGCGAACGATCTCGCGGATGACCGGGTTGCCGGGATGGGTCTTGGCGAGCAACACCATGTCCTTGAAGGTGACGTACCCAATGATCGCCTGGGGTTCGCCGCGGCGCACGGTCACCGGAAAACGCGTATGCAGATCCATGTGAGCGATCACCAGGTTCTCGCTCAGCGGGGCATCGGCCAGGACCATCACGATGTCTTCCTCCGGCATCATGATGTCTTTGACCTTCATCGTCGAAAGCCGGCTCGCCTGCAGCATGATCCGCTCTTCCTGAATGCCGATCACCTGGCTGGTGCGCAGCAGGTTCACCTGGGCCCGCAACTCGTGCAGGCCGGCGAGATGATCGATCGTCTTATCGGGCAGGATCATTTCGATCAGGCGGACGAACGTCGTCGTGAGCCACTCGAACAGCAGCACCGCCGGATACACCACCAGGGCAAATGCCCAAATGACGGGGCTGAGCGTCGTGCAAAACCATTCGGCATTCTTGAGGGCCAGAACTTTAGGAATCAGTTCGCCGATGACGATCGTAAAGGCGGCAAACGGAACGACAAAACAAACTAGCGCGATCACGTCGGCCCAATGATCGGAAACATGGAAGGTGCTTTGAATGAGCGGCGACAGCTTCTCATCGACGTTGGCGCCCCCCACCGCGGCCGCGATGGCCCCAACCAGCGTGATCCCCAACTGGACCACCGCCAGACTCCCTTCCATGCGGTTCTTCATCCGCAAGGCAATCGCGGCGCCGCGGCGGTGTTTGTCGGCCAGGACCCGCAGCCGATCGATCCGCACGGAAGCGAGCGCCAGTTCGTAGGCGGCAAACACGCCATTCAAGACGAGCATTCCAAGAATCGTAAGGAGAACGCTGAGGCTCATTGCAACCTGATCGCGGTGACGGTACTTAATCGCGAAGCTCGCGCCGCTTGAGAATACCGGCCCACTACAGGTCCGCCAAGGCGAGAGAGGCGAGCCGATCGCTGCTGAGCCAACCCTCGGGCGACCAGCCGCGGGCCAGATTGTAGGCCCGAATTGCGACGGACAGTTGTTCGCCGGTCAGCCGAGCGGCTGGATCGTCGTCCAAAGATTTTTCGAGGAACCGCGCCGGCAGCGTGTCCTCGGCCGGTGTCCACCCCGCGCGCACGTTGAACAGCTTTTTGGCGGCGATAATGCGGGCGGCCGTGGCCCGCAGTTCATCAGCCGAAACGTCCCAGCCGGTGACCAGGTGCAGCATGTGGGCCGTTTCGGCGTAAAAGTCGTCGAATACGCCGCGGAGGAACTTGCACAGGATCAGCGAATCCATGATGGCGGCCCGGTCCTCGGTTTCGATGGCCAAGAGGGCCGCTTCCGGCGTCAGGCGGCGTCGGTCGGCTGCTTCTGAAAAGTCGGCCTCGTAGGCGCCGCTGCGGTTGTGATCGGCCCCGCGCGAACCGACGGCGAACCCGAGCGCCATGGTTTGCAAGGCGCGCGGTTCGTAACCGGGAATTTCCAGTCCCTTGATCTGCGGAGCAAAGTCGATCGAGCCCTGGCCGATTTCTTCCGCCGCCCGGCGACTCCCTTCGGCAAGCAACTGGCCCACGCCTTCGCGGCGGCCGATGAGGGCGAGCGCCCGCAACAGCGCCTGTCCATCGCCGAACCGCAGCCACGGCTCGGCCAGCAGTCCCCGCTCGACGCATTCCATGGCGAAGGCGATGGTGCCGCCGGCGCTGATCGTGTCGAGGCCCAACTCGTCGCACAACTTCGACGCTTGCAGCACCGCCTCGGAATCGCCGACGCCGCACAAGGGGCCCAGGGCGAACAGGTTTTCGTATTCCAGTCGAACCGTGGAGCGGGCCGAGCCGCCGTTGCCGCCGATCGAATAGAGATGTTCGCAGCCGATGGTGCAGGCGGCGCAGGAGGCCCGCGTTTTCTCCCGCACCAGTGAGAGCGACTCGGGAGCCAGTTCCTGCGCTCCTTCAAAACTGCCTGCCTGGAAGTTGCGGGTGGGAAGCGTCTTCAGTCGGTTGAACACCAGCAGATTGCTGGCGGTGCCCAGCTCGCGATACTTGGCGGTAGCGGGGCCGAACGAGCGGGCGGACAGCCCCTTGGAGTAGTCGGCCAATGCGCGCGGGTGTGCCGCGGGCACACGCTGCGCGCCCCGTACGGCGATCGCCTTGATGTTCTTGGCCCCCAGCACCGCGCCGCTGCCGCCGCGGCCGGCATGGCGGCCGTCGTGCGAGATGGTCGCATACCGGACCAGGCGCTCGCCCGCCGGCCCGATCACCGCCAGGCTATAGTCGCTTCCCAGTCGTCGCCGGAGCTGTTCCTCGGTTTCGCTGCACGTGCAGCCCGCCAGGTCGGCTGCCGATTCCAGCCGCACATGGCCGTTGTCGATCACCAGCACTGAAAGTTCGCGCGCCCGGCCCGTGATGACCAGCGCATCGCAGCCGCTCTTTTTGCCTGCGATGGCAAAGCCGCTGCTGGCGAGCGAGTCGTTGATTCGATTGGTCAGCGGACTTTTGGAAACGACGGCGAACTTGGCCGACGTCGTCAGCGGGCTGCCGACCAGCGGGCTGAACACAAACGCGAGCGGGGCCTCGGCAGAAAGCGGGTCCAAATTGGCCGCGCCAGCCGTCAGCAGCAGCCAGGTTCCCAAACCGCTGCCGCCGAGAAAGCGGCGCAGCACATCTTCCGGGATCGGCAGGCTCGTAGCCGCGCCCGAGGTGACGTCGACCTGCAAAGCGCTGCCGTGATAGCCGGGGCAAGCCACCAGCGGTGGAGCGTCAGCGTCGGAAAGATGGGATTCGATCATCGAGAATCAGTTGCCTACGAGCGGCTATCCGCCGGCATCGGCCGACAGGATCAACAGCGACTGCCCGCCGCGAACGAGCGTGGCCGGGTCGCTGACAAATTGTTCGCCGTCGAGATTGGCCGACAAGCTGGGGTGCAGCCGACCCTCGTCCACAAACTCTTTGCCCCCCAGGCCGGGAACGGCAGCGACCACCAGCGTCAGCACGTCGCCCAGCGTGGCCGAGTCGTCGATCAACGGGACGGTCAATTGCGACAACCCGGCGCGCTGGCGGGCAACTCCAAAAAACTCGACGCGAATCGGCATTCCTGCATCTTAGTACACACGAGCGGCGGCAGGAACGGCACGTCTTAGCGCAGGACCGGGCGGAACACAGCGCCTAGCACCGCCAACATGTAAGCCAGCACCAGTGTTGCCCAGAGCAGCTTGGCCAGGTGCGTTCGCGGCGGGCGTAAATGGACGACCAGCAACCCCAACAGCGTGACCAGTCCCAACAAGGCGGCGAACAGGTCGGCCCGCATCCAAGTGCCGCCAGCCAGGCCGACCGCCGCTCCGACGGTCGCCACCAACACGTCCCCCACCGAAAACTGCGGAGGCTTCATTTCGTTTCCACAACCCAGATATTCCGGTAGCGAACCGGGTTGCCGTGATCCTGCAAATAGATCGGCCCCGGCTCCGGTCCGGGTTTGCTGGGGGCGGCGGTGGTCGATCGCTCGCCGGGCAATTCCACGTCTTTGTGGATCACCACACCGTTGTGCGAGATCGTCACCCGCGGATTGGCCACGAGCTTGTCGCCATCGTATTTTGCCGCGGTGTAGTCGATGTCGTAAGTTTGCCAGGCGAGCGGCGGGAGGCACATGTTGATGTCCGGCGCTTTGACCGAGTACAGCCCGCCGCATTCGTTGTTTTCACCTTTCAGGCCGAACGAATCGAGCATCTGGCACTCGTACCGAGCGCCGACGTAGATGCCGCTGTTGCCGCGTGCCTGGCCGCGATCCTCCGGCTGATACGGCAGGCGGAACTCGATGTGGACCTGGCAACTGCCGAAGTTCTGCTTGCTCGAGCAACCCGGCAGCAGCAGGCCGTCGTCAGAGAGCTTGCCCCCTTGAAAGGCGTCGGCAGACTTGCCGTCGAACAGGACGATGGCCCCCTGCGGCGGCTTCGCGCCGAGCGTGGTGCTGGCGCGATCGATCCTGTTGAGCTGGCCCAGTTCATTCCCTTCCCGATCCAAAACGATGGCCACGCCATCCTTGATGCGGGCCTGGACCTCGTCGTCGCGGAACAGGACGGCCCCATCCTTCCGTTCGCCATCGGCCTCGTGCCGCGTTTCTTTGTCCCAGCCATCGCCCGGGAGTCCACCGTGATAGCCAACGGCATGGAACTTCCCCTTGCCGAGCGCGATCACCTGCAAGCCGACCTTCACCTCTTTGTCGTCCGTCTTCACCGTGCCGACATATTCGCCCTGGAAGGGAAAATCGGCGTCGGTTTTGTCCGGGTTGGTATAGGTAGGGCCGGCGGCCGGCGCTAACGAAGCGAAGGCGACGAGTGCCAAAACCGGGGCGATTGCGAATTGCCTGATCATCGCGACATAAACTCCAAGGTGTGGACGTTGTGAGCCACTGACATTGTGCGACTGCCCCTCGCCCGCCGCAAGCGACGCCCCGCTAACCAACTTCATACCAGACCCGGACAAACTGGTGCCAATGACTGGGCGAATCGCCGCTCATTCCCAGGGCCGGATCGCGCGACCCTTCTTCAAAACGGTTCCAGATATTGGGGAGCACGACCGTTTCGACGTTGAGCACGCGAATCTCGTTCTCCTTGATCCACTGGTTGGCTTCAACGAGCGCCTTGTCGAGCGAGTCGTACTCGGCCGGCGTCAAGAAGCCCGCGGGCGCGACCATCTGCGGGACGAAATCGTGGTAGCGGATCATTGATAGTGTCAGTGGTCAGTGGTCGCGGGTCAGGGGTTCCTGGTACAGTCCATGCGTCTGGATATACTGTTCCACCGCGCGCGGCGTGCGATAACGCAGGCTGTGCCCGCTGGCGGCCCGCTGGCGGAGGTCGGTGCTGGAAAGCTCGACGATCGGCATTTCGACCTGCGTGCGACGAATCTCATCGAGCCGCGCGGAGGAGACAAAGGCGGAAAGCACTTCCAAATCGGGGAGCGGCGCCCCGCTCCGCCGCACGACGATCGGAGTCGCCAGCTCGCAGATCCGCGACGGCTGGCGCCAGTTGACCAGGTCGTACAGCGAGTCGGCCCCCATCAGCAGAAAAAGTTCGATTCCGGACCGCTCGGCGGCGATGGTTGCCAACGTATCGACGGTGTAGCTGACCCCCCCGCGCTCGACTTCCAGCGAGCAGGCCCGCAGCCGCTCGTTGCCGGCCAGGGCCAACTCCAACATTTCCAGGCGGGCCTTCGCCGGGGCCAGCGACTGGCTTTGCTTGTGCGGCGGGACGGCCGCGGGAATCAGCCAGACTTCGTCCAGCGCGCAGGTCTCGCGGCAGCACTCGGCCAGCAGCAAGTGGCCGTAATGCACGGGGTTGAACGATCCGCCAAAAATGCCAAGTCGCATGTCGCGCTGCGCAGTCGCTACAGCTTGGGGATGGGAATGAGGTTGGTCGTGGGCATGGGATGCGGAATATCGTACTCCGGCACCAGTTCGACGCCGAAGCCCCGCTTCAGCTCGTACTCGGCTCGCGAGGCCCAGGGGGTGCCCGGATGGTCGGCCATCACCTGCTTGAACATGTCGGTCGCCCGGTCGATATAGGGCTGCACCTTTTCGCCGGTCAAGATTTCCTTGCGGGTGCGAATGTCCCACTCAACGTGGGTCAAGTCCGGCGGGCGCGTGCGGGGCATCGTCTTTGGATGCTCGATGAACCACTCAAGGTAGGCGCCGTACTCGTACATCCGCGCCTGATAGGCGACGAGCTGTGCCGAGAGTAGATCGTAATTGGCCTGCCACCGCGGCGAGGCCTCGTCCTTACGCTGCCGCTCCAACTGCGCGACCGTCTTCTCGGCCCGCGCGAGATAGTCCAGATAGACGATCGCCTTGGCCTGCTCCGCCCGGGCGGCCCGCACGAACGGCTCGTAGTCGCGGGGGAAATCGACCTTCATTTCAATGATCTTGCGCACGGCCGGATTGTAAGGATTCAGGTCGTAAATCACCTTTTCCAGCGCGGTCCGCAGCGGCGAATCGTCGATCTCCTCTTTCACTTCCAGCCGGGCGCGGAAATCGGGAAAGTACGGGGTCTCCAGCTCGTAGTTGCGCTTTTGGCCATGCACCAGGTTCGATTCGACGCTGGGGAGCATGAAGAAGACGCCCCCCGTTTCGCGTCCCAGGCGCGAGCATTCGTAGGGGCCGAAGCCGCTGGGATGGGCGTCGTACCGGCGATGGAAACCGTCGGTCTGCAATTGCTCGACGAAGGCGGTTTCCGGCCCGCGGTCGATCGGCAGCCAGTGGACGTGCTTGGTCTGGGGATGGACCCAGCGAATGTGGACGTAGGGATAGCCGAAGACCGCTTCGCGCCCCAAGACATAGACCTTGCAGCGGGCGCTTTTGGCCTCGGCGATGGCCCGTTCGAGCATCTCGTTGTTGTCGTCGCGGTCGCCGCTTTCGTCGGTCACCAGGATCACGGCCAGTTGCCGCCGCGTCGCCTGGGCATACTGGCGATGCGTCTGGATCGCCTGCCCCACGGCCGAGCACATCATTTCCTTGCCGGACAGGTCGTTGGGAATCTCGTCGATGGCGGCCCGGATCGTGTCGCGGTCGGCTGTCGGACGCCGCGTGTGAACCACATAGGCAGCGCCAAAACTGATTACCGCCGTTTCCAGGGCGTCTTGGTCTCGCTTGCTTGCCAGGCCAAGCTGGTCGTAAACGTGCTCGAACCGGTCCCGAATTTCCTTCTGGTCGTCCTTCATGCTTTCCGACTGGTCGAAGGCCCACACGACCAGCACGTTGCTCTTGTCGAGCATCCAGAGAATTTCCTGGGTCACGCGGTCCAGGGCCTCCGCGTACGAGCCAACCACGGCGCGGGCGTCTCCGATTTGCCCGTCCGGCGCCTCGACGATCAGGGCCTTGCTCGAGGGGACTTCGATGCTGATCCCCTCGATGGTGACCTGGCTGTCCACCACCTGCTCGAGCAGTGCCTCGTCCATCGTTGGCGCGGAAACCAGCCCCTGGGGCCCGGATGCGCCGACCGCACCGACGATGGGCGAACTGCTGAAGACCTGCTGGGTCTGCTCGGTCACCTCGGTGAGCTGGTTTTCCAGCTCGATCTTGACCAGTTCCCGTTCGGGCTCTTCCTCGAAAACTTGGGACACGATCTCCTGCACCGGGGGAACGAGCTTTTGCTCGATCACTAGGAGCGACAGCACGATGACCGCCGCCATGTGAACAACCATCGAGACCACCATCGCTCCCGAATTTCGCACCCAGCGTCGCAGGCGAAAGCGGCTATCCGGCTCGGAGCCTAGGTCCGCGGATTCCGCTTCGTCTTGTGGCTCGTCTGAGTCGTACATGCGCGCCTCGTTCGAGCAAGTTTGGATTGCGATTCCAGGCACGGCACGCTCTTTTGCCGCCCGCCTGCCGGTTCGATTATAACAATCCACCCCGGCCGGTACTGCGCAAATTGCAATTTCCGGCTCATCCGACTCAAGCGTGCGCTGCGGGCCGCCCGGCGTGCCCTGCGGATTTTGGAGGCAGGGCGCCGGCGACGACAACCTCCGTCCCTACCTCGGCAAGTAGCGGACGAGCAGGAACATCCCCAGCGCGGCGCTGACCGTCGAGCCGGCCAGGGTTCCCACTTTGGCCGCATCGAGCAGCGTCCCGTCCAGCGCCAGGCCCGCGATGAACAGCGACATCGTAAAGCCGATCCCCGCCAGGCAGCCGGCGCCGACCATCGTCTTCCACGTCACACCCACCGGCAACCGGGCAATCCCCACGCGGACGGCCAACCAACTGAGCAAAACAATCCCGACCGGCTTGCCGATCACCAGCCCCGCGGCCACCGCCCAGGCGACCGGATGGCCGACCGCCGCCGGCTGCACGATCACCCCCGCATTCGCCAGGGCGAAGAGCGGCATGATGCCAAACGCTACCCACGGATGCAGGGCCGATTCCATGCGTTCGAGGGGCGAGACTGCCTCGCGGGCGGCCGTTTGCACCTGATCCAACAGGGGCTTGTGGTGATGTTCGACCGCGCCGTCGTCCTCCTCTCGAAGGCGTCCCAAAGCGTCTCGCAGAATTTGTGCGAGCGTGCGATCTCCCACCCAAGGGCGAGCCGGGGTCAGCATTCCCAGCATCACGCCCGCCACGGTCGGATGCACGCCCGATTTCAAAAACGCCAGCCAAACGGCCAGCCCGATCGCCAGGTACACTCCCACCCGCCGCACCCCCAGCAGATTCAGGCCGCAGATGGCCGCCAAACCGGCCGCAGCGAACCCCAGGGCGACGAACGAAATGTCGGTCGAGTAAAAGACCGCGATCACCAGCACCGCCCCAATGTCGTCGGCAATCGCCAGCGAGAGCAGCAGAATCTTCAGCCCCAGCGGCACCCGCGGCCCCAGGACCGCCAGAAAACCGACCACGAAGGCGATGTCGGTCGCCATCGGAATGCCCCAGCCGGTCTGTCCCTCGGTTTCGCCGACCAGCGCCAGGTATGCCAGGTACACGCCTGCGGGGGCGAGCATTCCTCCGATGGCCGCCATGATGGGAAGCGCCGCCTTTCGGGGATCGCGCAGTTCGCCCGCCACGATCTCGCGTTTGATCTCCAGGCCGACGACGGAAAAGAAAATCGTCATGAGCCCGTCGTTGACCCAGTGCAACAGCGACTCGTCCAGCTTCCAGTCGCCGACGCCGATCGCCAGGTGCAGGTTCCAAAAATTGGCGAAGGGGACGGCCGCCGGCGAGTTGGCAATGGCCAGCGCGGCGAGCGTGCAGAGGAACAAGACGACGCCGCTGGCCGACTGGATTGCCAGAAAGCGGGCGAACGGGCGCGTCCATCGCTCGGCGAGCGTGCGGGGGAGGCGGCGCGGCGGCGCGGCACTGGGATCGGACGGGTGTGTCATGGGAATAACGTCCGGTGCGAGCAACGGTAATCCCCGTGAATCCCCAAGGCTGAATCGTCAGCGCCTAGCACTCCGAGGGGCAGTGGGGAACCTGGGCCAGTCCGCTCGGTCGAACCGAGGGGCTGCCTACTCGGCCTTGGCGGCCTGGGGAGAAAGGTGCATGTGCTCGATCACCTTATCGACCAGGCGGTACTCGGCGGCTTCCTCGGCCGACATGAACCGATCGCGATCGGTGTCTTTCTCGATTTTGTCGAGCGGGTGGCCGGTGTGTTTGATTAGAATCTCGTTCATCTTCTGCTTGATCCGGCGGAACTCCTTGGCGTGGATCATGATCTCTTCGGCGGTTCCCTGCATGCCGGCCAAAGGTTGGTGGATCATGATGCGAGCGTTGGGCAGGGCGTGCCGCTTGCCCGGCGCGCCGGCCGTTAGCAGCACCGCGCCCATCGAGGCTGCTTGCCCAATGCAGTAGGTCGCCACGTCGCAAGTGATGAACTGCATGGTGTCGTAGATTGCCATGCCCGCGCTGACGCTGCCGCCGGGCGAGTTGACGTACAGGTGAATGTCGGCCTTGGGATCGTCCGACTGCAAGAACAACATCTGGGCGACGATGGCGTTGGCCATTTCGTCGTTCACCTGCGTTCCCAAAAAGATGATGCGGTCTTTCAGCAACCGGCTGTAGATGTCGTACACCCGCTCTTCGCGGCCGCTCTTTTCGACGACATAGGGGATCATGGGCATCCGAGGGACTCCGCTGGGATAGGTGTTCGTGAGTGGGCGATTGGCGTCCGATCGGGCGTTGAACTGCTCGCGACCAGGTTTACTCTTTCTCTTCCGTCTCGCCGCCCGGCAGCCGCTGCAAAACATTATCGACCACGCCGTAGGCCTGGGCCGCCTCGGCGCTGAGGAAGTAGTCGCGATCCATGTCTTTCGCAATCCGCTCGAGCGGCTGGCCGGTATGTTTGGCCAGAATGTTGTTGAGCACTTCGCGGTATCGCAGAATTTCTTCGGCCTGAATTTCAATATCGCTGACCTGACCCTGCACGCCGCCGTAGGGCTGATGCAGCATCACCCGCGAGTTCGGCAGGGCGTGACGCTTGCCCTTGGTGCCACCAGCCAGCAGCACGGCCGCGCCGCTGGCCGCCTGGCCCACGCAGTAGGTGGCGATCGGGCAGCTCAGGATTTGCATCGTGTCGTAAACGGCGAGCGTCGCCGCAACGTCGCCGCCGGGCGAGTTCAGATAAAAGTGAATCTCTTTGCGGCGGTTCTCGCTCTGCAAATACAACAGCTTCATCACCACTTCGTTGGCGTTGCCGACGTGAATCTCCCCCTGGAGAAAGACGATCCGGTTCTCCAGCAGCAAATCGCCCAGCGTCATTTGCCGCTGCCGCTGATAGTTCTGGTACGAGGACGAGTCGTAAACGGGAGGAGGAAGGTGCGGACTCATGGCTCGTGGCAAACTCCGTGGGGCAAGCTGCCGGCTTGCAGAAGATGGTGAATCCCTGACATGAATCCCTAACAGAGGAACTCTTAGAGCATTATTCCCCGCCCGCGGCAAACGGGCCAGACCACATCCATTGCAGCCTGGCGGCAGGGCGGGCCGCTGCCAGGGCCAGCGAGCCCGGGCGTCGGCCACTCGCAAGCTGGCGATTGTTCGTTGTCCCGTTACTCGTTGTCCCCTATTCGTTGTCCTTGTCCTTCGCGTCGGGCAGCTTCAACGAGCCCGGTTGCGGCGTGGCATCGCCGTAGCGGGCCTCGGGAATGAGCGCCTCTCCCGCGCCGGCCAGGGCATAGGTGATGGCGACCACTTCGTCCTTCTGCGGGTTGTGCGGCTGGTCCTTGAACTCGGCGTGCGACTGGATCAGCTCGATCACCTTCCGCTCGACGATCTGGTTCCGCAGGGTGTCCATCAGGCCGCGCTTCTCGAGCTTGGCCCGCACGCGGCGGGGGGATTCGTCCGACTGCTCGGCGATCATCTCGACCTCGTGGTCGTAATCCTCGGGCAGGGCTTCGATCTTTTCGTCCTCGGCAATCCGTTCCAGAATGAAATGCTCTTTCAGCGAACGGGCCGTCGAAGCGAGGGCGTTCTGCTGGATGTCGTTCATGTAGGCGCGAATCATCTGGTCGGTAAAACCACTCGATTGCAGTTCGAGCGTCATCCGGTCGTATTCGCGCTGGGCCTGTCGCCGCAGCATGGCCTTGGGCAAGTCCCAGTTCGCGGCCACCGTCAAATTGCCGGTGATCTGCTGCCGCACGCGCCGCTGTTGATGGAACTTGAGCTGGCGTTCCAGTTCTTTGCGAACTTCGGCCATCAGTTCTGCTTCGCTATCGAACCCGCCGATCTTGTCGAGGAATGCCGGCGTCAGTTCGGGCAGCCGCCGCTGCTCGACGGCGACGATTTCGATCGACAGGTCGATCTCCTGGCCGCGGAGGGTCTCGTTTTCCGACTCGGCCGGAATCGTGACCTTCGTTTCCACCGTTTCGCCCGGCTGCTTGCCGATCACCAGCTTGTCGAAGCCTTCCAGCCGGGCGTCGCTGAAGCTGAGCGTCGGCTTGACCTCGATCGTCTCTTCGGTGAGCTGCGAAATCTGTTGACCGTTGTGGCTGGCCCGCAAGGTGACGGTGGCGAACTGGCCCGCTTCGACCGGGCCGTCGAAGTCTTCCATCGTGGCGTACTTGACCAGCAGCTTGGCCAGGTGAGCCCGAATCTCGTCGTCCGAGTAGTCGTGCATTGGGCGCTCCAGCTTCAATCCCTGCCACTGGGGCAGGTCGAACTCCGGACGAACTTCAATGTCGAACTCAAACAGCATCGGCCCGTCGTCGGGCATCTGAATCGACTCGAAGTTGAAGTCCGGCTCGCTGATGGCCGAAAATTCCTGGTCGTCGCCCATCTGGGTCAGGCTGTCCATCAACAGCTTCCCCTTCACCTGATCGACCACATGCTCTTTGAAGCGCGATTCGACCAGTTTGCGAGGGGCGCGGCCCGCCCGAAAGCCCGGCACCTCGGCTTTGGGAACCAGCTCGTCGTAGGCCTCGCTCAGATAGCGAACGACGTCATCATGGGCGATCGAGACCGTCACATGCCGCTCGCAGGCCGAGGGTTTGTCGATCTTGACTTCCATCTGCAGCTTGGGCTTCTCCGGTTCTTGCTGCTCTTCGCCGGCGGCTGCTTTGGTCTCTTCCGCTTCTTTGGCGTCTTCCGTTTCGGTGGTCATCGTCGATCTTCCAAGTTGGGAGGGCAAGTCGGGAGGGGGGGAGTCCCGAAAATAGGCTGGCAAATGAAATACTCTGCCGCTCGCTGGTGCGAATGTAGGACCACGAACCCCCACGAACAGCGAACCCGAAGTGCCGGGCCGTAGGTGCCGGAACTTCGGGCTGGCGGAGGCAAGCGAACTAGTGCTTTGTCAGTCCTGCGTTGAGGGGCAGGACGGGTCGGGAGGCCCGTCCTACTACCCATCGTTTCAATGTTGACTCTGCACTAGGGCAGGTTACTACCTGCTGATTACCTGCCAAAACCGGCGTCCTCGGAAAGGGCACCGCAAAAAAGCGGGTGATGGGACTCGGACCCACGACCTACACGTTGGCAACGTGTCGCTCTACCAACTGAGCTACACCCGCGGCTAGGAATTCACCATTTTGCCAATTCCAGGCGTCTTGTAAAGCCCGCGTACCAATCGGCAGGCAACCATACCCCGCGCCCCACCGGCGGGCAAGGCAGATGCCCCCTCCAGAGCATAAACCATTGCGCGGATGTCTCTTGCGCCAACAATGAAGCAGCCTTGCGCCCTTCACCGGACACGCCCCCGCCGCCGGAAGTTCGCCAAATACCCCGCCCGAGGCGACACGCGCCGTTCGCTTCACCGCTGGCCACCTCGAATTCGGAGAAAAAGCCGCGCAAAGTCAGGAAGAACCGCAAGTTTCTTGACTATCTACTATTGGGGGGCTACGATTCCCTTCCACAGGCGGATAGCGACGGAATCCTTGGATTCACTTCCATGCGAATCTCCTTTACTGCCGAGGCCGGAAGCTTCGACGCGGGGGTCGACGCGCTCGTGTGCAGCGTCTCGGGGGGCGACCGCTGGATCATTTTTCAGCGCACCGCGACCGATTCGCCAGACGATTTTGGCATCCACCTGGAATTCGGCGATCGAGACCACAGCGGTTACGGCTGTGTAGCCGCCTGCCGGTTGAGCCCGGATTTGCTCGCGGTGGATCTGGCCCGGCCCCTGGGACGACTGGCGGACGTCACGGGATTCGACGTGGCGTTGCAACTTCAGCCGGAGACCGCCAGTGCCCTGCGGCAAGGACTGCGGCAGATATTCCGCGGTCTGCAAGAGCAATTGACCGTGCGCGAGGAATAACCTGATCGGCACTCTGTAGGAACGTCCGGGAACGTGTAGGCAGCGCCTCTGTGGCGGCGGCGAGTGCCGACTTCGTGACTTGCCTCGGCTGCAGCTTCCAGGCATGGCGCCGGTGTCCAATGGCGGTAAAGAAAGCGGCTCCTGGAAGCAGCGACCGAGAAACAGCCCGCATCCGCACCTCAATCTCCGGCTCGTAAAACTCCATCGCTCCATCCTCCCCTACGAGATCACACCACCCGCCCACCTCAGTTTACAATCTCATCTCGGGAAGTTGTTTACGCGGCGATCCTAAGATGTTCCGATCCGTATTTCTCCTCTTCTTCTTTGTTCCCTTCGTTTGCTTCTGTTCAAAAAACTCTTCGCCCCTCCGCGAACATCCGCGTCTTCCGCGGTTCTCTCCTGCGAAACTTGGTTCCGACTCCGCAGGACAGTGTAGCAATCCATGAGCAA
This sequence comes from Pirellulaceae bacterium, assembly GCA_040901775.1. GTDB lineage: Bacteria > Planctomycetota > Planctomycetia > Pirellulales > Pirellulaceae > CAYLLN01. Next base: position 4,607 of record JBBDYF010000106.1, on the reverse strand, counting down.
AATCGTCCGCATTCATGCCCGCGAAATTCTCGACAGCCGCGGCAAGCCGACGGTCGAGGCCGAGGTGCTTCTCGACGGTTGCACGGTCAGCCGGGCGAGCGTTCCCAGCGGAGCAAGCACCGGCGCGGCCGAGGCGTGCGAGCTGCGCGACGCCGGCTCGCCGTGGTACGACGGGCTGGGCGTGCGGCAGGCAGTGGCGAATGTCAACCAGATCATCGGACCGGCGCTGGTTGGCATGGGCATCGCCGAGCAGCACGAAATCGATCAGCGGCTGATCGACCTCGATGGCACGCCCAACAAAACGCGGCTCGGCGCGAATGCGATGCTGGCCGTCTCGATCGCCTGTCTGCGAGCGGCTGTCGAAATGAATCAGGAGCCGCTCTATCAACGGATCAGCGATATTGTCTGGAGCGACTCGAAGTATCGCCTGCCGCGGCCGATGACGAACATGATTTCCGGCGGCAAGCACGCCGGCGGGAACTTAGACTTCCAGGACGTGCTGGTAATTCCCGTGGGTACCGACGACTATCCCCAGCAGTTGGAGTGGATCGTGCGGGTCTATCGCCGCTTGGGCCAACTGCTGGCCCAGGCCGGTTACGAAGGCTATCTCGTCGGCGACGAAGGAGGGTATGGTCCGAAACTCAAATCCAATCGCGAGGCGGTCGAGTTTGTGATGCGGGCGATCGAAGCGGCGGGCCTCGTGCCGGGCCAGGACGTGGCCATTGCCCTCGACGTGGCCGCGAGCCACTTCTATCGCGACGGCGGATATTATCTGGCCGCCGAGCAAGGCCAACGTCTGACGAGCAGCCAGATGATCGACCGGCTGGAAGAGTGGACCGAGGCGTTTCCTATCACCAGCATCGAAGACGGTTTGGCCGAAAGCGATTGGGAGGGCTGGCGCGAGCTAACCGCTCGGCTTGGCAGCCGCGTGATGCTGGTGGGGGACGACCTGTTCGCCACGAACGAAAAGCTGCTGCAGCGGGGAATCGACGAGCAGGTTGCCAACGCGGTGCTCATCAAGGTGAACCAGATCGGCACGCTGACCGAAACGTTTCGCACCATGCTCTTGGCTCGACATCATGGTTACGCCTGCATTGTCAGCGCCCGCAGCGGCGAGACTGAGGACGATTTTCTGGCCGACCTGGCGGTGGGAACCGCGGCCGACTACATCAAGATCGGCGGTGTCGCCCGCAGCGAACGGCTGGCCAAGTACAATCGGCTGCTGCGAATCGCCGAAGAGTTGTGATTTTTCCCAAGAATGCGCGACCACTGGTCGCGGCTATGCAAAAGAATGCGCGACCACTGGTCGCGGCTATGCAATGACTTACTACGTAAACCGCTCGGAATGTTCCCAGCACGAGATTTTTCCAGGCGTGAGCATCTTCACGGCCGCCGGCGAGCAGATGATGCTCTCGCTGGTCGAGTTTGCCCCGCATGCGATGGTGCAGCCGCACAGTCACCCGCACGAGCAGATGGGGATGCTGCTCGAGGGGGAGCTGACCTTCACGATCGGGGGCGAAACCAAAACGCTCCAGCCGGGGGAAATGTGGCGCATTCCTGGCGATGTCGTGCATAGCGCGGTGGCAGGCGACCAGCCGGTGAAGGCGCTCGACGTGTTTCATCCGGTGCGGGAAGACTATCGGTAAATCATTCGGTTTCAGGTTTCAGGTTTCAGGTTTCAATTCGTTTGGTACCAACATGGAACCTGGAACCTGGAACTTGGAACTTGTTCTACGACTCAAACGCATCCCGCACCGCCGGGTCGCGCAGGACGACGAGCGCCCAGATGCCCAGCGGCAAAGTGATCAGCCAGGCGGGGCCACAGGGTAGCATGGCGGCAATGCTCCCCAGCGTCGCCAAAAAATGCGATTCCCGGCTCCGCATTTTCCAGCCGCCGATCAGCATCACGATCGCTGCCGGCAATGCTGGAAGTGCGGCGATGCCCCAGCCCCACACCGGGCCGTCAGCTAATGTCAGTTGCGCGCGATAGCCGGTCAACTCCGCTGGCAGGCCGATCAGCAAAAAGCCGGCGAGCGGCAGAAGGCTTAACAGCCCCGCCACGATCAGGCCGGTTCCGGGAGCGGCGACGCGGCGGCGGATCGCTTCGCGCCCTGGATCGAGCGCCGCAGCCGCAGGGGACTCGCGCCGGCAGATCATCGAGCGGAGCGTCAGAAACAGGATCGCTTGAAAGATGGCGATGGCCCCCAGCGTGATCAGTGCCCGGCCCGACTGTTCGGTTCGCACCGGGTCGATCAGAGCAAGCCCCCCGACCAGCGTCACGATCCCAAGGACCAGGTACACCCGCATCACCCAGTCGAACCAGGTGACGCGCGGCGAGCGCATCAGATCTTCGGCACCGTTCATCTGGCGGTAGGTGTTGTAGCTTCCCGCAATGCTGCCAAAACCGCCGACGACGCAGCCGAAGCCGCCCCCCGCCCAGCCCCAAAAGTCTTGACTGAACCCAGGGTAATTGACGAGCCCGTAGATGCCCGCGGCCAAGCCCCCCGTCATCATCAACACGCCCGCCACCATGCCGACCGCCACGGCCAGCACTTCGTTCGGAGGGAGGCTGCTGGGTTCGTTTGCCGCCGAGTCATACTTGTCGGCAGGGACGGGGGTTTGCCAAACCGGCATGGCTGGTCGATAGGCCGCAGCCAACGGCGCTGGCGAAGCGGCCGCCGGGCTGGGCCAACTCGTCGCCGAGGCCAGCTCCGACTTGACCTCGCTCGCCCGCTGGTAACGGCGATCGGGCGATTTCTCTAAAGCCCGCAGCACGACCTGATCGATCCGCACGTCGATCGCGACCTTGTGCGAGGGAGGCTCGAAGCGGCCCAGCGGCAATTCGCCGGTCAGCATTTCGTACAAGACGACTCCCAGCGAGTAAATGTCGGCCCGATGATCGACGCTCGCCGGCTTCTCGATCTGCTCGGGGGCCATGTAGCGGGGAGTCCCCATGACTTGTTGCGTGCGGGTAAGCTGAAAGTCGTCGGCCCCAAGGCCCAGCAATTTGGCAAGGCCGAAATCGGCGATCTTCACCCGGCCGGCGCGATCGAGCAGAATGTTTTCCGGCTTGATGTCGCGATGGACGACTCCTTGGTCGTGCGCGTATTGCAGGGCGTCGCAAATCTGCGGCACGATCGCCAGCGCCTCGCGCGGCTGCAAGGCGCTGGCCTGCAGGGCATGCCGCAGGTTCACTCCATCGACGTATTCCATCAGCAGGTAATAGACCTGGCCCGCCTGGCCAAAGTCATAGACCGTGACGATGCTCGGATGGTTCAGCCGGGCGAGGGCTCGTGCTTCGCGGGCAAACCGTTCGGCAAATGCGGGGTCTTTGGCGGCGTCGGGGGGAATGACCTTCAGGGCGACCATCCGGTCGAGATTCTTCTGTCGGGCCTTATAGACCGAGCCCATTCCGCCCCGGCCCAGCAACTCGAGAATCTCAAGCTGCGGAAAGTGCTGCTGCAAGTCGCCGATCTCGCCATTCAGCGGCGGGCGCGAGCCGGAGGGCGGAGTCGTGACGGCGTCGCCTTGGATAGACACTGGGGCGGCTTCGCTGGCGAGTCCGCCCGCCATGAGGCACGCCGGGCAAAGCCCCTCGGGCGAATCAGCCGGCAGCGGCGAGCGACACTGCGGACAAAACCGCTGCGTCAGCCGGGCCACGATCTCGATATGCGAATCTGAAGGCGACTGGTCGGATGGTTGGGCTAATTGCTGCCGCGGCGACGGCGAACGCTGCGCCAGCGGCTTCTTCGCGTGATGTGTCGGTTGTTGCGGGGACCGCGCCAGCACGAAGAACAGCACCATGATGATTGGGCCGCCCAAGATGAGTCCAGCGAAAGCCAGCAGAACGAGAATCTCAGAAAAACTGAGGCCGACCATGACTCACCTGCCCGAAGTTATGCGCGCTCGCAACATGGAACGCAAGTTTCAACAAGGCGGCATTAAGGCCGCTTCTGCCCTCTACTTACGGAAAGTCCGGTGGAGGTTACGTTCCCCGCAGAGCCGCCAGCAGAATTGCCAGCTCGCTGTCCACATCCTCTTGTGCGGCAATGGTTTGCGCGATTTCCTTCCGCAGCAGCTCGCGATACTTTTGCCGCAGGCGATGCACCGCTACCTTTATGGCACCTTCCGTCAGTCCCAGTTCCGCGGCGACAGTGCGCAGGGGCGGCGCGCCCGATTCGCCGGTGAGAAACACCTTCAGGGCATCAAAGTGTGCCGTTTTGCCCGCCGCCGCGTGCTCGGCCCGCAGCGCTTGCAAAGTGCGATCGAGCAGCGTCAGGGCCCAGCGGCGGGCAAAGATTCGCTCGGCCGTCCAGGCGTGGCTCGGCTCGTGTTGATAGCGCGTCTCGCCGTCGTGCAGATCGAGCGAAAATCCCTTTCGCCCGCCGCCGCGCTTTTGAGCCGCCGCCCGCTCGTGCTGTTTGGCGACAAAGCGCGACACCGCGGTGAGCAAAAACGCGCGGAAGCGGCCGCGCTCGGGATCGGCGTCGGCCAGGTATCCTTTTTCGAGCAGCACCGCAAAAAACTCCTGGGCCAGATCGCGGGCGTCGTCGGCCGAGTGGCCGCGCCGCCGGCGCATAGGCGAGCTCGGGTCCGGCTGGTTGCGC
>JBBDYF010000105.1:0-4747 GCA_040901775.1 Pirellulaceae bacterium | reverse complement strand
CGACGCCAACGTTTCTCCCTGGGTGCTCGCCGCCCGCGATGCCGGCGCGACCGTCCGCTGGGCCGGCCTGCGGAGCGAAGACGCCACGCTCGACCTCGACGAACTGCGGCATGCGATCAACGAGCGAACCCGCCTGGTGGCGGTCGGCTGTGCCTCGAACGCCACCGGCGGCATCAACCCGGTTCGCGACATTTGCGACTGGGCCCACGCCATGGGGGCCAAGGTTTTTCTCGACGCCGTGCATTACGCCCCGCACGGTCTGATCGACGTGCAAGCCTGGGGATGCGATTTTTTGGCCTGCTCGGCATACAAATTCTTTGGACCGCATGTCGGCGTGCTGTGGGGTCGGCGCGAGCTGCTCGAATCGCTGGAAGCCTACAAAGTGCGCCCCGCGCCGCGGGAATTGCCCGGCAAGTGGATGACCGGCACTCAAAGCCACGAGGCGATCGCCGGCGCGCTGGCAGCCGTGGAATACCTGTCCGACCTGGGAAGGCACCTGGCCGGCAACGACTCGCTCTCGCGCCGCGCCTCCTTGCACGAAGCGTACCGCGAGATCGTCCTCTACGAGCGCTCGCTCCTGGTGCCGTTGCTCGCCGGGTTGGCAGAGCTGCCCGAAGTCCAAATCTGCGGCATCACCGATCCCGCGCGGCTCGACGAGCGCGTCGCCACCGTTTCGCTGACCCACCAGCGTTTTACTTCAACGCAACTGGCGCAGCAGCTTGGCCGCCAAGGGCTGTTCGTCTGGCACGGCAATTATTATGCCCTGAACCTGACCGAGACGCTGGGACTTGAACCCGCAGGGATGCTCCGCGTCGGCCTGGTGCACTACAACACGCTGGCCGAAGTCGAGCGGCTGCTCGATGCCTTGCGCTCGCTCTGATAATCTGAAATCTCCAATCTGAAGTTGATTTTTCGTGGACCATTATCCAACCGCACTCGAGCGGACCGACGACCGGGGCCTCGTCATCCAGTGGAGCGACGACCGGCGGCGGCGCTATGGCGTCAAGGCGCTGCGCGACGCTTGCCCCTGCGCCACCTGTCGCGAGAAGCGAACCGCGCCGCAAGACCCGCTCGCCTTGCCCATGCTGAAGTCCGAGCAACTGGCCCCGCTGCGGATTGCCGGCATGCAGCCGATGGGGAACTATGCCTACAGCATCGCCTTCAGCGACGGCCACGACACGGGGATCTACACGTTCGACCTGCTGCGAACTTTGGGCGAAGAAGTCGCCTGATCGCGGCGGTCAATCGGCGAGCGGGATGCGTTAGCTTGCCGGTGGGGCAACTGTGGTCTTCTGGTGCGCACGGAAGTTCAACGTTTTGTAGTGCCGAACAGGTGACCCGCCCCGATCGCTCGATTAAGATCGGGCGACCCGCTTCTCGTCGCCCTCGAAACCCAAACCGAAGATTCTCTCACATGCGCCGCATCGCCGCTCTCGTTGTTTTCCTGCTGGCCCTCGCGATCTGGCCCGCATTTCTGGCGAGCGCTGGCGCGGCCGACGAGGCCGCGTTCACGCGCACGCGCGACGTGATCTACGGCCGCAAGCACGGCATGGCCCTGACGATGGACATCTTCACCCCCACCGAGAACGCCAACGGCGCGGCGGTGGTTTGGGTGGTCAGCGGCGGCTGGGTCTCGGCCCACGCGATTGCAGAGCCGGCCTTTGCGTTCTCGCCGATCAACGAACTGGCCAGGCGGGGCTACACCGTCTTCGCCGTCGTCCACGGCAGCCAGCCGAAGTTCACGATTCCCGAAATCCTCGAAGATATGCATCGCGCCGTCCGCTACATCCGTCACCATGCCGGCGATTTCAAGATCGATGCCGAGCGGATCGGCATCACCGGGGGCTCGGCCGGCGGGCACCTGTCGCTGATGCAAGGGACCGGCGGGGTCGAAGGCAATCCGCAGGCCAAGGACGAAGTCGATCGCGCCTCTAGCCGCGTGCAGGCGGTCGCCTGTTTCTTTCCCCCCACCGACTTTCTGAACTATGGCAAGCCGGGCGAAAACGCCCTGGGCCGCGGCATCCTGAAAGCCTTCAGCGCCCCGTTTGCGTTCGAGGTGTTGGACCCGAAGCTCGGCCGCTACGTGCCGATCACCGACGAAGAGAAAATTCTGGAGATCGGCCGGCAAATCTCCCCCATCAATCTGGTGACGAAGGACGACGCCCCCGCCCTGATTATCCACGGCGATAAAGACACGCTCGTCCCCATCCAGCAGGCCGAGATCATCGTCACCAAACTGAAGGAGGCCGGGGTGGCCGCAGAGCTTCAGGTAAAACAAGGGGCGGCTCACGGCTGGGCCCATATCGACCGGGACATGCCGTCGATCGCCGATTGGTTCGATAAACATTTGCAACAATAGAGTGGCCGCCGATGCATCCTTTTCCCCTCTCCAGCCTTGCCGCTTTCGCCGTTTGTCTCGCCGCGTGGGGGGCTCTTCCAGAGAAAATGCAGGCGGCGGAAATGCAGCTCGCAATCGAGCCGCGGCTGGTCCATTTGCGCAGCGGCGAGGAGCGCGAGTGGTCGAGCTTTCCCGCCGCCGCACAGGGAAGTCACTTGGAAGTCCGCTTCGCCTGGCCGGCCAGCAACCCAGGCGAATATGCCCTGAAATTGCGGCAGCAAGACGTGAAGCAGCCGTGGCGCGTGCTGCTCAATGGCCAGCCGCTGGGCGAGCTGATTCGCGACGAAGCGGACCTGACCCACTATTTGCCGGTCGCCGCCGGGAGGATTGTCGCGGGCGAAAACGTCTTGCGAATCGAGTCGGCGGCCAGCGCCACTTCGCCCAGCGACGACATTCGCGTCGGCCAGTTGCGAATCGAGCCCCGCGGCGTGCGTGACGCGCTGAGCGAAGCGACGCTGGAAATCGACGTCGTGGACGCGGAGACGAGCCAGCCGCTGCCGGCCCGCATTACCATCGCCGATGCCGATGGTTCGCGGCACGCGACCGCCGCGGTTTCCGGCGACCAGCTCGCGGCTCGTCCGGGAGTCGTTTATACCTCCAATGGCCGGGCTCGCTTTAGCGTGCCGGCGGGACAATACACGATCTACGCGGGGCGCGGGTTCGAGTATTCGCTGGCCCAGATCGAAACGACACTCGCCGCGGGCCAGACCGCCAAGCACCGGCTGGCGATCCGCCGCGAAGTACCCACGCCGGGCTATATCGCCTGCGATACCCATATCCACACGGTCACCTTTTCGGGACACGGTGACGCGACGATCGACGAGCGGATGATCACCCTGGCCGGCGAGGGGATCGAGCTGCCGATCGCCACCGATCACAACGTCCATATCGACTACGAGTCGCACGCCCAGCGGCTCGGCGTGCGGCAGTATTTCACCCCGGTCATGGGCAACGAAGTGACGACGCCGGTCGGCCACTTCAACATCTTTCCCGTGCAGCCGGGCGCGCGCGTGCCCGACCATCGGTCGAAAGAGTGGTCCGTCACGTTCGACCAGATTTTTGCCACGCCGGGCGTAAAGGTCGCTATTTTGAATCACGCCCGCGACCTGCATAGCGGCGTGCGTCCGTTCGGGCCGGAGCGGTTCAATTCCGCGACCGGCGAAAATCTGGCCGGCTGGCCGATGCGGTTCAACGGCATGGAGGTCATCAATTCCGGCGCGACCCAGACTGACCCCTTGCGGCTCGTCCACGACTGGATGGCCCTGCTCAACCGGGGTTACCAGGTCACGCCGGTCGGCAGCAGCGATTCGCACGATGTGGCGCGCTATATCGTCGGTCAGGGGCGGACCTACATTCGCTGCGACGATGCGGACGTGGCCCGGTTGGACGTCGCTGCCGCCGTCGAGAGCTTTTTGCAAGGCCGCGTGCTCGTCAGCTATGGCCTGCTCGCCGAGTTGACCGTCGGCGGCAAAGTCGTTGGGGGCAAGCACGGCAGCGGCGAACTGGCCGCGCTCGCCGGCGACGAGGTGGAAGTCGCGGTGCGCGTGCTCGGCCCGCATTGGACCCAGGCGACGCACGTGCATTTATACGCCAACGGCCAATTGCTTCGCGAAGAAGCGATTCTTCCGGCTGCCATAGGGGAGCTTCCCACGGGCGTTCAGTGGCAGCAGAGTTGGAAAATCCCCCTGCCCAAGCACGACGTGCATCTGGTCGCTATCGCCCTGGGCAAGGGAATCGACGGCCCGCATTGGACCACTGCTAAACCGTATCAGCCGACGTCGCCCGCTTGGCAGCCGTACACTTTGGGCCTCAGCGGCGCGGTCTGGTTGGATGGCGACGGCGATGGCCGGCGCTCGAGCGCGCGCGACTATGCCGAGCGCGCGCTGACCGCCGCCGGTGGCGATCTGCCCAAGCTGGTCGCGGCACTGGCTAAGTACGACCAGGCGACCGCCGCCCAGGCGGCCCACCTGTTCCAAAGCGGCGGCGGGCGGCTCGCTGGCGAGCCATTCGACCGCGCGCTGAAAACAGCCCCGCCGCACGTTTCCGCCGGCATTCGCGACTTCCAAAAGGCATGGCGCGATAGCGAACTCGTCCGCGACGAGAACTGAGATTCAAAAGCCCCGGCGAGACTGTGCGAACATGATGCAACTTTCGCTGCTCGACGTGGGCATCGTGGTCGCCTACAACCTGGCCATCGTCGCCCTGGGGTGGCGCTTCTGGCAGCGGACCAGCACCAGCGAACAGTTCATGGCGGCCGGCCGCTCGTTGCCCGGCTGGGCGGTCGGCTTGTCCGGCTTCGGCTCGTATTTCAGCAGCATCAGCTTTCTGGCGAATCACGGCAAAGCGTTC
>JBBDYF010000104.1:0-4782 GCA_040901775.1 Pirellulaceae bacterium | reverse complement strand
TTTCATCCGTGGCTTCCGATCCTCTCTTTGCGATGCGCTGGGGGTAGATCATTTGCTGCGTGCTGCCTAAAACTCCTCGACTGCCGGCTACAACATGCTGGGGGTCGGGTTGTGAACGACCGCGGAGACATCCTCTTCGGTCAAGGGCTGCGTGGTGGAATCCCACGAATCGTAGCTGGCCAAGGCGCTCCCTTGCTCGAATTTGCCGCGCCGCTCGCCCAGGTCGGAAAGGGTCGCCCAGCGAACGTAGGCCAGCAGTTGCTGCTCGGAAGAGAATGTCGCCACCAGACGCAGGGGCGACCCCTGCTTCGATCCGTAAAGAAAATGCACGTTGGACCTTCCTGTGGTGCTGCCTGTACTGCTGCGCCCTGCCAAACCGTGGGTGAACCTCGTACCGGGACGCGCCTCAGAACCTATACTATAGCATTCTTCGGCCCTGGGCCGCGGACGTTCAGCAGCGCGGTCATCCGATTGCGGTTATCATGCAGCCTCTCGATTTCTTTCACCGCGCGAACGCCGATTATCTCGAGCGCTTGCACGCGCAGTACCGGCGCGATCCGCACAGCGTCGGCCGCGAGTGGCAGGCGTTTTTTGCCGGGTTTCAGGCGGGCTCGGAAAGTTCCCCGACGACTCGCCGGCCGATCGGCGACGAACGACAGCCCGCCGACGATCGCTTGGCCGAAGGGGCCTACGACCTGGTGCATTCGTATCGCGAACTGGGGCACTGCATCGCCAAGCTCGATCCGTTGGGGCACGATCGCCCGCCGCATCCGCTGTTGGAACTGGGCGAGTTCGGCCTGAGCGAGGCCGACCTCGATCGACCCATCGGCCGCCCCGGCAATTTTCTCGGCCCGCCGGCAGGCACGCTGCGCGAATTGCGAGCGCAGCTAACGACCACGTACTGCGGCACGCTCGGCATCGAGTACATGGAGATTACCGATCCGGCGCAGCGGACCTGGCTGCAAGAGCGGATGGAGCCGACGCTGAACCAGCCGTCGTTCTCGGACGAAGAGCAGCTTCACATTCTGCAGCGCCTGATGACGGCCGAATCGTTCGAAGCCTTTTTGCATGCCAAGTTCGTCGGGCAAAAGCGATTCTCGATCGAAGGGGCCGAGTCGCTGATCCCGCTGCTCGAGACGCTGATCGACGAGGGGGCGGCGCTCGGCGCCGAAGAGGTGGTGATGGGCATGCCCCACCGCGGCCGCCTCAATGTGTTGGCACATGTGGTCAACAAGCCCTACGAGATCATCTTCAGCGAGTTCGCCGGAACGACGACGCCGCAATCGAACGAGGGCGAGGGTGACGTCAAGTATCACCTCGGCTATTCCTACAACCGAGTGACGAGCCAGGGGCACAAGGTTCATTGTTCGCTCAGTTCCAATCCGAGCCACCTGGAGTTGATCGACCCGGTGATCGAGGGGATCGTGCGGGCCAAGCAGGAACGCCGCGGCGACGAGGAGCGGGGCCGCGTCGTGCCGATCCTGATCCACGGCGAAGCGGCCTTCACGGGACAGGGGATAGTGCCGGAAACGCTCGGCCTTTCCGAGCTGCCGGCGTATCGCACCGGGGGGACGATCCACGTCATCGTCAACAACCAGGTCGGGTTCACCGCCACGCCGTCGCAAACCCGCTTCACGCCCTATCCGACCGACGTGGCGAAGATGATTCAGGCTCCGATCTTTCACGTCAACGGCGACGATCCCGCGGCCGTAGTTCACGCAGCCAATTTGGCGATCGCCTTCCGACAGCAGTTCAAGGTCGATGTGCTGATCGATCTGTGGTGCTATCGCCGGCACGGCCACAACGAGGCGGACGATCCCACATTCACGCAGCCGCTGATGTATCGCCAGATTGCCAAGCATCCGACGCTCACCAAGATTTACTCGGAACGGCTGCTCGGCCAGGGGCGGATCGACCAGGCCGATCTCGATCAGTTTCTTGCTCAACTGCGGCAGCAACTGGATCAATCGCTCGAGCTGGCCCGAGAGCTGCGTCCCCGGCAGCGGATTTTCGCGCTCGGCGGAAATTGGCAAGGGCTGGGCCGGGCCGGAACCGACTGGAGCGCCAAGACCGCGGTCGATCCCCAGGTGCTGCGCCAGGTTACCGACGCGTACCTTCGCCTGCCGGACGGTTTTGCCGCGCATCGCAAACTCAAGCGGCTGTTCGAGTCGCGGGCCGCGATGGCCGCCGGCACCAAGCCGGCCGACTGGGGCTGCGCCGAGATGTGGGCGATCGGCTCGCTGCTGCTCGAAAAGACCGCCGTGCGGCTGACGGGTCAGGATGTCGAGCGGGGAACGTTCAGCCACCGCCATGCTGTGCTGCACGACACCGAGCGGGGCGAGCGCTACGTCCCGCTGGCCCACCTGGCCGAAGACCAAGGCCGCTTCACGATCGTCAACACCATGCTTTCCGAGTTGGCGGTGCTGGGGTTCGAGTACGGCTACAGCTCGGCCGACCCGCACACGCTGGTAGTTTGGGAGGCGCAGTTCGGCGACTTCGTGAACGGTGCGCAACCGGTGATCGACCTGTTCATTGCCAGCGCGGAAGCCAAATGGCAACGGATGAGCGGGATCGTCCTACTCTTGCCGCACGGGTACGAGGGGCAGGGTCCAGAACATTCGAGCGCCCGTCCCGAGCGGTTCTTGCAATTGTGCGCCGCGAACAACATGCAGGTCTGCTGCCCGACGCACCCGGCCCAGTATTTTCACGCCCTGCGGCAACAGATGCATCGCGGCTTTCGCAAGCCGCTGGTGCTGCTCACGCCCAAAAGCCTGCTGCGCGACGAGCGATCCGCCTCGCCCCTGGCCGACTTTACCCAAGGGGCGTTCCACCCGGTCCTCGACGACCCCAGCGCGCCAGATCGCGACCGCGTGCAGCGACTGGTGCTATGCAGCGGCCGGGTCTTTTACACCTTGCAGGCGGCCCGCGATGAGCGGCAGGCCGGCGAAATCGCCCTGGTTCGGATCGAGCAGCTTTACCCGTTTCCGCGCGAAGAGTTGCAAAAGATCGTGGCCCGCTATCGGCGGGCTCACGAGGTGGCCTGGGTGCAGGAAGAGCCGCGCAACATGGGGGCTTGGAGCTTTATCGAGCCTCGGCTGCGCGAGTTGCTGCCCGACACGTCGGTGCTGACGTATCACGGGCGAGTCGAGGCCGCCAGTCCCGCCACCGGGGCGTTCGGCCTGCACGAAGTGGAAGAACAGGCACTCATCGCGCAGGCGCTGGCGCGTGTCGAGCGTGTCCCGCCCAGCGCCGAGTCGCCCGCGCGGGTGGAAAATGGAAAACAGATGCAGGGCGATGGTTCGACCGTGAAGCAAGCGACCGTGAAGCACGCGACGAGAGGAACAGCCTGAATGTCAAGCAATGTGCAAGTCCCCGCCTTGGGCGAGTCGATCAGCGAAGCAGTTTTGCTGCAGTGGTTGAAAAACGAGGGAGATCAGGTCGCCATCGACGAGCCGATCTGCGAGCTGGAGTCGGACAAGGCGACGGTCGATCTCCCCGCGCCGGTCGCCGGTGTGCTGCGCCAGAAGATCGAGGCGGGAGCGACGGTCCAGATCGGCGACGTTGTCGCCCAGATCGACCCGGCCGCGGCGCGTTCCGCATCGGCAACAAGCGAAGCGCCGCGCGCTAAACGTTCCGCCGAGCGGGCCGCGGCCCAGGAAAACGGCCCGACGACGCTACCCGGCGCTCTGGAAAAGAAACCCGCGAAACCCGAGAAAGCCGCTGCTCCGCCCAGCACCCGGCGGGCAGCCGAACCAGAGCCGGAACCCCAGCCAGAGCCGGAACCCGAACGAAAACCATCGCCCAAGATCGAGCGTCCGGCAAAGCCGCCCGCTGCTGAGCCGCCTGCCGAGGCCGATGGGGTTCGCCGCGAGACGATGAGCAAGATTCGCCGCAGCATCGCCGATCGGATGGTCCGGGCGCAGCAGGCGATGGCGATGCTCACGACGTTCAACGAGATCGACATGACCGCGGTGCAAGCGTTGCGGAAGCGCCATCAAGAGCAGTTCAAAGAGGCCCACGGCGTGTCGCTCGGGTTGATGTCGTTCTTCGCCCACGCCACGGCCCTGGCCCTGAAGCAGTTTCCCGTGCTCAACGCGCAACTCGACGGCGACGACATCCTCTATCACGATTACGTTCACTTGAGCGTCGCGGTGAGCACCGAACGGGGGCTGGTCGTTCCGGTGATCCGCAACGTCGAGTCGATGTCGTTCGCCCGGATCGAAACCGAGATCAAGCGGGCCGCGGCAGCCGCCCGCGACGGCAAGCTGTCGATTCAGGAATTGAGCGGCGGAACCTTCACGATTACCAACGGGGGCGTTTTTGGATCGCTGCTTTCCACCCCGATTTTGAATCCGCCGCAGACCGGCATCCTCGGCCTGCACACGATTCAAGAGCGCCCCGTCGCGATCGAGGGGCAGGTGCAGGTCCGCCCGATGATGTACGTCGCCCTGACCTACGATCATCGCCTGGCCGACGGCAAGGACGCGGTCACCTTCCTCGTCCGGATCAAGCAACTGCTCGAAGACCCGATCCAGATGATTTTGGAAATCTGAGCGGTTCGTTCCGGTTAACTTTCGGCCCGCTGCTCTTCCCACTCGTCGATCGTCCGCGGTGGGGGCAACTTGACATCGAGCAAATAGTCAGTGACGTACTTGGCTTGCACCACGCCGGGAAGATAAGAAGCATGCATGTATGACCGCAACGTTCTTTGCCACGGAAGGGGTGTGCCTAGTGCCTTGTCAGGCTTAACAATTGGGGTTGGCTTGGGTGGGTGATTTGCGG
>JBBDYF010000103.1:0-4806 GCA_040901775.1 Pirellulaceae bacterium | reverse complement strand
CCTGCGCTGCTATCAGCAAGCTCTTTAGAATCACAATGTGCGAGTTGCACCCCTTGCGCCATCGGCGTGGAATAGTTCGCAACCGCCGACTATCTAGGGGTTAGGTGCGGGATTACTCAGATGGGAAAATCCCATCTGTTCAGCCGTTTTCAAAAGCGGCGGCCCCTCTCACCCAAAATCTGGGCGCTAAGGCGACCTGGATCGTTGCCGTTATGGCCGCCCTATTTGTTCCAAATCGCCGCCACCAGCAGAAAGACGAACCACAAGCCGAACAGCACGATGCTGGTTCCCAACAGCAGCGGCTGCCTGGCGGGCGGGTGAGCTAGCGGCGCGGTTGGCGAAGCGCCGAGCGGCGAGGTCGGCCCCTTGGTCGGCGGTTTTTGTCGCTTGGCCATGCAGTTTCTTCAAGCAGTTTTAGGCCACGGCGATCACGATCGCCGCTGCCTGACCGGTGGTCGATTGGTTCAGAATGATTGCCGCCGGCTTATCGACCGCAGGAGAAGCGCCGTTAATCACATTGACGGGACAAGCCGGATCGGGCGTTTGGTAATTGAGCGTCGCGGGAACTCGCCCGTGGACGAAGCCCAACACGCTGGCCCCCATTTCGACCGCTCCGCTGCCGGCGCCCAGGTCGCCAAAATAGCTTTTGGGGGCGGTGACGGGAATCTCGCCCAGCAGGTCGCGAATCGCGCGGGCCTCGGCCGCATCGTGATGGATGCTTCCCAAGCCGTGAGCGTTCACATGGCCGATGTCGGTTGGCTCCATGCCGGCCGAGACCAGCGCCCCTTGGATCGACTGTCGGATCGCCGTTCCCGCCAGCGGCTGGCCTCTGACCGCCGGCTCGAAACACCGCGCGAAGCCTGAGAGGCGGGCCAGGATCGGCGCGCCGCGGCGCTCGGCGTGCTGGCGCGTTTCGAGCACGAACGCGCCGGCCCCTTCGCCCGGAACGACGCCCGAGCGGCGGGCATCGAACGGCCGCGAGGCCTGGGCCGGCTCGCCCGTCCACTTGGATAGATGATCCCAGCCGCGAAAGGGAAGGCAACTGGTCGTCACGCACGAGCCGCTTCCGCCGGCGATCATCACGTCGGCATGGCCCCGCTGGATGACCAGCAGCGCCTCGATAATCGCCAGCAAACTCGAAGCGCCCCCCTGCACGATCGAGTTGTTCGGCCCGCGGGCGTCGCAGGCAATGCTGATGTGGCACGCCGCCATGTTGGGCAGGTACTTCAGCATCCAGAGCGGAAACAGGTCTTTGAAGGCTTGCAGGCCCCAGCGGTCGTAGTCGAACTGGCCGTTGTCGTTGCAATGGCTGAAAACCTCGCGCACTTCCTCGACTTCGCCATAGAACATCTCGCTGCCCAAGGCGACGCCCAATCGCTCGGGATCGACCGATCCCTTGGCCAGCCCCGCGTCTTGCATGGCCAGCATGGCCGCCGCATAGCCCGCCTGGATTTCCAGGCACATCACCTTGATCGTTTTTCGCGGCTGCACGTACTGCTTGGCGTCGAAATCGCGAATCCGCCCGCCGAAGCGGAACGGCAGATCGGCCGCGGCAAATTCCGGCAGCCAATCGACCCCGCTTCGGCCCGCGTCGAGCGCGCTCCACAGCGCATCGCGACCGATCCCCACGGGAGCGACAACTCCCAGGCCGGTAACGACGACTTCGCGCGAGGCGGGCATGAGGGGGAAGGGGCTAGGGCTGGGGATGAGGATGAGGATGAGTAGGAGTAGGAGTAGGAGGAGTAGGAGGGAGGAGGAGAGGAGGAGGAGAGGAGGAGGATTTGGCAGCCAGAATTATAGCCGAGCGCGGACTACCTGGTCTTGGACTTCAGATTGGGGCGGGGCTGCATCGCCACGGCCCTGCCGGGACTCTTTGGTCCCAGGGCGACCCCGATCCAGCCGTCGTGGATCACGAACTGCGTGACTTGTTGGTCCGTCAGTTCCGGCGCTTGGGCGATTTGCTTGTTCACCAAGTTCAACTTCCGGTTGCGCGACAAGACCTTGCCGAAAATGCCCCGCAGGGCGATCTGGTCGCCAAACCGGAGTCGATTCCCGATCAACTCGATCACCCCTTCGCGCTCGAGATTGGCGTCGAGCTGGTTGGCCACCGGGGCGTAGTAGCCGCGGACGGCAAAATCGTGCCACTGGTTCCGCGTTCCCTCCTGGGCCAGCTCTTGCAGCCGGATCGTGAGCCGCACGCGTCCGTCCTGGCAATCGACCGACACCGGATTTTCGGTGGCAAAGGTGACGTACACGTCGTGCGGCAAGTCGTCGGGAATCGGTTCGGGGTTCGCCGTGAAGTGGGCCGTGATTTCCTCGTACAGTTCGCGCAGCTCGTACCGCCGGCCGTGCAGCTTCAACTGCTCGAGCACGTTGTTCAGGGCCGATTCGTGAATCTGCACGCTGAGCAGGCTGTCGCCGGGCGCTTGCGGCCGCGGCGTGTGGGCCGCCACCTGGTCGCGCCCCGCCAGGCGATAGCGGGCGATCAGCCGATCGGCGGTCGTCTCCAGATCGACCGCGGTCGGTTCGAGCTGGAGCTTGCGCAGCGGGTCGAGCAGTTTGGTTTGAAAATCCCGCTTCGATTGTTCCAGCTTGGCGGCGACTTCGCGATCGAGCTGGTTGGTCGCCCGCCAGACGATCTTTCCTTCCACCTCGACCTTGGCGGCCGGCTGCGCGACTTCGTACTGGTTGCGGGCGATCGCGCGGACCAGATTGCCGAACAACGGAATGCCGTCGAAATCGGTTTCAAAATCGCTCAGGTTGTTGTTGGCGTTGGCGTCCGCTTCCGCATTTTGCAGGCGAATGCCGCGGCGATCGACGAGCACCCGCTTGCGGGCCCGAAAGAACGACACGCCGTCCTGATAGAACGTCGCCGGCCCCTTGCTCGACGCCGTGTTCGAGGCGACTTCGCCCTGCGCTTCCAGCCCGATGTTCCACCGCGACTGGTCCGGCGTCAGCACGATTCGCAGCTTCGTGCTCGTCTGGCTGTCCCCCTCGACCCAGGCCCCCTGGATGGTGTCTTGCACCGGTTCATACTGCGGCTGGGCGCGGGGGAGCATGCGGTTGACCAGTTCGGCCGACAGGGCGACCCGCACGTTGGCATTGCGGTAGTACGCGTTGACCGTATCGACCAGTTCCTTGACGCCGTCGTCCGACGACCAGCGGAGCAAATCGTACTGCTCGGCCAGGCCTTGCGACTCGGCGGCCAGGCCGTCCCGCTCGTGCCGCTCGATCGCGTCGAGCAGGGCCACCAGATCGGGCGTTTCCGCGGCCCGATCGTGCAACTGTTTGGTAAACGCGGCGAACGCAGGAGTTTTGAGGAACCGGCTCTGGTCGTGCGAGAGCTGCGTCGAATGCATCCGGTGTAGAATGTCGCGGGCCAGATCTCGCTGATCGCCGGGCGAACAAGTGGCCGAGTCGAACCGCTCGTGAGCCTCGTCCAACCGCAAATACTTGCGCCAATTGGCCGCCGCGCCGGTATCGGCCAATTGGCGATCGACCCCGGCCAGCGCGCCGATCCAAGCGTCGCGATCGACCACGGGGGCCAGTTCCGCGTCGCCGCGGATCGCCAACTGATGAGCCAGATCCCAGATCACCACGCGGCGGACCACCGCGTAGCCCGCTCGCAGCAGCTTCGACCGACTGTCGGCCGGTAGCGCTGCGGCCGAGGTTTTTGCCTCGTCGGCCAGTCGGTCCAAACGGCCGATCACTTCGGCCGCCGCGGGCGTAACTAGCGAACCCAACTGGGCGAGCGACTGCGCCTCGGCCTGGACCCGTGCGGCCCACGGCGCCGCTGCCGGCACCGCGACGGCCAACCGATCGAGTTGCTCGATCAAGCCGAGCGCCAGCGGCCAAGCCTTGGTGGGAGGAATTTCGGGTTCGGGCGCGGGCTCTGGCCGAATCGACGACGGCGGAGGCTCGGTGATCGGCCCAACCTCGCTTTGGCTGATCAGGCTTTGAGGAAAATCCTGCTCGAGGCTCGGCCGGCGGCCACGGGCGTTGTCGGCACTTGCCGTTTCCGGAAACTCCAGCAGTTCAGCATGCGGCTTGGCCGGCAGCGACGGGGTTTCGGTGATCGAAGGATCGAGCTGAATGTTGTCGGCCACCAGTGGACCCAGCGGCGCGATTTGCGGCTCGTCGCCGATGGCGGGGCTGTCTCCGGGCGCGCGATCCCGCGCGAGCGGCCGATTTGCAGAGGGGGAGGCGACCGAGTCATCCACCTCCGGGGCTTCCTCGCGCGACAGCGACGCCAGCAGACCGACCAGGCCCAGACCGACGACGACCCACAGCATTCGCCAGGAAAACATGCCCTGCAGTTCGCTCATACATCCTCCCTGAAGCGCTGGGCGAATCGGCCTTTCGTGCCCGCGGCGCACGCACCGCGCAAGCGCGCTATAAGTGCAATCGGAAGCCGCGGCCCGGCGCGCCAAGTTCGCGTCGT
This sequence comes from Pirellulaceae bacterium, assembly GCA_040901775.1. Lineage (GTDB taxonomy): Bacteria > Planctomycetota > Planctomycetia > Pirellulales > Pirellulaceae > CAYLLN01. Next base: position 365 of record JBBDYF010000103.1, on the reverse strand, counting down.
CAGACCGGGTCAGCCGGCTTAACCGCCGCAGCTTGACAGGGAATGCGCGGCAAGCTGGATGGGACGAGAGCGACTTTTTCGATCGCTACTTGACATACGAACGCGATCTGGTAAATTTTGACCAGTCAAAATATTATTTTTGAGCAATCATCATCACGATTTAGCCTGTTAAGAATTCAATCGTTTCGTCGCGGTCTCAAGACGACTTGTCTCCCCTCATTTTGAAGAAAGGAAAACTGAGCATGACCACAGCCTTCCCACCACGGCGAACACGGCATGGTTTCACGCTTGTGGAATTACTGGTAGTCATCCTAATTGGACAGCGCCACTTTCGGTTTGCGAAGGCGGGCTAAGTCTTAGCGTGG